>JBMTOT010000142.1:0-2004 GCA_049442935.1 Ilumatobacteraceae bacterium | reverse complement strand
GGGGTCTTCCCACAATTCCGGTGTTACATCACCGAAATTCTGGGGCCATGCCCGCCGTCCAACCCATGGCCAGTACTGGCGCATCAGGCCGAGTCGATGATCGACAGAGCCGTGGTGATGGTGAGCTCGACAGCGCAGTCGCGCTCGTTGCCCTTCGGCTGACGCAGGATCACGTCGTGTACGGACGCGTCGACCGTCGCCACGACCATCCGAGCGATCAGAGCCCTCCGTTGCTGATCCTCGATACGCGACGCCAGGAGGTACGACGTCGTCTCGACCAGTTGGGACCGTGCACGCTCCAGTTCGAGGTTGATCGCATGTGTCCGCGGCGCCTGGTGCATGACGAGCAGGTGCAGGTCGTCGAGATCGTGTTGCTCGACGAGGAAGTCGACGACAACGCGCAGGATCACGTCGAAGCCGACCTCAGCGTCCAGCCTGCTCAGCATCTCGGCCAGGCCGGCCGTGGTGTCCTGGATGTGCCGCGTGGTGAGCGCGACGAGCAAGGCGTCCTTGTTCGGGAAGTATTGGTAGAGCGAGCCGACCGAGACATCGGCCTCTTCGGCGATGTCATTGGTGGTCGCCGCGGCATATCCCTGCTCGTGGAAAATGCGAGCCGCCGCATCCAGGATGCGCTCGACCGTGCGACGGGAACGTTCCTGACGTGGAGTCTTGCGAGGCGATAGAGGTGAATCGAGCACGGAGCGGCACGCACGAATGCGAGTGGAACGACTCTGAGGATTGCTCGCATTCTATGTCCATGGCCACCGCCGAACGATCCACCCCTCTCCATGCGCCGGCCGACGCTGTCTGGGCGGCCGTGAAGACCCCCGCCGCATTTCGAACGGTGACCCGTCGCCTCCTCGTGATGCCGACCATCGCCGACCGACAGGACGACTGGCGCGAGGGTGAGACCATCGTCGGATGGGTGTTCCTGTTCGGGATCCTTCCGTTCTCACGTCACCACCTCCACATCGCGCGGATCGACGAGTCCACACGCACCTTGAGCAGCCGCGAGTTCGGCGGCGTGATCACCACCTGGAACCACGACATCGAGGTGACCCCGATCGACGCCACGAACTGCAGGTACTGCGACCGGATCGAGATCGAGGCGGGGTGCCTGACGCCGGTGATCCTCGTATACGCCCGCTGGTTCTACCGCATGCGCCAGCGTCGCTGGCGAGCCTTGGCGAAGGGATTGATCTGATGGGACGGATGACGGATGAGATCCGGGCACGGATCGATTCGCTCCTGGTCGAAGCCAAGGAGTGCCGACGCCACGGCG
The DNA here is from genome assembly GCA_049442935.1 of Ilumatobacteraceae bacterium. GTDB lineage: Bacteria > Actinomycetota > Acidimicrobiia > Acidimicrobiales > Ilumatobacteraceae > UBA2093. The sequence continues at coordinate 722 of JBMTOT010000142.1, read as the reverse complement.
ACTGGGACTGCTGCTGGCAACACCTCGAGGACGCTCACGTGCTGAGCCAACCCTGGGCGCTGCCGCATACCAGAGTGCATGCTGCGATGCTCGCTACCGGGTTGCGATCGCGTGATGTCCGCGAAGTGGGCGGCCAAATCCTGAGGCTGATCGTCGGCGGCCCGGCGTCGGCGGTCGGCAGATACCCGACCGGCAACACGGGGCGAGCACGCGTCCCTGCGACCCGACCGATGCCCATACGACCTGACCTCGCCGACGTCCTCCGGAGGGCTGGCCGAGGAGAATCGTGACGAACACAGGTGCCCAGAGCGGCGATCCCTGCCGCACACCCCTCGACCCTCGCGCTGCGCACTCCCCTCAGGTGCCCCCGAACACCGTGTGAACAAAACGGCCCCGACGTGTGAACCGGCACGCAGAGCCACCACACCGAACAGCCGCTGAGCAGGCCGAAAGCGAATTCTGGGGATACTCCACCCAAGGGGCATCTGTAGAATTCGGCGATTTCTCTCGTAGAAATCAGCGGGATCTGCAGATGCCCTGTTTCGCGCTCACGGGCGTTGGTCGAGTTCACGAGTGCCGCCGCTCGCACATCCTTCAGAGCGCGACCGCACGCGTCTTCCGCCCTGCAAGCCAGCACCGACATCGGTTGAACCCACGTGGCAACCGACAACTGAACTGGGCGATCCACGTGATCGCGATCTGCCAGCTCCGCAACCCCGGCC
>JBMTOT010000141.1:0-2074 GCA_049442935.1 Ilumatobacteraceae bacterium | reverse complement strand
GGGGGGGGGGGGGGGGGGGGCTCGCCGACCGACACGACCGGCGCACCGTGGCCATCTGGACCCAGGCCGGGCTCGCTCTGCAGGCGATCGCGATGGCAGTCGTGGGTTTCGCCGGGGTCATCTCGGCGCCCGTGATCTACGCGCTCTCGCTTGTGCTCGGGGTGGTGAACGCGATCGACAACCCGGCCCGACGCGGACTCGTGACCGAACTGGTGGAGCCGGCCGAGATCTCCAACGCGATGAGTTTGAACACCACCGTCATGACCGGATCGCGCATCTTCGGGCCCGCACTCGCCGGCCTTTTGATCGGGCCACTCGGAACGTCATGGTTGTTCGCCCTGAACGCACTGTCGTTCGTCGCGGTACTCGGGTCTCTACTGGCGATCACGCGCGAGACGATGTTCGCAGCGCCTGTCGCGCCGCGCACGGGCAAGCCGGTTCGCGAGGCAGTCGCGTTCGTGATGCGCGACGACCTCCTGCGGCGCACGTTCATCGTCTTCACCGTCGTCTCCACGTTCGCCTTCAACTACAGCGTCGTGCTGCCGAAGTTGTCCGACGTCAGATGGGGGAGCCCGAATGCGTTCCCGTGGCTGCTCACCACAGTCAGCATCGGATCAATCGTCGGCTCGCTCGCAACCGCCCGGCTGCCGTCGGTGACGGGTCGCTGGTTTGCCGCGGCCGCGGTCGTCAACGGCGCATCGTGTGTCGCGCTCGCATGGGCGCCGAACCTCCTCGCCGCGTTCGTCGTGTCCGTGCCGCTCGGAGCGGGAGGCACTGCGCTCGTGGCGTCCATGAACGGACTCAGCCAGCAAAACACGCCGCCCGAGATGCGCAGCCGCATGCTCGCTCTCGTGGCCGTCGCATTCCTCGGTTCGACGCCGGTGGGCGGGCCGATCACCGGGTGGATCGGTGACACGGTGAGCATCGAGTGGTCGCTCGGCTACGGCGGGCTGGTCACGCTCGCATGTGTTCCGATCCTCAGGAAAGTGAGGTGACCATGGCTGCGGTGTGGTGGATCAGGCGCGACATGCGCCTCGCCGACAACGGGGCGCTGGCATCGGCCGCGGCCCGAGGAGAGGTGATACCGCTGTTCGTGTGGGAAGACGCCCTGCTCGGAGCCGCGGGCGAGATCAGGCAGGCCTTTCTCTTCGAGGCACTCGAGAGCCTGAATGCGTCGATGAACGGTGCGCTCGTCTACCGGGACGGTCCTGCCGTCACGGCGGTTGCAGAGTTCTGCGCGGCCGTTGGCGCGACGAGTGTCCACGTCACCGAGGACTTTGCCCCGTGGGGTCGTGTGCGCGACGAGGCTGTCGAGCGAGCGTTGACGAACAACGGCGTCGAGTTCGTGCGTGCCGACACGCCGTATGTGATCCGGCCCGGCACCGTTCTGAAAGACGACGGCACCGCGCTGAAGGTGTTCACGCCTTTCTACAAGCGCTGGCTCACGCAGTCGTGGCAGTCGCACGACTCGGCTCGGGCAACGTTTGCCGATGCGTCGTCGCACAGCGTCGGCACCCGGCGCGAGACGGGGTGGTCGGCCGCCGCGCCGATGCGGGCATCGGAGACGGCGGCGTGGGATCGCTACGAGGAATGGTCGGCGCGGGCGATGGCCCGCTACAAGGACGAACGCAACAACCCTGGAATCGACGGCACCTCGATGATGTCGCCGTATCTCAAGTTCGGCATCGTGCATCCGCGGCAGTTGCTCGCCCGACTCGACGCATCGGCCGGGGCAGAGCACTTCCGCTCCGAGATCGCGTGGCGGGAGTTCTATTCCGATGTTCTCCACCACCAACCGCGCACGGCGTGGGAGAACCTGCAGACGAAGATGGATGCAATCGAGATCGACTCGGGCGACGAGGCGCGTGAACGGTTCGCAGCGTTCTGTCGCGGCGAGACCGGGTATCCGATCGTCGATGCGGGAATTCGCCAGATGCTCGGAAGCGGCTGGATGCACAACCGGGTGCGCATGATCGTGGCGAGTTTCCTCGTCAAGGATCTGCACCTGCCGTGGCAGTGGGGGGCCGAGTTCTTCATGCGTCACCTCGTCGACGCCGACATCGCCTCGAACAAC
>JBMTOT010000140.1:0-2074 GCA_049442935.1 Ilumatobacteraceae bacterium | reverse complement strand
AACCGCGAGATCGAGACGAACGAGGTGCGGTGCAGCCATGCCTCGACGGTCGGCTCGATCGAGGAAGAGCACCGCTTCTACCTCGAGAGCAGGGGAGTGCCGCCCGAGGTCGCGGAACGCCTGATCGTGATGGGCTTCTTCAACGACGTGCTCGACCGTCTGCCACGCGGCGTCGACACGGCTCCCTTGCGCGATGCCGTGGCCGCCAAGCTCGCCGCCGAGTTCGCCGGGCAGGTCGCCAAATGAGCCGCGTTTGTCGCCTCGACGACCTGGTCGACGGGCAGGCACGACGTTTCGACGTCGACGGCGTCCCGGTGGCGGTGGTGCGTGTCGGCGACGACGTCCATGCCGTGCACGACACTTGCTCGCATGCCGACGTTTCGCTGTCGGAGGGGATCGTGTGGTGCGAGACGTTGCAGATCGAGTGCATCCGCCACGGCAGTGCCTTCAATCTCGTGACCGGCCGGCCCGACACATTGCCCGCCACGCAGCCGGTCGCCGTGTACGCGGCGAGCATCGTCGACGGCGAGGTCGACGTCGACATCACGCACGAACTGAACAAGAACTGACACCGAAGGACGACACAGCGATGAGCACACTCGAGATCAAGGGGCTGACCGCACGGGTCGGCGACAAGGAAATTCTGAAGGGCATCGACCTCACCGTCTCCTCTGGCGAGGTGCACGCGGTGATGGGTCCGAACGGCGCGGGAAAATCGACCCTGTCGGCGGTGATCATGGGCAAGCCCGGGTACACCGTGACGGGCGGGTCGGTGACCCTCGACGGAGAGGACCTGCTTGCGATGCCGACATGGAAGCGCGCAACGGCAGGGCTGCATCTGGTGATGCAGTACCCGACGGAAGTGCCGGGCGTCCACGTCGACGAGGTGCTCGAGGAGGCTCTTCACGCTCGCGGCCGCGACACCGGTGAACTCACCGCGCGCATCGCTGACGAGGCCGGCCGGATCAACTTCGACGCCGACCTGGTGAGTCGCGCATTGAACGTTGATCTGTCGGGCGGCGAGAAGAAGCGAAACGAGACACTGCAGTTGGGCGTTCTCGAGCCGAAGATCGCAGTGCTCGACGAACTGGACTCTGGTCTCGACATTGACGCACTGCGCGACTGTGCGCGCCGTGTCGAACAGGCCACGCACGAGACGAACCTGGGCGTGCTCGCGATCACCCACTACGTGCGCCTGCTCGAGGAACTGAAGCCCGACGTCGTGCACATTCTCGTTGCGGGCCGCATCGTCGACAGCGGCGGGCCAGAACTGGCCGACCGCCTCGAGCGCGACGGCTACGCCGCCTTCGTCTGAACGTCGCCGTGTCGTCGTTCCCTGAGGGGTGGCTGCTGCGCGACGGAGCGCTCTGGCGCGAGTTCGCTTTCGTCGACTTCGAGCAGGCCTTCGCGTTCATGGCCGCAGTCGCGACGGTCGCCGAGTCGATCGACCACCACCCCGACTGGTGCAATTCCTGGAACAAGGTCACCATCTCGCTCATCTCGCACGACGTCGGCCGCGTGACCGAGCGCGACGTCGAACTCGCCACGCGCATCAATGAACTGATCTGACCGCCGAGTTCCGACGACGACCCGGCACGGGTCTAGGTTGATGGCCGAGGGGGTCGAGATGTCTGTGTCGACGACGCGCGTCTATGGCGCGCGCTCCGGGTCGTTCCCGGGCTGGTGGGTGGTTGCCGGCTGCTTCATCGTGCTGTTTGTGAGCTCCGCGCTCGGCTTCTACGGCATGTCGGTGTACCTGAACGCTTTCTCGAAGCAGTTCGGGTGGGAGATCTCGGGCCTCTCGGTCGCCACCACGGTCTTCTTCCTCATCGGTGGGCTGTGGAACGTCGTCGTGGCGCGAATGATCGCCCGCTACGACGTGCGCTGGCTCATGTACCCAGGCGCAGTCCTCGGCGCGGCGGCTCTCTGGGCGCTCGGTCTGGGGACCGAGCGGATCGAGGGCGCCGACCTGGCCAGCGTGGTGACCTGGCCCGATGCCCCAGGGCCGCGGGCGCTGCTGCAGGCGATCGGCCCGGTGGCGTCGGCGCTGGCCGCGGCGGGGGAGATGCGCGAC
>JBMTOT010000139.1:0-2111 GCA_049442935.1 Ilumatobacteraceae bacterium | reverse complement strand
TTGCACTTGTTTTTATGACGGCACCGATTTTTCGTCCATGACGTGCAGGCACGTCATCGAGTGCGACGAACCCCGGTCGCTGAGATGCTTCTCGGAAGTCCGTTCGTCCTGAAAGTTGGGGAGTCCTCTTCCAGCTCAGCGCGACATCGGCATACGCCCGTGTCCAACCACTGGCGTTCCTCCGTTCGGTCACAGTGCTCGACTGCGTGTGTTCGTTGATCCGGACTTGTTGCAGTACGACGAAGTGTGGGCCGCGGCCGGCACCTGGCACGACGTCTTCGGCATCAAGCCCCACCAGTTCGTCGAGGCCAGCGAAGGTTTGGTCGCCGACCTGAAGGGGTGCTGAAGTCGTTGCACCTGGCGTGATCGGTTTCGCCCGAACCTTCAGCACGGTGCCGCGGGTTCGCAAGGCTCCGAGGAACTGGCCCGTGCTCTTGGCGCGCGCGATGCAAGGATGCAGTTCATGGGTTTCCGAGACCAGGGGATTGAGCCTGCACACGGGTTCACGGGGGATGGATTCATCGTTCGACCGCTCACCCCGTCTGATGTCGCGCTCGACTACGACGCCGTCATGTCGAGCCGCGAGTTCCTCTTCCACTGGGAGCAGGACCCGCCCTATCCACCGGAAGACTTCTCGATCGAGGACAATCTCGAGGATCTCGAGAAGATGTACAGCGCTCACTGCGACGGGTCCCGCTACACGTACACGGTCATGAATGCCACCGAGACTCAGGCGTTGGGCTGCATCTACCTGTTACCCGGTGACGACCGCATGTACCTCACCGCCGAGGTGGCGTCATACGACGGCACCGATTTCTCGACCGTCGATGCGACGCTCAGCTTCTGGGTCCGCCCTTCTACCTGGGCGGTTGGATTCGAGCGCCTCCTGCTCTGCGCAGTACTCGACTGGCTGCACGGCGACTGGAAGTTCACTCGGTCGGTGATCATCACGAACGAGCACCTCCATCACCAGATCGCAACGATCGAAGGGCTCGGCCTGAAGCGACGGTTCGACTACGACCGGGACAAGGACATGTACACGTCCCACGCCTACGCCTGACGCTCGGTGGAGCGAGGCTGCCGAAGCGTTGCTCCGCGCGTCCGATCACTTTGGGTTTCCAAACCCAACTGTGGTGTGCCTCCCTTCGGTCACGCCACGCATCTGCGGGTCTTCATCGACCCCGACCTGCTGCAGTACGACCGGGTGTGGGCGGCCGCGGGTACGTGGCACGACGTGTTCGGCATCGAGCCCCACAAGCTCGTCGAGGCGAGCGAGGGTCTGGTCACCGACCTGAAACGCGGCTGAGGGTCACCGACGTACACTTCGCTCATGGAGACCGCTTCGCCGCTCGAGGACTGGCGTGGGGTCGACGTCGGCCAGATCCGTCGGTTGCTGTCGATGACCGTTGCGGAACGAGCCGCCGAAATGGTGCGCGTCAGCAACCGGCTGTTTCGTGCTCAGCAACGGGTCATGAACGACGGCGATGAGCGAGCGCGGCGAGTTTGATCCGTTCGCCATGTGCGCCATCCTCAATCAGGAGGGCGTCGAGTACGTAGTTCTCGGCGGCTTCGCAGCCATCCTGAGGGGCTCACCGGTCACCACGCACGACCTGGATGTGATCCCCGCTCGTGAACGAGCGAACCTCGACCGACTCGGTCGGGCTCTGACCCGAATGAACGCAAAGATCCGGGTTTCCGGCGACGCGGTAGCGACGACGATCGATGGTGCGTTCCTCGCAAACATGCCGCACATGCTGAATCTCGTGACCGACTTCGGCGAGATGGATCTGACCTTCATCCCTGCAGGAAGTACGGGTGAGTTCGACGGTTGGTGTCGAGGTGCGACGCCGGAGGAGATCGAAGCGGGGTTGACGGTGCTGGTCGCATCGCTCGACGACATCATCGATTCGAGGCGTGCTGCCGATCGGTCGAAGGATCAGATGGCGCTGCCCCATCTCGAGTCGTTGCGCGACGAACTCGGGAAGCACTGACGCTCGAACTCCTGCCTGGGCGGGATGCACCCGACGCGTTGTCGCCGGATGTGTCGGACGGACTGCTGCCCAGGGTGACACTCGCTCGTCGAGGTGCTGGAAACGGTGAGGAGGCGGTGC
>JBMTOT010000138.1:0-2120 GCA_049442935.1 Ilumatobacteraceae bacterium | reverse complement strand
GTCGTTGCGACGGTCGAACTGCACCACACGGTTTCCGTCGACGCACTGACCAAGGTCTTTGTCGGGGGTGAGCATCTGTACCTGATCGACACGCGGGTCGGCGGCGGCGATCGTCGCGGCGGCCGCAATGCCGTCGTCTGCCTCGTACTTCACCATCGACCACACCGGCACGCCGATCGCGCGCAGAGCGTGCTGCACCGTCTCGATCTGCTCGAGGATCTCGGGTTCCATTCCCTCGGAGGTCTTGTACCCGTCATAGAGATCGTTGCGGAAGCTTTCGATGACATGGTCCATCGACACCGCGACGTGTGTTGCACCGCCGGCCAACAACTGGAGGGTCGACGACACCACTCCGCGAGTCGCCGCGAGCGGTGGCGGCGTGCGGTGGCGCACCGCCTGGCCGAAGTGCTGCCGGTACAGCTCGTAGGTGCCGTCAATGAGGTGAACGATCACGTGGTTCGCCGGTCGGTCGCTGTCATTCTCAGCACGGTAGTGGCGCCCGGCTCGCGCCGTTGCCCTCCTTCGGCGAGTGCCTGTACTGTCCCCGAGGTGACGACAGACATCTTCGTGCTCGGCGGCCATCAGTCGGACTTCTCGCGCAACCTCGCGCGGGAGAATCTCGAGATCAGCGACTTGTTCGCAGAAGTCATCGCAGGCACGCTGCAGAACGCCTCGGTCGATGCCGAATCGATCGAGACCGTGCACGTCGGCAATGCATTCGGTCAGTTGTTCAACGGCCAGGGACACCTGGGCGCGATGCCCGCCACTGTCGAGCCCGCCCTGTGGGGCGTGCCGGCCGCACGCCACGAGGCCGCATGTGCGTCGGGCAGTATCGCAATTCTCGCCGCGATGGCAGAAATAGAAGCCGGTCGCTACGACTGCGCCCTCGTGCTCGGCGCCGAGCAGGAGCGCAACGTTCCCGGTGACCAGGCCGCCATGAACCTTGGTGCCGCCGCGTGGGTCGGTCACGAAGCAGAAGGTGTCACCTTCGTGTGGCCCCACATGTTCGACCTTCTCGCCGATGAGTACGACCGCCGCTACGGCATCGACGACACGCATCTCGCCGCGATCGGCGAGATCAACCGACGCAACGCGAAGTCGAACCCGAACGCACAGACTCGTGCATGGTCGCACTCACCCGAGAACTTCTCGCCCGACGACACTGCGAACCCGGTCGTGACGGGGCGCATCCGTCGCAGCGACTGCAGCCAGATCACCGACGGCGGCGCCGGCGTCGTGCTTGCTGGGCGACGCACTGCCGAGGCCTGGGCCGCCGCGCATGGCGTGTCGCTCGACTCGGTGCCGCGCATCGCGGGATGGGGGCACCGCACCGTCGGCCTCGCACTGGCGCCGAAGCTGCAGCGGTCCTCCGACGAGCAGTACGTCATGCCACATGTGCGCCGGGCCATTCTCGATGCATTCGGACGCGCCGGCGTCGCGGGGGTCGAAGAAATCGACGCCATCGAGACGCACGACTGTTTCACCCCCTCTGAGTACCTGGCGATCGACCACTTCGGCATCACCGCACCCGGAGAGAGCTGGAAGGCGATCGAAGAGGGCACCATCGAGCGCGACGGAACGACTCCGGTGAACCCGTCCGGCGGGCTCATCGGTGTCGGACACCCCGTTGGAGCGACCGGGGTGCGCATGCTGCTTGATGCGACGCGCCAGGTTGCAGGCGCTGCAGGCGACACGCAGGTCGACGGAGCCGGCACGGTTGCCACGTTGAACATCGGCGGCTCGACTGCCACCACGGTGAGCTTCGTGGTCACCACCGACGCCAGCCGCTAAACCCCGACGCACCGTCTTGTCTCCTACGTCTGTTCTGTCGCGGGTTGTGATTAGTTGCGCACGCAACTAATATGGGGGGCACCCCGACACGCAAGGAGCGCATCCCATGCCCGCAGTCACCGCTGACACCTTGACACTCCCCCGCATCGACATTCCGGAAACCGGAACACCCCTCCGTGACCGGCCCGTGCGCGCGGTCACGACCGCTCCGCGCGGCTTCGAAGGCGAGGGCTTCCCTGTTCGTCGTGCTTTTGCCGGCATTCCGAAGCACGAACTCGACCCGTTCATCATGATGGACCAGATGGGCGAGGTCGACTACGGCCCATACG
>JBMTOT010000137.1:0-2171 GCA_049442935.1 Ilumatobacteraceae bacterium | reverse complement strand
CGCCTAGACGCGGTGTTCGACGTTCGCGAGTTACGCGCGAGTCTCGCTCGCGCCGGTGTCAGCTGAAGCTCTGGCCGCAGCCGCAGGTGCGCGAAGCGTTCGGATTCGTGATCTTGAATCCCGACTCGGTGAGACCATCGGTGTAGTCGAGGCTCGCACCGGCGAGCAACTGTGCCGAGGCCGAATCAACGACGACCTTGACGTCGCCGAACTGCTCCACTTTGTCCTCACTGGTGAAATCGCCGTCAAAGTACATCTCGTATGAATACCCCGAGCAGCCGCCGGGGCGCACCGCGACGCGCAGCGCGAGTTCAGTGGCATTCTCTGTTTCCAGAAGTTGCTTCACTTTGGTCACAGCAGTGGGCGTGAGAGTGATCATGTCGCAGTCTCCTTCGTTCCTTGCCTCAGGATACAGCCCTCGTCAAGTGTGACGTCGTGCGCTGCGTGACGGTCACGCACCGTCGCACCGATAGTTTCGGGGCGTGGCCGGCCGTACGGTTCCCCCTCCCACCGTCGACGAGGTGCGCAACATGTTGCGCGCCGTGATCGACCCTGAACTCGGCGAGAACATCGTCGAGCTCGGCATGGCGGGCGAAGTGACGATCGCCGACGGTGGTCACGTCACGATCGGTGTGAAACTCACGATCAAAGGATGCCCGCTGCGCGCCCAGATCAAAAAGGACGTCGAGTCGCGTCTGCTCACCCATCCCGGCGTGACGAAGGTGTCGATCGATTGGGGCGAGATGACCAGCGAGGAGCGCTCCGCGGTGATGACCCGCGCCCGCTGGAATGCCCGCGAACAAGCCGCCGACACCGCGGTTCCGACATCGGCGCGCGTTCTCGCCATTGCCAGCGGAAAGGGTGGTGTCGGTAAGAGCTCGGTGACGGCGAACCTTGCCGTTGCTCTGGCCGCCGAGGGATACACGGTCGGTGTTCTCGACGCCGACATCTGGGGTTTCTCCATGCCCCGAATGCTCGGAATCTCCGAGCGACTCGAGGCGCGGCGCATCGAGGGCATCGACAAGCCGCGGATCATCCCCAACGAACGCTCGGTGGGCACGGGGTTGCTCAAGGTGGTGAGCACCGGAATGCTCGTCGAGGACGAGGAGACGGCGCTCATGTGGCGAGGACTCATGCTCACGAAAGCCGTCGAACAGTTTCTCAATGACGTCCACTGGGGCGAGCTCGACTACCTGCTCATCGACATGCCGCCGGGAACCGGTGACGTGCAGATGGGACTGGCGCGGATGCTGCCGCGCACCGACCTCGTCATCGTCACGACGCCGGCCGTGTCGGCACAGAAAGTGGCGATTCGCGCCGCCGACATGGCACGGCGCAGTTTTCTTCGCGTCGCCGGAGTGATCGAAAACATGAGTTATTTCGTCTGCGAACACGGCACGCCGACCGCTTTGTTCGGCGAAGGCGGCGGAGCGGAGCTCGCCCGTGACGTCGGTGTCGAGTTACTCGGCAGAATTCCGATCGAAAACGCAGTTGCGCACGGCAGCGACACGGGTGAACCCGTCGCACTCGGCGGCACTTCCCTCGCCGCACTCGAGTTCCGCACGATCGCAAAGAAACTCGTTGCCGAAACCGTCCCGCCGGTGGACATGGCAGGATGCTCGGCACGACTCCTCGAGTCGGTGGCTCTCGCATTCGGACCCAAGCCCGACAAGTCCTGAGCTCCACGCGCGCGGGGCGACGCTCAGTCCGCTAGCTCCTCGTACCCGGGTTGTCCCGGCAGGACGATTCCGATGACATGCCCCCGGTCGTCGACGTTGAACTTCGGCAGAATCGCCGGCGGAACCCCGATCTCGGCGGCGGCGGCGAGGACGGCGTCGATATCCGGATGCTCGGCGAGAAATTGCAGGTTGCTCACAGTGGGCGGGAACATCGCCAGTTCACCGCGTGTCGCACGCTCGAGTGCGTCACCCGGTGCAACCCACAGACTGTCGATCGTTTCCTGGTCGTCGTGCAACGGCTCCTGACCCGGCGGAGCGGGTGCGACGAAGAACCTCGTGTCGAAACGGCGCGATTCACCTCGTGGTGTGATCCAATGGCTGACGTACCGCACGCTGTCGAGCGCCAGGCGCAGATTCTCTTCACGACACAGATCGAGCATGCTCATGCGACCGGCGTGCACAGCGTCACGCGCCTCGTGGAAGCGGTTCGCC
>JBMTOT010000136.1:0-2173 GCA_049442935.1 Ilumatobacteraceae bacterium | reverse complement strand
CGCGACCACGATCGACGGCATCAAGAATTTCACGAGCGATCGAGCCCTTGGTGTAGCGACCGTCGACTCCACGTGACTGGGCCAATTCGTCGATGGTTCGCGGTGCACGTTGGGCGATCCCAAGCAGCGCCAGGTCGGCGAGAACGTGGCGCACGGGAATGTTCTGCCGCTGTGCGCGTTCTTCGCGCCACTGCGCCACCGACTGGGCCACTCCCCTCGCTCGAGGTTTCAGCGTCTTCACGTCCTTGACCCTGAGCCAAGCGACGGTCGGGTCGACGAGCGATGACGGCCGCTCGACCAGCTCTCGACAGGCTTCTGCGGCCCACGCCGCACGTCCACTTTCGTCCAATTGTCGCGTGATCGACTCGTGAAGCGCCGGCAGAAACTTCACGTCGGCCGCGGCGTACGTTTTCTGGTCGTCGGAGAGTGGTCGGCGCAGCCAGTCCGTCAGGCGATCGCCCTTGGGCAGAGCGAATCCCATCTCGCGTTGAACGAGTGCCGACAACGACGGTGTGCTGTAGCCGATGAAGCCCGCGGCGATCTGAGTGTCGAAGATCGTCCGAAAGCGAGTTCCGCACGTCAGCTGGAGAACATCGAGGTCTTGCTGGGCGGCGTGAAGAATCACCAGAGCGTCGTTGTCGAAGAGCGTTGCAACAATGGCGAGGTCGACCGTGGTGGGGTCGATGAGAAAGATCTCCCCTTCGACATTGATCTGAATGAGCGCCAACTGGGGAAAGTACGTGCGCTCACGATGAAACTCGGTGTCGAGGCAGTACGACTCGACTGAACTGAGGCGCCGCGCGAGGTCTTCGACACCCTTGCGGTTGTCGACCCAAGCACCGGCCTCTTCGCTCAACTCGGTGACTCGCCCGCGACGACGTCGAAACCCGAGGCAATCCAAGCGCCGGTTCCACCTGCGATGTTGACGACGGTCTTGCCGAAGCCCTCGAGGTACTCGCAAGCGCGCATACTGCGTCCACCCGCCTGGCAAATGACGTAGACGGTCGCCGAATCGGGGAAGGCGTCGACGTTGTTGGTAAGGACAGACAAAGGTACGGAGACGGCTCCGGGTACGTGACCCGAGACGTATTCATCGGTCTCGCGGACGTCGACGATGACGCAACCCTTCGAAAGTTCTGATTTCAGTTCGGCAACGGAGACTTCGGGAATCGACATCGGACACGAGACTATCGGCAGCGATCAATCGGGTCTGAGGTCGGGGGTGTTCACATCGATGAGTTCGTTGTGCGGTACTTCGACAGCCTCGACCGGACACAGCTGCAGGAGAACCTGAACGGCGGTCACCGACTCGGCATTTGCGGCAACGGCCGGTACCAAGGGGGCCGGTACGGCGGCAAACACCCAGTGCAATCTGTCGGCTGCGGCGACGGCGACGCTCGGCCTCTCCGAGACCACTGAGCGGCGGGCGCAATCGCGCACGGCGCGAAGTGAACGAGCAGTGACACCCAGCATGTCGACGGCGATGAACACCAGGTCCTCGTCGTGCGCCGCGGCGAAACGGGCGAGGCATCCGATCGAATGTGCGGGCCCTGGGTCTGCCACCGTGTCGGGGACGACTTCACAATGCGCCGGAACGTCAGGGCGCCAGTCGTTGGCGACGGATACCGCGACGGTGTCCCCCGATTCCAAAACGTCCTCGAGAAGGGCGAGACAGTGACCAAGAAAAGTTGTATCGCCGAAAGGTGCGGTCGCTTTTGGCTGGCCGTAACGGGTGCCCCTGCCCCCGGCAAGTACCGCCCACACGGTCATCGCATCATCCGAGGAGAGATGCGATGGATCGCGCCTCGTCCGAAGGTACGCCCGCTGGGTCTAGTTGGAGCAGGAAGAGCCGGCATCGCTCGTCCTCGTCGGCTTCACCGAAGGCCGCGGCGCTCATTTGAAGCCCGAGCAAGCAGCGCAGGAAGCCGAGATTGCCCGGATGTGACCAGCGTACGAATCCGGAACCGCGCCATCCGTTGGCCCGCAAAGCGTCGAGTCCACGGTGGTACCCCACACGAACGGTCGCGTATCGCTCGACGCCGGAGCCGGCGCTCATCCCACACGCCCACCAGACGAGTGAGCTGCGCGGGGCCAGGCGCACCGCGCTCCGACGTGCGTCCTCGTTCGGTGAGCCGAGCAATTGGGAGACGAGATGTTGCACCTCGGGCGACTC
>JBMTOT010000135.1:0-2468 GCA_049442935.1 Ilumatobacteraceae bacterium | reverse complement strand
GAACCCGAGCAGGTCTCTCAACTCCTGTACCTGGGCGGCGACATCCTCGGCGGTGCCCAGCAGCATCGTGCGGTTCCGCACCGACTCTTCCATCGTTGGAATCTTGCCGGGGCCGACTGGCTTGCCGTCTTCTCCCATGTAGCCGCGGCTCCAGCCGTAGGGGCCGAGGAACTTCCAGAACTCGTCGTGGCCGGGGAGCGCGGTGCGCCAGGCTTCTTCGTGGGTGTCCTCCACGCGCACCGCGACCACGAGCATGCGCTTGTCGCCACTCGCGATCGAGGTGCCGTGGTTTTCGTCGTGCAACTCTCCGTAGCGGTCCCACATGCGCTTGATGAACTGCGGGTGCTGGTTCCAGAAGACGGCGCTGTGGCCGACGATCGGTGCGTAGTCGAGCGTGCCCGGGCTCGTCACCGGCTGCCAGATGTCGAACGGGTAGATCGGGCGCGGAATGAGCGTGAGGTGCGTGACGGTCGAGCCGCGATCGGGAATTCCTGCCTCAGGGAAGCGGAAGAACTTGCCGGTGTGCGAGAACTTCTCCTGGGTGAGAGCCATACGGATCACTTCCATGGCCTCTTCGAACCACTCGCGGTTGCGGTTGTCGTCGATCTTGGCCTCGGGGTTGTCGTGCGAGCCGATCGAGATGTTGTCGTTGTTCAGGTGGAGAATCTCGCGCGGAACGGTGCCGCGCCCGACACCGAGCATGCCTCGCCCACCCGAGATGTTGTGCAGTGTTGCGAAGTCTTCGGCGAGGCGCAGAGGGTTCCACTGCGGCACCACGTTGAACATGGCGCCCAGCTTGATGTTCTGGGTCTTGGCGGCGATCCACATCGAGATGAGCAGACCGTTCGGAATGACCTCGTAGCCCTCGTACTGGAAGTGGTGCTCTGTGGTCCAGAAGCTGTCGTAGCCCATGCGGTCGGCTTCGATGGCGGCGTCGACGTACTTCTGCGTGGCATCCCAGCACGCCTCGTTCGAGTAGAAGCGATCCATCGGGTCGGGTGCCCCCGCGCCGGCGTCGTCCATCTCCACGCCTCCGAAGAAGAACGCTCCCAACTTGATGTCGTTCGCCACGACCGTCTCCTCTCGCCAGGGCGGCTCTCACAGCAGTGCCACCGACCCCGAAAGTACCACCGGGTCTGGATTGCGGGCAGGGGCGGAGTGTGAACGTTCTTTAACTTTTTGTCGCGCTGGTTAGTCGCGTTCGTCGATCCACGACGGCGCACGCTCGAGCAGGTCGAGGCTCACCTCGCGGCAGCGCTCCAGAACGTCGCACAGGGGATCGTTGACGGCCTTGTACACGGTGCCGAGGTCGACGGGCACCCGGCCCACGACGCTCAGGCTGCGCTCCGGGGCGTCGATGACCTGCTGGAACGAGTCGATCGCCGAGACCTGCAGCGGCAGCTCCACGCCCCCGAGTGCGGCGACCTCGGTCGCGAGAATCAGCAGATCGGGAGGGCTCACGAGCGGGGGAAAGGTCCATGTGAAGACGAGCGGAATACTGAAGCCCTCCGGTGGGTCGCCGTCGGGGTCGTCCATCGCAAGTACCGCATCTTCGAACCCGAGCAATGTGCGCGGGTCGACTTCGAGGCTCACGTGGAGATCAATCGGGCCGCTGCAGGCCTCCTCGGGGTGGAGGTCGACCTCCCACAACTGTCGCAACGAGTAGGTCTCGACGAAGTGTCGTTCATCGTGCACGTGGAACCCGTGGTCGATGGCGTGTGCCTTCAGGTCGGTCACGAACCCGGCAATGTCGAGAACGGCCACGAAGGCGACACTACCGTTTCGTCATGGCCCGGTTCGATGCCCTGAGCGACGACCGGGAGATCCTTGCGTTTCTGCACGATGTCGCCGACGCGGCCGCCGACGTGATTGACGATCTCGGCGACTGGGAAATGACCGGAGACCGCGAAGGTCAATACAGCGGCGATGTCGCGGTCGACGAGGTCGTGGTCGACATGTGCGAGGCGGCGGGCTTTGCTGTCTTCAGCGAAGAAAGTGGCGCCGGAGACTGGACCACCGGCGACGACAGGTTGCTGGTGGTGGTCGATCCCGTCGACGGCTCGACGAATGCGAGTCGCGGGCTGCCGTGGTTCGCGACGTCGTTGTGTGTCGTCGACCCCGAAGGTCCTCGCGTTGCGCTCGTTGCCGAGCAGTCAGGCAGCGAGACTCGCTATGGCGCGATCAGGGGAGTCGGAGCAAACGTCGACGGTGTCGGGTTGCGTGTGCTGCCGCGGCACGACGTGGGTGGCGCCGTGGTCGGGGTCAACGGAGCCGCAGACCGTCATCACCCGTGGTGGCAGGTGCGCCAGATGGGTGCCGCGTCGCTCGACATCTCTCTTGTGGCGCGCGGTGCCCTCGACGGGTGGGTCGACTTCCACGGCCACGGAGTCTGGGACTACCTCGCGGCACTGCTCATCTGCACCGAAGCCGGGGCGGTCGTGGCCGATGCGCACGGCCGCGACCTCGTG
>JBMTOT010000134.1:0-2533 GCA_049442935.1 Ilumatobacteraceae bacterium | reverse complement strand
CGGTACGAACGCCGAAGAGGGTCGTGAGATCCTCGCCAAGGCGGGAATCCCCGAATCGAAACTGCAGAGCAAGCCCACGATGCTGGAAGCCGCGCGCGCGGCCGTTGCGATCGCGAACGGAAAGTAGGAAACGGTCATGGCAATTTTCGTCAACGAAAACACGAAGGTCATCGTTCAGGGCCTCACCGGCGGTCAGGGCAAGTTCCACGGTCTGCGCAACCGCGCCTACGGCACCAAGGTTGTTGGCGGTGTCACGCCGGGCAAGGGTGGCCAAGACGTCGAGGGAATCCCGGTGTTCGACTCGGTGGCCGATGCCGTGAAGGCAACCGGTGCCGATGCATCGTTCATCGCGGTTCCTCCGAAGGCAGCGTCGGCCGCCATCCTCGAGGCCGCTACGGCTGGTGTGAGGTTCATCGTCTGCATCACCGAGGGCATTCCCGCCCAGGACGAGGCGAAGACGTTCAACACACTCGTGCGCGACTTTCCGGGTGTGCGCCTGCTCGGCCCGAACTGCCCCGGCATCATCAGCCCCGGCAAGTGCAACATCGGCATCACGGCCGGTGAAATCGCCGAACTCCCGTCGGCCAAGGGGCCGAACGTCGGCATCGTGTCGCGTTCCGGAACGCTCACCTACCAGGCGCTCTACGAACTGAAGCAACAGGGCATCGGCGTCAGCACGTGTGTCGGCATCGGCGGCGACCCGGTTCCCGGCACGTCGTTCGTTGATTGTCTCGCCGAGTTCCAGAAGGACCCCGAGACGCACGCGATCATCATGATCGGTGAAATCGGTGGTTCGGCCGAGGAAGAAGCCGCCGAGTTCATCAAGGCGAACGTCACCAAGCCGATGAGCGCCTACATCGCGGGTGTCACCGCGCCGGCCGGCAAGAAGATGGGCCATGCAGGCGCCATCGTCTCGGGCGGCAAGGGCACGGCACAGGGCAAGATGGACGCACTGCGCGCCGCCGGTGTGAAGGTTGGTCTCAACCCCACCGAGGCCGGCTCGTTGATGGCCGAAATCGTCAAGGGCCTGAAGTAAGTCGAACAGAGTCGACAGTGCCCCGCGCCCTCCTCAGCGTCTTCGACAAGACGGGAATCGAGGAGTTTGCGCGGGGCCTTGTCGCGTGCGGGTGGAGCATCGTTTCCTCGGGTGGCACCGCGAAGACGCTGACCGACGCCGGCATTGTCGTCACCGACGTCGCCGAGATCACGGGCTTTCCCGCGATTCTCGACCATCGCGTGGTGACGCTGCACCCGAAGGTGCACGGCGGAATACTCGCCGACACCTCGAAGCCCGCACACGTCGCCGACATGGAGAAGTTCGGCATCGAAGCATTCGATCTGGTTGTCGTCAGCCTGTACCCATTCGCTTCGAAGCCGGGCATTGAACTCATCGATGTCGGTGGACCCGCGATGATCCGCGCGGCGGCAAAGAATTTCGCACGTGTCGGAGTCGTAGTCGATACGTCGCAGTACGTGGGGGTCCTCGGCGAGATTCGCTCCACTGGATCGTTGTCCGATTCGACACGCCGGACACTCGCGGCGCGTGCGTTCACCGCGACGCGCGACTACGACTCGGCGATCGTCGAGTGGATCACCGACGGCGCCGCGAAGTCGGTGCATCTCGAGCGCGTGGATACCTTGCGCTACGGGGAGAACCCGCACCAACAGGGCACGTTGTGGGACGTCGCCAATGCTCCGGGCTGGTGGCGCTCCGCACGGCAGCTGGGCGGCAAGGAGATGTCGTATCTCAACGTGTTCGACGCCGACGCCGCGTGGCGTCTCGCGAACCGTTTCGGTTCACCTGCGGCCGTTGTCGTGAAACACGCCAACCCGTGCGGTGCAGCGACCGCGGCGACGATCCACGATGCGTACGTACGCGCGCATGCGTGCGATCCCGTCAGTGCGTTCGGCGGCATCATTGCCCTCAACCGCGAGGTCGATGTGGCAACGGCAGCGTCGATCAGCGAGGTGTTCACCGAGGTCGTAGTTGCTCCGTCGTACGCGGCCGATGCGCTGGCACTGCTGCAGACGAAGAAGAACCTGCGCATCATCGCCGCGGACGCACCTCCATCGGGCGGCACGGAACTGCGCAGTGTCAGTGGGGGAGTGTTGGTGCAGGACACCGATCCCGTCGACGACGACGCTGGTCGGCGCTCAGGTCTTCACGCAGGGCGCCCTGCTCACGAGCGGCGTCAACGCGTTCGGACTGCTGACGGCGAACGCCGTCCAGTTGAAGATCGGCGCGCTGTAGTCACGGTCCGCGCCGCGTCAGTGGGCCTCGAGCCAGGTGTCGCCGCTGCCGATCGACACCTCGAGCGGCACGGCGAGCTCGGCCGCTCCCGCCATCGCGTCGCGCACGAGCCGCGCGGGCACGCCGAGCGCCACGCGGCGCTCGTGCAGGTCGCTGGCCCACCTACTTTAATTTACAAAGCCCGCCTGCTTCACAAAGCCCGCCTGTGGTGCCTGCCGCGGCACCCGTCCTGCTGGCGGCTGCCGAGGCCGAGATCGGTGCGGAGGCTCCACCCGAACGGCA
>JBMTOT010000133.1:0-2639 GCA_049442935.1 Ilumatobacteraceae bacterium | reverse complement strand
TTGCCATCACCGGGAAGGGCCTCGAGGCTCACTGCGTGTCCGAGCGCGGCCGACAATCGCTCATGCACGTCATCGTTGCGGCTCGTTGCGGTGGACCCGTCGGGGAACGTAATGCGTACGTGCGCTGAGCCATCGCCGAGCGGTTCGGCTGTGAACTGCATCAACTCGCCAATTTTCTTGGCTCCGCGAATGCCGCCACGCTCGTGGTCACGAATCGCCCAGTGACGATCACCGACGATCCCCAACTCAGTCACGCTCGCCTCGGCAACGGTTGCACCGATGAACGACTTGACGGGGTATCTCCAAATCTGTGTCACGCGCATCGAGGTCATGACGCGCGCCGGGTGATCAGGAGTAGTACGGGTTCTGGCCGCTCGCGTGATCGGTCATGTCACGCACCTTCAACACGCCGGGCACCTGCTCGACGAGAGTGGTCTGCACGCCTTCGAGCATCGTCATCTTGCTCATCGAGCATCCGTGGCAGCCGCCGCCCATGGTCAGGTACGCGATTCCCTCGCCATCGTGACCCACATAGGTGACGAAACCGCCGTGCGCCGCGAGCGCCGGATTCACCTCGGTGGAGATGACCACCTCGATCTTCGCCGACATCTCGTCGTCGTTCACGAGACCTTCGACCACGAGTGCCGGGGGTTTGTTCGGGTTGCGAATGATGAGACCCTGGCGGTCGGAGTAGTCGAGCACCGAGCCGACGATGTGCTCCTTGGAAGCCTGCGGCACGATGATGCGCAGGTTCTCAATCTTCTTCACCTCGTCGGTGAGAGCGGCCTGGGTGACCTTGTCGAAACTGAGGTCGTACTTGAACTCTTCGCCCGGGTTTGCGATGACCTCGAGACGAAGCCCGAGTTCGTCGCCGTCTGGCTCCTCGTCGCGCAACTTGACGAGCTGCTCGAGCGCCTCTGGGGTGATCTCGATGATCGTGTCTGCGTTGTTTGGTGCAAGCGGGCTCACGACGCGAAGGATACCGTCAGCGACGGATGCCTGAGGCGCCACCGTCGACTTCGATGCGCTGACCTGTCACGTAGCCAGACCACGGCGACACGAGAAAGAGCACCGCCCCGGCGACATCGTCGGGCTGGCACACGCGACCAAAGGGCGACGCCGCATCCATCTGGCGCAGGTCTGCCATCTCGTCTTTCGACTTGCCCTGAATGGCCCGCGCGAGCCGCACCCCCATGTCGGTCTCGACCAACCCGGGGGCGACGATGTTCACGTGAATGTTGTGGGGCATCTCCTCTTTCGCAAGCGTCAGTGCGAGGGCCTCCATGGCGGCTTTGCCCATGTTGTAGGGGGCGCCGTTCGCCGCCATGCCACGGGTTGCGACCGACGAGATGAAAACCACGTGTCCGCCGCCATTCGCACGCATCTGTGGCAGGAAGGCGCGGCACAACTGGTGCGGCCCGAGGGCGTGGGTCTCCACCAGGTTCCACAGTTCCTTTTCGTCGGTGTCGACCACGCTGCGGCCACGCGATGCGTTGCCAGCGTTGATGACCGCAATGTCGAGTGCGCCGTGTGCTGCGTGAATCTCGTCCATCATCCGACGATTGTCGTCGGGCACGTCGTTCGACGCCTGATACGCGGTCGCCCGGCCGCCGAGTGCTGCGATCTCGGCCACAACCTCGTCGGCGGCCTCTTTGTCGCGGCGGTAGTTGACCGCCACCGTGGCGCCTTCGCGCGCGAGCGCAAGTGCGATGCCGCGACCGATGCCTCGGCTGCCGCCGGTGACGAGCGCAACCTTTCCCTCGAGAACACCCATGACACTCCCCCTTCATGCTGCAGCCGCCTCAGACGGCGACTGCAATGGGCTCAACCTAGACGGGCTCTGCACCCGGGCGAAGAGCCGGAGAGCCCGCCACCGCCGCGATGACAGCGGGTAATCTGAGGGCACAACAAACACGGGGAGCTCGCGCGAACGGCGGGCTGAGAGGGTGGCCGCGGACACCGACCCGAGAACCTGATCTGGGTAATGCCAGCGGAGGGACATGGAGTCACAACACGCACTCATCTTCACCGGGGGCGATGCACCGCACCCCGACGCCAGTCGTCTGGTTCGGCGCTCGGCAACAGTCATTGCCGTCGACTCCGGATGGGAACACGCGCGCGCCTCGGGCGCCGTGCCACATGTGCTGGTTGGCGACATGGATTCGATCTCGCCCGAGCATCTTGCCGAGGCAGAGCGACTCGGTGTCGAGGTGGTGCGCCACCCAGTTGACAAAGACCTCACCGATGCCGAGATCGCACTCGAGCTCGCCGTCGAACGTGGCTTCACCGTGATCACTGTGGTGTCGGGCGGTGGCGATCGCATCGATCATGTGATCGGGTTCGTCAATGCCGCCGCAGCGCACTCTGCACCTGAACGACGCGTCGACATTGTCGTTGGTCGTGCCCTGATTGCGATCGTGTCGCCCGGAGCACTGCTCACTGCCACGGTCGGTGCCGAACCCTTGGTGTCTCTCGTGCCACTTGGCGGCCCCGCTCACGGAGTGACGACCCGCGGGCTGCGTTGGGAACTCTCGAACGAGACCCTCGCGCCACTCGCATCGCGCGGGGTGTCGAACGTTCCCCTCGCCGCTGAGTATTCGGTCGCACTCACCGACGGACGCCTGGCCGTCATCGAGCCG
>JBMTOT010000132.1:0-2673 GCA_049442935.1 Ilumatobacteraceae bacterium | reverse complement strand
GTTGTTGGCTCTGATGTATTTGTTCTTCGGGCGCATCTTGTGGGCGGTGTGGAGCGAGGTGCGCACTCCGGCCGCGCCGCGTGGCGGCGGCATCTTCACCGCAGCCGACACTCAGACGTCTGACAAGGGCGCGCTGTCGTTCGTGGTTGTCGAGCCGCGTCAGCACCGTGGTGCACGCCATGTTCTGTCAAGCACACTCACCATTGGCCGCGACGACACGTGCGACATCGTGATCTCTGACGATGCCTACATCTCTGGTCGACACGCGCGAATCGAGGTGCGCGCCGATGGTGTTTGGCTGGTTGACCTGAACTCCACGAATGGCACCTTCCTGAATGGAAATCGCCTCTCCTCAGATCGTCTCGTGCGGCGTGGCGATCGCATTCAAGTGGGCTCAACAGTGTTGGAGGTGCGGCAGTGAAACTCTCGTGGGGCGCCTACACCGACACCGGCATGGTGCGTCAGCAGAACGAAGACTCGTTCATTGCCGAAGAGAACCTGTACGTGGTGGCCGACGGCATGGGTGGTCACAACGCCGGCGAAGTCGCCTCTGCTCTTGCGGTGACAACCTTGCGCTCTGGCGCCAAAGACGGTGTTGTTGAGGCCGATCGCCTACGTGAGTTAGTTCAGCAAGCAAACACAGCCATCTACACCGCATCACTCGACGACTCGACCCAGTCGGGCATGGGCACCACGCTCACAGCCGTTGTTGTGGTGCCGGGCGTGGAGCCTCGGGTAATGGTGGCAAACGTCGGCGACTCGCGCACCTATCTCTGGCGCGACCAGCACCTGAGCCGCATCACGGTCGACCATTCCTATGTGCAAGAACTCGTGAACGAGGGCATCATCACTCCCGAAGAGGCCCGCACACACCCGCGGCGGAACATTGTGACGCGCGCACTCGGCATCGATCGCAGTGTCGCGGTCGATGTGTTCAGCCAAGTGGTTCGCACCGGTGACCGGTTGGTGCTGTGTTCTGACGGCCTCGTTGACGAAGTTCCTGATGCAGACATTGCTGCCGCCCTGGGTGTGCATCGCGACCCGCAACTCGCCGCTGAAGCACTCGTGATGCTCGCGAACGAGAACGGCGGTCGCGACAACACCACCGTGGTGGTGGTCGACGTTCTCGATGATGTCTCTGACCCGGTCGAGATGCCGACGACACCTGATCACACCGCCCCCATCGAAGGGCTCGCCACGACGAAGCCCGCGCGCAAAGAGCGACTCACCCTCGGGGTGGCGCTGTTCTGGAGTGTGGCAGTGGCACTGGTGGTGTCGGCGGTGACGATCGTGGGTGTGTGGGCACGCAGTGGCTACTACCTCGCCTTCGACGACGATGACCGAGTGACCATATATAGAGGTCGCGTGGGCGGCGTGTTGTGGTTTGAGCCGACCATTGACACCCAGACCGAACTCGATCGCAACGAGCTGCCCGACGACATCTTGGCTGAGGTGGAATCGAATCGGTCGTTTGTCTCGTCGGCATCGGCGCGCAAGTACTTGGACTTCTTGAAGATCGCCGTGATTGACCCGGCCACCAGCACCACGACGACGTCAACCACGACCCCCGCAACAACCAGCACCACCGGTGACTGACGCAGCCGTGCCCGCCGTGGCGCGAGCGCGCCGCCGCACCGAAGCCGGTCTCGTTGCCCTCGCGGCTGCCGTCGCTGCCGGTGCCTATGCCATTGCCTATGCGAGCTCGCGCACCGACATGTCGATCGCTCGGCTGCCGCTGATGCTCGCCGTGCTAGCGATGGTGTTCGCCGCGCACGTGGTTGTGCGGTTCGTTGCCAAAGGAGCCGACGCGTTCATTCTCCCGACTGCGGCGCTGCTGCACGGGCTCGGGTTCGTGCTCATTGCACGGCTTGAGAACCGCTGGGCCGACCTGCAGACCATTTGGAGCCTGGTGGGGGTCGGTGCGTTCATTGCGACGTTGCTGGTGTTGGAGCGCACGGGAGACCTACGCCGCTGGCAGTGGACCTCGCTCGCGGCCGGCGTCGCATTGTTGCTGCTGCCCATGGTGCCGGGGCTTGGGTTCACGAGCGGCGGTGCGCGAATCTGGGTGAGCGTCGGTCCGGTGAACTTCCAGCCCGGCGAGTTCGCAAAGATCTTGCTGGCGGTGTTCTTTGCCGCCTACTTGGCCGAGCGCCGCACGCTGATCGTGCAGAGCGAGAGGCGTTTCCTCGGCCTCACTCTTCCCGAACCGCGCCACCTTGCGCCGATCGTCGTCGCATGGGGGGTCTCGGTGGTGGTGATGGTCGGCCAGCGCGACCTCGGGTCGTCGCTGCTGTTCTTCAGTCTCTTCGTGGTGATGCTGTGGGTGGCGACAGAAAAGACCGGGTATCTCGTTGTCGGGCTCGGGCTGTTCATGGCCGGTGCAACGGCCGCCTACTTCATGTTTGACCACGTGCAGTCGCGCGTCTCGGTGTGGCTCGACCCGTGGAGCCGCTACACCACACGCGGTTACCAGCCCGTGCGGGCACTGTTCGCACTCGGCAACGGCGGCACGCTCGGCGAAGGGCTCGGCCAAGGAGACCCGGCGATCGTGCCGGCCGCCCACAACGACTTCATCTTCGCGGCCGTCGGCGAGGAACTCGGCATGGTCGGCGCGACCGCGGTGTTGGCCGCCTACATGGTGCTGGTCGGCTCGGGCATGCGCATCGCACTGCG
>JBMTOT010000131.1:0-2769 GCA_049442935.1 Ilumatobacteraceae bacterium | reverse complement strand
CACAGAGTCGCTCGTAGAGCACTTCTGATTTCTTATTCCGTGTGCGCCGCACGGCGGCTTCTGTGAAGCGCCCCGTGACCGGGTCGACACCGGTGAACTGCGTCCATCGACACGACACCGACCCGTTCGTGTCAGAGGTCTGTCCGACGCGCACTTCGGCGGTCAGCGCATCGTCTTCGACGGTGGCGCGCCCGTCAGCTGCCGGCGGGGCAGTCATTGAATGCCGAGCATGGGCAACTGACGGGCCCGAGGTGACAGCCACCGCAGTCATCACGAGCGCCGGCGCAGCACACCACACGACGAGAGCAAGTGATGTGAGCCGTCGACGCAAACTCCTGTGGACGAAGGGTTTTGTCATGATCGGGAGAAACCTCCTCGTCGGTCGGCCGCTGGGGTGCAACCGTGTGAGTGATGGTGACGAACGAGCGTCGACTCGTCACGTCGGGGTGGTCTCTGTGTGTGCCCCGGTAGCCTGCCTAAACCCCAAAACTCGGGGAGGCACGACCCCCACAAAGGTGTCCATGACCGATCAGCACCCGGAACTTGCCGCCGAACAGGCCTACATCGAGCGTGCGTATGCATGCCTCGAGGCGTCGAAAGCCGATGCCCTGAAGATTCGTGAACTCACCTCGACCGGCCCGGGCGGGACGCACCAGGCGCGGGTCGAGCGAAACGCCTTCGACGAGAAAATTGTGTCTCGGCTTGAGCAGCTTGAGATCGGCGACTCTGCCCTCGTGTTCGGACGGATCGACCGTTTGATCGAGGGTCCCGACGGAACCGAGGCTTTCCACATCGGTCGCCTTGCCGTTGCTGACGAGAGCCGCGAGCCGGTGGTGGTCGACTGGCGCGCGCCAATCGCCGAGCCCTTCTATCGCGCAACCGGTCGTGACCCGATGGGTCTTGCGCGTCGCCGCCACTTCGCCGTCGAAGGACGCACCCTGCTCGGCATCGAAGACGAGATGTTCGGCGAGGGACACCTCGGCATCGGACAAGACGATGGACTCGGTGGCGACGATCCGCGTGCCGGCATTCGCGGCTATTCGACGCTCATGACCGCGCTCGGTCGCGGGCGCACCGGTCAGTTGGGCGACATCGTCGCAACGATCCAGTCGGAACAAGACGAGATCATTCGTTCGCCACAAGGGGGAGTGCTCGTCGTGCAGGGCGGCCCCGGCACCGGCAAGACCGTTGTCGCACTGCACCGCGCCGCCTATCTGCTCTATACGCATCGTTTCCCGTTGGAAGACCAGGGCGTGCTCGTGATCGGGCCGAACAGGGTGTTCCTGCGCTACATCGAACGGGTGTTGCCGTCGCTCGGCGAAGCGGGTGTTGACCAGGTGGTGCTCGCTGATCTTGTCGATGGTGTCCGCGTCAGTGGACGCGAGCCGGCCGAGGTTGCGCGCATCAAGGGTCAAAAGAAGATGGCAAAGGTCATCGACAAGGCCGTGTCTGACCGTGAGCGTCCGCTGCGCGACGATGTGCGCATTCCGATGGGCGCACAGTTCGTGACCCTGCGCGCAGAAGAGACGGTGCGCATCGTGAAGGCGGCTCGCCGTCGCTACCACCGCCACAACCAGGCGCGCCGTTTCGTGGAGAACGAAGTGTGGGCTGCGCTCGCGGCCACTGCGACCCGCGGTGACACCGAAGCAGACGACGTTCGCGAGATGTTGCGCGGTACTGCGCCGATGCGCGAGATCTTCGAGCGCATGTGGCCGGTGCTGACACCGGCGCAACTGCTGCACGACCTCTACGGTTCGAAGGCACTGCTCCGTCTGGCGGCGGGGTCTCATCTCTCCGAGAACGAATGGTCACTGTTGCACCGTCCACGGTCGGCATCTGTCGACGAGGTGGAGTGGACACCGGCCGATGTCGCACTCCTCGACGAGGCCTTTTTTCAGTTGGGCCCGCGCCCTCGCCGCAACGGCAAGATCGATGAGTCAGACGAAACCCGCACCTATGGCCACATCGTGGTCGACGAAGTACAAGATCTCACCCCGATGCAGTTGCGCATGGTGACGCGACGGTCGTTGTCAGGATCGATGACGATCGTTGGCGACATTGCACAAGCCACAGGGCCGCTTGCGCCGAACTCGTGGGACGATGTGCTCTCGCATCTGCCGACGCGCAAAGAACCCCGTGTTGTGGGTCTCTCAGTTGGCTATCGCATTCCATCGCAGATCATGGCGCTCGCCGACAAGGTGATGCTGGCTGCGACTCCCGGGTTGCGCGCTCCGCGCAGCGTTCGAGACGGCGAGAGTGATCCGCGGGTCGAGTCGGCTCCCGATCGTTCATCGCTCATGTCAATGGTCGCAGGTTCGGTGCGCGATATTCGCTCGGTTCCTGGCGCTGGACGCGTGGCAGTGATCTGTGCCGACGCGACGGTCGACGACGTCTCGGCTGCGCTGACAGCGGCCGGCGTCAGCCACGGAAGTGCGCGTACGACCGGCCTCGACAACGACGTGTCGATCGTTCCGGCGAGCGTCGCCAAGGGGCTCGAGATCGACAATGTGGTGGTGGTGGAGCCGGCCGAGATCGTTGCCGACGACCCGCAGGGCTTGCGGCTGTTGTACGTGTGTCTGACACGTTCAACGCAGACGCTCACGGTGCTTCACCACGCGCCGTTGCCTGCCGCAATGCGCTGACAGATCCCTAGATGTTCGCCACAGCTCTCCATTAGTCGTGGTAGTTCACGTCGTGTCTTGAGGTCACTTTCCTGACAAATCTGAATAGCTCGGGGACCCCACCCAACTCAGTTCGACTTGAGAAGTC
>JBMTOT010000130.1:0-2840 GCA_049442935.1 Ilumatobacteraceae bacterium | reverse complement strand
AACTCGGATTCGACGGCAAGGTTGCGATCATCACCGGAGCGGGAGGCGGCCTCGGTCGCCAGCACGCTCTGCTCATGGCCAAGCGTGGCGCGTTGATCGTGGTGAACGATCTGGGCGGCTCCGTCGATGGAACCGGCGCGAGTGCTTCGGCAGCACAGAAGGTCGTCGACGAGATCAAGGCCGCCGGCGGCGAGGCCGTCGCCGACCACAACTCCGTCGCCACACCAGAAGGCGGCGCGGCGATCGTGAAGACCGCCGTCGACACGTTCGGTCGCGTCGACATCGTCGTCAACAATGCCGGCATCCTGCGCGACAAGTCGTTCCACAACATGTCGCCCGATCTCATGAACCCGGTCTTCGACGTTCACCTGAAGGGCGCGTTCCACGTGACGCAGCCGGCTTGGGTCCTGATGCGCGAACAGGGTTACGGCCGCATCATCTCGACATCGTCGGCTGCGGGCATCTTCGGCAACTTCGGCCAGACGAACTACGGCGCGGCGAAGTTGGGTCTCGTCGGTTTCACCCGCGTCCTCGCAGTCGAAGGCGCGAAGTACAACATCAAGGCCAACGCCATCGCGCCGCTCGCACTCACACGCATGACCGAAGATCTGATGGGTGCACTCGCCGACAAGCTCGACCCGTCACAGGTGTCGCCGATCGTCGCGTGGCTCGCGCACGAGGACTGCCCGGTTTCGGGTCAGGTGTACAGCGTCGGCGGCGGTCGCATCGCGAACGTCTTTTTCGGTGAGACTCAGGGCTACACCAAGCCGGGCCACAGCCTCGAAGACGTCCGCGACAACTGGGAGGCGATCATGAGCCAGAAGGACTACTTCGTGCCGCAGAACCTTGCCGAGGAAACGGCCGCGTTCTTCAACAAGTTGAAGTGATCCGATGACGGAGACGATCGAGGCGTTCCGCGCACGTGCCGAGGCATGGCTCGCGACGAACGCCCCGACCGCACCGCGCGACTACGGAGCAATCTGCCCGCCCGACCTCATCGAACGTGGGCGTGACTGGCAGATTCGCCTCAACGAGGCCGGGTTCACCGGCATTCACTGGCCTGCGGAACACGGCGGACAAGGATTGACGACCGCCCATACCGCGACATGGATCGAACTGTGCGCACGCAGCGGTGTGCCACCCGTGCTCAACATGGTGGGCCTCGTCCTTGCGGGCGGTTCGATCTTGCGGTTCGGAACTCCCGAGCAACAACAACGGCACCTTCACGCGACGCTCGCCGCCGACCACGTGTGGTGTCAGTTGTTCAGCGAGCCGGGCGCGGGCAGCGACCTCGGAGGCCTATCGACAAAAGCCGTGCGTGACGGTGAACGATTCATCGTGAACGGCCAGAAGGTGTGGTGCAGCGGTGGCCGCTACAGCAACTGGGGCATCCTCATGGCGCGCACGAACACCGATGCACCGAAACACGAGGGCATCTCGTTCTTCCTCTGCCCCATGGACACACCGGGCATCGAGATCCGGCCGCTGCGCCAGATGACCGGTGAAGCCGAGTTCGACGAGGTCTTCTTCACCGATGTCGAACTACCGGCCGAGTGTCTCCTTGGCCCGCTGCACGGTGGCTGGGGCGTTGGCATGGCGGTGCTCACCAGCGAACGTGGTCACATTGGCGCGAGTGTCATCGGCCTCGAGCGTCGACTCGAGTCGATGGCACAACTGGGTTCGCGTAGTGAGCTAGACCCGCTGTCGCGCGACCGCCTGGCACAACTGCTCTCGCGCGGAAACGCATTCAAGGCGATGGGACTTCGTCAAGGTCCCGAGGCATCGACGGCCGCCTCGCTGATGAAGCTCGGCATCACCGAGATGATGTTCGACACCGCGATGCTGAAGGGTGACGTCGCCGGCGCACACTCGATCCTCGAGGGAAGCGATGCGACGGGCATGCTCGCCGCACCCGGTGGTCGCATCGCGGGTGGCACCAGCCAGGTGCAACGCAACATCATCGGCGAACGTCTTCTCGGCCTGCCGCGGGAACCGAAGTTCAGCGCGAAACAGAACGAAACGAAGGGCGCCTCGTCGTGAACGGCGACATCGTGAACACGGTGCGGGTCGACTCCACCGACGGCGTCACGATCGCCCTCCACCATCTTTCCGACTCCGAACCCGGTTCGCTGCCCGCGATTCTCCTTTCGCACGCCACCGGATTCCACGGTCGATGCTGGATCCCGGTCGCCGAACGCCTTGCGGGTCGGTTTGACGTGTGGGCCCACGACCACCGCGGCTACGGCGACTCGCCCGTGACAGACGACTGGACGGTGCGGTGGGCTGCGTTCGGTGACGACGCTCTTGCCGCGGCACGGCACGTCGCAGCGGTGTCGCCCAACGGCCGCGTGTTTGCGGCCGGTCATTCGATGGGCGGCGCCACGCTGGTGATGGCTGCACTGCGCGAGCCGACACTCTTCGACGGCATCGTCGCCTTCGAGCCGATCATCTTCCCGCAGTCGGGCTTCCGACCCGACGACATGCCACCGAACCCGCTTGCTGCTCTCACTCGGCGCCGTCGAGCGACGTTCGCGTCGATCGACGAAGCACGGGCCAACTTCGCCTCGAAGCCACCGATGTCGGCGTTCCGCGCAGACGCGCTCGATGCGTACGTCCTCCACGGGTTCCGTCCCACCAACGAAGGTGTGACACTGAAATGCAACCCCGAGCACGAAGCCCGCACGTACGAAACGGGCGGCGGCCACGAGACGTGGAATTCGCTCGCGTCGCTCGCCGTACCGCTGTGGGTGCTCGGAAGTCCCGAGCAGCAATACCAGCCCTCGGCAATCGCACCGCGCGTCGCTGAACAGGTACGTGGAGCGCACTATGAAGTGTGGAAC
>JBMTOT010000129.1:0-2844 GCA_049442935.1 Ilumatobacteraceae bacterium | reverse complement strand
CGCCGCCAGTTTCCAGGCGGCCGTCGTCGACGTGCTCGTCGCCAAGACCCGCCGGGCGGCGCAGCGGGTCGGGGCGAAGGGGATCGTCCTCGGCGGTGGTGTTGCGGCGAACTCGTTGCTGCGCGAGGAACTCCTCGGTGCGTGTGCGGCCGACGGCGTTCGTGGATTCCTCCCGAGTCGGTCGATGTGCACCGACAATGCGGCGATGATCGCCGCCGCTGGTTGGTATCGCCTGCGCGACCACGGCCCGTCGGGTCTCGACATCGGTGCCGTGCCGAATCTCGCCCTCGTTGCCGACACGGTGCGCACCAATCGCGCCGCCTCCAACAGGGGCCGCAAGTGACATCGGCATTGCGGCTCGGACGCCACACGGTCTCGCCGCCCGTCGTTCTGGCGCCGATGGCCGGCGTGACGAACGCGCCGTTCCGGGCGTTGTGTCGCGAGTTCGGGCCCGGCCTCGTCTACGTGAACGAAATGGTGATGGCGACCGCACTCGTGCACGGCAATGCACGTACCGCACGGATGGTGACGTTCGGTGCCGACGAATCGCCGCGCAGTCTTCAGTTGTACGGATCGGATCCGGTGATGATGGGCGAGGCGGCGGCGCGGCTGGCCGACAACAACCTCGTCGATCACATCGACATCAACTTCGGGTGTCCCGCCGCAAAAGTGACGCGGCGCGGTGGTGGTGCGGCCGTACCGCTCAAGCGGAACCTGTTGCGCTCGATTCTTCGCGAGACAGTGCGCAACGCGAAGGGCATCCCCGTCACGTGCAAGTTCCGGATGGGAGTCACCGACGAACTGATCACGTATCTCGACACCGGCGCGATCGCCGCCGAAGAGGGCGTCGCATGGGTTGCGTTGCACGCGCGTACGGCCGAGCAGCACTACGCCGGCCAGGCCCGGTGGGAAGCGATCGCCGCGCTGAAGAAGCATGTTCCCGACATGCAGGTGCTGGGCAACGGCGACATCTGGGACGCGCGCGACGCGCTGCGCATGATCGAACACACCGGGTGCGACGGCGTCGTCGTCGGTCGTGGGTGTCTCGGACGGCCGTGGTTGTTCCGCGATCTCGTCGATGCGTTCGGTGGTCGTGCCGTCGCCGATCCGCCGCCACTCGGCTTCGTTCTCGACGTGATGTTGCGTCACGCCAGTTCACTCATCGATTTCTCTTTCCCCGGCAAGGGCATCCGTGAGTTCCGCAAACACACCGGCTGGTACTTCACCGGCTATCCGGTCGGCGGGGAAGTGCGCCGTCGTGCCGCGCAAGCCGACACCATCGAACAGTTGCAGGATCTGTTTGCCGGCCTCGACCGCGACCTGACGGTTGTGCCGAACGGCGAGCGTGCGACCCGTGGACACACGAACGGGCCGATCCGCGTCGCTCTACCCGACGGATATCTCGACACACTCGATGACCTCACGCCGCCCGACGACGACAGGGTCGCGGCGTTGAGCGGCGGCTGACCGCGACGATGTCGGATTCGACGCAGAGCCCGTTGTTCGTGCTGGCCTCGCGATCGCCGCGGCGCGTCGACTTGTTGCGACGCATCGGTCGCCTTCCCATCATTGACCCCGCTGATATTGATGAGTCGATCCGTGACGGTGAGTCCGCCATCGACTACGTACAGCGTCTCAGCAGGGAAAAGACCCAGGCTGTATTGGCGCGGCGTCACGGTGCCGTGGTGTTGGGCGCCGACACCTGCGTCGAACTCGACGGTGTGGTGCACGGCCAGCCCTCCGACCGTGACGCCCCACGACGTATCCTGCGGACTCTTTCGGGTCGGACTCACAACGTCCACACCGCCGTGACCGTCGCCGATGTGCGAGCGACCCGGACGATCGTTGAGTCTGCCCGGGTGACCCTCCAGCCCCTCGGCGATGCCCTGGTTGAGTGGTACATCGGCACGGGCGAGCCCTTCGGCAAGGCGGGGGCCTATGCGGTCCAGGGCCACGGGTCGGTGCTCGTGACCGGGGTCCGAGGCCTCATGTCAGGGGTCGTGGGTTTGCCACTTGGCCCCGTCGCCGCTCTTCTCGAAGAATTCGGGGTTTAGCACTCGCGGTCTCCGGTTGCTAACGCCCGTCGACCGGCCGTAGCATTGGCACTCGCTCCCCCCGAGTGCTAACCGCCCGTGGGGGAGCGCCAAACCGATAGACGCCCACAAACCAAGCCACATGGAGGCTGCGAAATGAACCTGAAGCCGTTGGATGACCGGATTGTTGTGAAGCCCAACGAGGCCGAGCAGACCACAGCATCTGGTCTTGTGATCCCCGATACCGCCAAGGAAAAGCCCCAACAGGGAACCGTCCTCGCCGTCGGCCCCGGCCGCTGGAGCGACGACGAAGGCAAGCACTTCGCCCTCGACGTGAAGGTCGGCGACACCGTTCTCTACAGCAAGTACGGCGGCACCGAGGTGAGCCACGGAGGCGACGACCTCCTCATTCTCTCCAGCCGTGACGTTCTCGCGATCGTCGCCAAGTAGTTCGGAGACGCGCACAACATGGCAAAGATCCTGAAATTCGACGAAGAAGCACGTCGCGCACTCGAAGCCGGCGTCAACAAACTCGCTGACGCGGTGAAGGTGACGCTCGGACCAAAGGGCCGCAACGTCGTGCTCGACAAGAAGTTCGGCGCACCCACGATCACCAACGACGGTGTCTCGATTGCGAAGGAAGTCGAACTCGAAGACCCCTTCGAAAACATGGGCGCTCAACTCGTGAAGGAAGTCGCGACGAAGACGAACGACGTCGCCGGTGACGGCACCACGACGGCAACCGTCCTCGCCCAGGCGATGGTGCACCACGGTCTGCGCAACGTTGCGGCAGGCGCCAACCCGATGGGCC
>JBMTOT010000128.1:0-2968 GCA_049442935.1 Ilumatobacteraceae bacterium | reverse complement strand
CCTGGTGCGCACCGAAGACCCTGCCGGCGAGCACGACGGCGAGCGCCAGTAGGCTTTGCCCATGTTCACCTTCGATGTGGTCTCAGAATCGGTGCGCAACCCTCACCTGCTCGCCGCCGAACTCACCAAGCGCTCGAGCGAAGGGTGGGAAGTCGTCGAGATCGTCTACGACGGCAACACCTGGTTGCATGCCTTCATTCGTCACGCAGGGCGCGTCGCTGTCGCTCCGTACCCGGGCATGAGCCCTGAGGAAGCGGCCGCTCCTGCCGCAAGTGCGTCGACACCAGCGGCAACACCCGCGTCACCCTTCGGCACGGGCAACGTCGGTGCCCCCGCTCAGAGCGCACCCACGAGTGGCGGCGCCTCGGTGCCGAACCCACCGGCCAACTGGTACAAAGACCCCAGCGGTCGTCACGAGTTGCGCTACTGGAACGGCTCAGCGTGGACCGAGCACGTCGCTGACGGCGGCCGTCAGTCGATCGACCCGCCGCGCGCCTGACACACACCATGCAGGCCGTCTCCATCGGCCATGCGGGTCTTCTGATCCGCGTGAACGGGCTCACCATCGCGTGCGACCCGTGGTTCGTTCCCGCCTTCCACGGCTCGTGGTTCGTGTTCCCGCGAAACGACCAGCTGCCCGACGAGTTGATGCACGAGGTCTGCAACCCCGACTTCCTCTATGTCTCGCACCTCCATGGCGACCACTTCGACGCCGAGTTCCTCACGACGCGAATGAACAAGAACACGACGGTCATCCTCCCCGGGTGGCCGACCAGAGAAATGGAGCGCGAGTACAACAAGCTCGGCTTCACGAAGTTCCACCGCACCACTGACGCCACTGCCACCGAGATCGCGTCAGGTGTGCACGTGGCCGTGCACCTGGAGACGTCGATCGCCGACGGGCCAGGCGGCGACTCGGCACTCGTCGTCTGGAACGACGAGGCGCGTCTCGTCAACCAGAACGACTGCCGCACCAACGACTTGGACGCTCTCCGTTCCCATGGGCCTGTCGACCTGCACTGGCTGCAGTTCTCGGGCGCCATCTGGTACCCGATGGTCTACGAGATGGACCCAGCAGAGAAAAAGCGTCTATGCGATGCAAAGGTGGAGAGTCAGTTCACCCGCGCCATTCGTTATGTCGAGGCAATCGACGCAACAACCGTGGTGCCCTCTGCTGGGCCTCCCTGTTTCCTCGACCCCGACCTCTTCGCGCTCAACATGGTCACCGGCAACGAAGCAAGCATCTTCCCCGACCAACGCGAGTTCCAGCGCCGGCTCGGCGATCTCGGGCGCAACAACGCCGCCACCACCATTCCCGGCACCACATTCACTGTGGTGAATGGCGCCGTCACCGTCGAACAACCGATGAGCGGCGACGAAATCTCGCGCATCTTCACCGACAAGGGCAACTACCTGCACGAGTACCAGGGCGACTGGATGCCCTGGCTCGACTCGCTGAAGGCCTCATGGGCGCCCGAGCACACCGACATCGTGACAACACTGAAGTTGTGGTGGGAGCCGCTGATGGCGATGGCCCCGACCGTGCGCCAGGGCATCGGCGCGAACTGTCTCGTGAACGCGGGCGATCTCGGCATCTATCTCGACTTCATGAACGGTCAGGTGCGCGAGCACTCGGGAGAAGAGTTCGCGTTCCGCTTCGACATCTCGCGCGACTTGGTGGAAGCGGTCGTCGCGGCGCGCGCCGTCGACTGGTCGAACTCGTTGTTCCTGTCGTGCCGGTTCACCGCCTGGCGTGCC
The DNA here is from genome assembly GCA_049442935.1 of Ilumatobacteraceae bacterium. GTDB lineage: Bacteria > Actinomycetota > Acidimicrobiia > Acidimicrobiales > Ilumatobacteraceae > UBA2093. The sequence continues at coordinate 1,210 of JBMTOT010000128.1, read as the reverse complement.
GGTGACTACAACGAACACCTCTACAACTTCTTCAAATCACTGTCGGTCGAACGCATGAACCGCACGGAGACCGAGGCGAAGAAGAACCTCGAGGGTGTCGCGAGCGAAGAAGCCGACATCGTGATCGGCGACTATGTCTGCCAGCGCCGCTGCCCGCACCGCAACGCCGACCTCGCAGTGTTCGGCGAGATAGACGGCAAAGACCTTGTCTGCACCCTCCACGGGTGGAGGTTTCGTCTTGCGACGGGCGAGTGCACCACGACCGCCGGCAAGTCGATTCGCATAACCAAGCGCACCTCGTAGTCGTCCAGACGCGCCTCTGCCTGTCGAAGGGTCGGCGCGTACACTTCAGATCGACGAGATCGGCAGGGCCTCGGCCCTGAACTACACCTCCGAATCCAGATGGGGTGGAGCGCAACGCTCCGCCCCATTTGCGCGTCCGGACACTGTTCCGCCGACCCACGGAATTCAGTCGATCGCGAGCGGCAATTCGCACCAGATCGTCAGCGAATACTTCACTCCTCGCCTGATCGGCCGGCTCGCATGCGGGTGCGTCACCAGGCTCGGCCACGCGATGAGATCCCCCACCGGCACGGAACCGTTGTCGAACTTCTGCCGCGGAAACTCGAGTTCGGCACCGTCGTAGTCGTCGTTCAACTTGATGCTCGCAGACACCTGCGCCACGTCGTGGTGCATCCGCAACTCTTCCTGTTGCCCCGGCTCGTAGCGAATCACGAACACGTCGCGCAGCCCGTGGTAGTCGACGAGCGGCCACCAGTTCCTGATTGCCGGCCACAGCCGGGCGCCGATGTCGTTCTCCACCGCTTCGAACAGCCGCGGCGCGATCGCCGCCAACGAGATCTCATGCCCGGGCACCGGGTCGTCGGGTTGGGGCTCGAAGCCGCCTGCCGCCTCCGTTGCCTTGATGACGGTCGCGCAGAACTCGGGCGTCCAGAACGGCATCTGAATGATGTCGGGCGCAACCTCTCGCGCCTCTCCGTCGGCGCGCGCGCCCTGGTATCCAAGTATCGCCTCAAGGTTTCCCATAGGGAACCCATGCTCTCACTTCGGCTTCCAACCGTGCGCGAACCTCTGCAGCCGTGACCCCTTCAGTCTCTAGATCGCCGAGGGTCACCGCACCGTGCCGTTTGGCGAGACGTTCGCCGTCGTCGCCGAGCATCAACGGCACGTGCGCATACTCGGGCGTCGC
>JBMTOT010000127.1:0-2988 GCA_049442935.1 Ilumatobacteraceae bacterium | reverse complement strand
CGCTCGGCAGCACCGCGTTCGGAACCGGCGACGACCCGTCGAGTGCCGCATGTGCGCTCGCCGGCGCGGGCACGGCGGCCGTTGCGACAACGACAGCGACGAACGCTGCGCGCACGAGACCCTTCGCAGACCAGAACCGCGAACGTGTCACAGACCGAGCCCCTTGGGGAGTCCCTCGACCTCGATGCGACCGAGCAGCCAGGCGAGACGAGTGCGGTCGTCGAGCCGAGTGGCGGCTGCCGGCAATTGCGTCAGACCCATCGGATGACTGGCTGCCCACGCCATCTTCTGGCGGTCGAGTTCGAGGCGCACCCACAGGTGCGGCCATTCCTGGTGCGTGTACCCGGCGTCGAGATCAACGAGGTGCACCACCGTCTCACGCCACCGCAAGAACGGGAGATCGGCGATCGACACCACGAGGCCTGACGGCGAGAGCCCAGTCCCCTGCCATGCCTCGGCCGAGGCGCCGGCCCATGCCCCCTCGAGCTCGTACACCGCCCGGCGCAGTTCACGACGTGCGTCAGCGGGAGACCATCGACTGGCCTCGTCGATCGCAGCGGCGCGCGCAGGTGCACCTCCGGGGTACTGCTCACCCTGTTCTCCACGCATCGCGCACGAGATCAAGTGCACGTGGCTGCGTGCGTTGAGGGCGAGATGCCCCACCACGTGCGACCGTGTCCACCCAGGAAGATGCGAGTTGCCCGCGAACGCGTCGTCGGCGAGCACGTCAACGACCTCGAGCAGTCGTTGGTGCGATTCCGCGCACCCCGCGACGCAGGCGTCGATCCGCTTGGCGTCAGGGACGTTTGCCACAAACCCAAGGCTATTGGCGCGCCAGTCAGACTCGGTGGCGTGGCGTCAGAGACCGCGGTGCGGCACGACCACGACGGTGCCGTCGGGCTCGCGGTGCACGCGCACGTTGACTCCGTAGAACTCACCGAGTGTCTCTGGCCGCAGCACGTCTTCGGCGGTGCCACTGGCCACGGTTGAGCCCTCGTGCATCAACACGAGGCGATCGGAGTAGATGCCGGCGAGTGTCAGATCGTGCATCGCAGAGACCACGGTGAGTCCGTGCTCGCGCCGCAAACGGTCGACCAACTCGAGTGCCTGCTGCTGGTGACCGATGTCGAGTGCGCTCGTCGGCTCGTCGAGAAGCAGCACGGGTGCCTCCTGGGCGATCGCGCGTGCGATGACGAGGCGTTGACGCTCGCCGCCAGAGAGGGTCTCCACATCGCGTCGAGCCAGGTCGGCGAGATCGAGTCGTTCCACCACGTCTCGCACCATCGCGACATCGTGCGCCGACTCGGTGCCGAAGTGCGTCACGAATGGGTTGCGCCCGAGCATCACGTATTCGACACCGGTCATGCCGGGCGGCAAGACCGGCGACTGCGGCACATAGGCCACCAACTGCGCTCTGCGTCGAGACGATCGCGCACGAAGCGGCGCCCCGTCGACGAGCACTCGACCGCTGTGGTCGGCCAGTCCGGCAACGGCTTTCAAGAGGCTCGACTTTCCTGCCCCGTTCGGACCGATGATGCAGAGCCACTCACCGGGCCGCACCGTGTCGGTGAACCCGCGCACCGCAGTGCGGTCGGCGTATTCGACACTGACGTTCTCGAGCGCGAGCGAAGTCATCGGGGTGTCTGCCTCGTGCGCAGGATCATCAAGAAGAACGGCGCTCCGAGGAACGCCGTGCCAACGCCGATCGGTGTCTCTGCAGGGCGATCCAGGACGCGTCCGGGAATGTCGGCCACGATCAGGAATGCCGCCCCGAAGAGAAACGACACCGGCATCACGACGCGATACGAGGTGCCGACGATCAGCCGCACGGCATGGGGCACGATGATGCCCACGAAGCCGATGAGCCCACTCACGGCCACCACCGCGGCGGTGCCAAGAGGCGCGGCGATCACCACCACGAGTCGCACCCGCGCGACGTCGACACCGAGAGCAGTGGCTTCTTCGTCGCCGACACGAAGCACGTCGAGCAGGCGACGGTGGAGCATGAGCGCAACGGTCGAGAGCACGACGTAGGGAATGACGAGTCTCACGTCGTCCCACGTGGCCGACGACAGCCGACCGAGGATCCACGAGTACACCTGTCGCACGACGTCGGAATTGCGTTGCAGGAGAAACGTCTGGATTGCCGTCGCGAGACTGGTGACAGCGACGCCCGCGAGAACGAGCGTCGTCGAGCTGCGCTCACCGCGCACACGCGTGCCGACGACGTAGGTCACGATCACTGCCGTCAAGCCACCCACGAATGCAGCCAGTGGCAACGGGTCGATGATCCATCCGCTCGAGCCGGCGCGATTGATCGTGATCACCACGGTCGCGCCGAGCCCGGCGCCAGCGGCAACACCGAGAAGATATGGATCAACCAGCGGGTTACGGAAGACACCTTGATACGAGGCCCCAGCGAGCGACAAGGTCGCCCCGACGAGGGCTGCGAGCACCACACGTGGTGCGCGAATCTGCCACACGATCGCCCAGTCGGCGGCGGTCAACCCGCTGTCGACCGACACCAACGGCAAACGGTTCACCAACTCCAACGGCACGCGCCACCATGTCGGCCCTGCCGGCCCGACCATCGCTCCCGCGACGAGGGCGCACGCGAGTGCGACGATGCCGGCGGTGATCCACCACCGCGACGTGGTCGCCGCACTCGAGTCAGTCCGCATCACGGAGTCGACAGAGCCTTCACAGCCGTCGAGAACTGCTCGACGAGATCGACGAGACGCGGTCCCCAGCGCGACGCGACATCATCGTCGAGTTCGACGATTCGGTTGGTCGTCACCGCATCGAGGTCGCCCCAACCCGGTCGCTTGGCTACTTCCTCCGCATTCTGGCCACAGCACTTGGTGTCGGCGAGGAAGATGAGCGTCGGGTTCTTCTCGACGATCACCTCTGCCGACAGCTGCGGATAGTCGTTCCCCTCCTGGGCGCCGTCGGCGATGTTCTCGAGACCGAACTGTGCGAGCAGCGACC
>JBMTOT010000126.1:0-3058 GCA_049442935.1 Ilumatobacteraceae bacterium | reverse complement strand
CGCACGATGCGCCGCTGCATGCGTCGCCTTCTCTCACGAGACCCCCGTCGACGGCGACCATGCGCGTCGCGAGCGCGGCGGCGCGCTCGGTCTCGTGGCTCGACACAACGACAGTCGCACCAGAAGACACCGCATCGCGCAGCACGCCGTCAAGCTCGTCGCGCCCCGCGGCGTCGAGGCCTGCATGTGGTTCGTCGAGCAGCCACAACTCCGCGCGTCGAATGAGCAGAGCCGCGAGCGCGGTGCGGCGACGCTGCCCGGCTGACAGTCGCGCCGCGCGAACGTCGGCAAGGCGTCCGTCGACGTTCATGCGCGTCATCGCGCTCGCCACGTCGTCGCGCGACCCTCCCACGGTGCGGCCCCAGAACTCGAGGTTCTCGCGCACCGTCAGCTCGAGATACAGACCGTTCTGGTGACCGAGCAGCCCGGTGCGCGAACGCACGACGTCACGCCCCGTTGCGAGATCGAGACCGAGGACGCGACCGGCTCCGCGTTCGAGCGGCAACAAACCTGCGCACACCCGCAACAACGACGTCTTTCCCGCCCCGTTCGGCCCGCGCAGAAGAAGTATCTCCCCTCGCTCGACGCGAAGATCTGCTCCGGCGAGTGCGGGAAACGAACCCAACACAGCAACAGCGCCACGCAACTCGATGACAGGAGCGACGTGATCAGTGTTCACAGATGTCCCACGCTAACGATCGCCGAAGACCCCCACCAACGCACCGATAGCGTCGTGAGAGTGGAGGCAAACTGCACGTCAAGACCTCGCGGGAGCAGCGTTTCCCGCGCGCTCGACGTCATTGGCCGTGTGCTCGTGGCATCCGGACTCCTGCTCGGGCTGTTCGTTGTGTACCAACTCTGGGGAACGGGGTTGCGAGAGAGTCGCGAACAGGCGGCACTCTCTGAACAACTCGAGACGGTGCTCTCGTCACCGTCATCGTCGGTGGCCCCTGCCCGCGGGGCCGCAGTGAGTCGAATCGCGATCCCGAGCCTCGGGGTCGACAAAGTGCTCGTCGGCGGCGTCGATGCCGAATCGCTCATGAAGGGCCCGGGGTTGTTCCCCAACTCTCCGCTCCCCGGCCAGCTCGGAAATGTCGCCGTCGCCGGTCACCGCACGACCTATGGCGCCCCGTTCGAGGATCTCGACAAGATCGTCGTCGGAGACACCATCACCTTCGCCACCCCTCGCGGCACCGCTGAGTACCGCGTCACGAAAGAGCCGTACAACGTGTTTCCCTCCGCCGTCGAGGTCGTCGAGACGAAGGATCCGACAAAGGCCACCCTCACCCTCGTCACCTGCACGCCGAAGTGGACGGCGTGGAAGCGGCTGATCGTCGAGGCCGAGTTGGTGACGAAGGGCCAGATCGAGCAAGGCCAGACGACGGTGGCGGCCCCCGAGCCTGCGACACCGTTCGTCGACGACGAACTCGTCGCCTTCGACGAGGGGTGGTTCCACGACACATCGGTGATCCCCGCGGTCGCCACTCTCGGGGCTCTGCTCGTGGCGATCTGGACGGCCGGATGGTGGATTGTGCGTCGCACGGGGCGAAAGCTTCTGGTGTGGCCGCCAACTGGGGCGGTGTTCCTCGTGGTGTTGTTCTTCTTCTTCGAGAACCTCACCGGACTCCTCCCCACCAACCTCTAGGACACAACGCCCCCGACCCCGTACGATCGGGGAATGGAGAACGACCCGGTCCGCACGCGACGCGCACAGATCGCGAAGTGGAACCTCGTCGCGAACCGCGTCGGGTACCTGCTTTTCGGTGTCGCCTTCGCCTTCTTCTTCATGACCTTCCTCTTCGGCTTCCCCGACTTCCTCGTCTCGATCGTGGCGGCGTGCCTCATCGCCGGGTCGTTCCTGCTCGCGCCGTCGATTGTCATCGGGTATGCGGTGAAAGCCGCCGACCGACACGATCGCGAAAAGGGCTACTGAGGTGACCCCCGGCGACCGACGCCGAGAGATTCTCGACGTCGCCCTTCACGCATTCTCCGTGCGCGGCTACCACGCGACCTCGATGAACGAGATCGCCGAAGCACTCGGCGTCACGAAACCCGTCGTGTACCAGCACTTCGATTCGAAGCGCGCGCTCTATCTTGAGCTGCTGCACGACGTCGGTGAAGACCTGGTCGGTGCGGTGACCAAGGCGGCCGTCGGAACGAGTGACCCGCGCGAACAGACCGGGCGCGGCATGGTGGCCTATTTCCGCTGGGTCGATGCGAATCGTCCTGCGTTCTCGCTTCTGTTCGAGTCGAGCGAACGAGTCGACGAAGAATTCGCCGGCATTGTCGCCGAGTTCGAGCACAACGCCGCACAGGCAATCGCTCCGTTGATCACAGCCGACGTGCCCCCGGCTGACCAGGTCACATTCGCTGTGGGCCTCGTCGGAATGGCAGAGACCGTGAGCAGGCAGGTGATTCGTAGCGGAGGCGCATTCGACCCGGAGTCTCTCGGCCGCACGCTCGCCGAACTGGCCTGGGGAGGCCTGCGCTCAGTCGGGCAGTCGCGCAAGCGTTGACCTATCGGGCCGTGCCGCGGTCGGTTACCGTGGTCTCCGTGATTGAAAAAAGATTCAAAAACTTTCGCCGCGTAATGCCGCTCATCGTTGGATCCGCCCTCGTGCTGACGGCGTGTGGCGGTGGGTCCTCTGGTGACTCGCGCCAGCGCAACGTGGCGCTTCCGGTTGCGAACAAAGTGATCTCAATCCCCATCTCTCAGGTGGCTGCCGGCGGTCATCACAATCTGGTACTGGATCAATCAGGGCGCATTCACGCCTGGGGCTTAGAGTTCTCCGGGTCGCTCAATGTGCCCGCCCTTCAAGAAGGTGCCTCGAAGTTCACCACCGTCAGTTCTGGCGGCTTCCACAGTCTTGCGCTCGACGACACCGGCCGCATGTACGGCTGGGGTAACGACGGCAACAGGCAGACGAGAACACCCACACTCGCAACCGGTGCCACCGCATTCACCAGCATCGCCGTGGGCACCTACCACAGCCTCGCCCTCGACGACACCGGCCGCATGTACGGCTGGGGCTTCGACGTGGACGGGCAGGCGACCCCG
>JBMTOT010000125.1:0-3067 GCA_049442935.1 Ilumatobacteraceae bacterium | reverse complement strand
CGTGGCGAAGTGGTCTGAGGTGTAGAGCTCGGCGGCCTTGCCGAGTGCCCATCCGACGATGAGCCCGCCGATGACGGCGACTGCCATGCCCCACTGCTTGTCGTCGAACATCCAGTACGACAGGAACACGGTGGCGATGACGGTGAGACCCATGGCCACGTTGGTGCCCATGTGGAGCGCCTTCGACAGCGCGTGCGAGTCGGTCGAGTCGCCGCCCCGCACGAAGAACGAGCCGACGATCGAGGCGATCATGCCCACGAACGCGACGGCAAACGGGAACATCAACAGGTTCACGATCCCGTCGGCACCAGCCTTGTCCGCGGTGACGCCGATGGCGAACGCGGTGAGCGAGATCGGGGCAATGATCGACCCCGAGTACGACTCGAACAGGTCGGCGCCCATGCCGGCTACGTCGCCCACGTTGTCGCCCACGTTGTCGGCGATGGTCGCAGGGTTGCGCGGGTCGTCCTCGGGAATACCGGCCTCGACCTTGCCGACGAGGTCGGCGCCGACGTCGGCTGCCTTGGTGTAGATGCCGCCGCCGACGCGCGAGAAGAGCGCGATTGACGAGGCACCGAGTCCGAAGGCGGTCACGATCTCGAAGGCATCATCGACCTCCATCCAGGTGACAAACACCAGGTAGATGAAGGCGAGGCCGAGAAGCGAGAGACCGGCAACGGAGAATCCCATCACCGCACCGCCACGGAAGGCGATGGGAAGGGCCTTGCCCGGTCCCTGCTTGGCAGCCTCTGCCGTGCGGGCGTTCGCCATGGTGGCGACCGTCATGCCGATGTACCCGGCTCCGGCCGACAGAACTGCGCCCAAGATGTAGGTGACGGCCGCGAGCGGGGCGATGACGAAGGCGAGAACGATCGCGAGTGCCACGACGAAGACCGAGACCCAGGTGTATTCCTTCTTCAGGAAGGCTTTGGCACCTTTCTGAATTTCGGTCATGAGAAAGACCATGCGGTCGTCGCCGGGCGAGGCTTTCGCCACGGAGCCGTAGAAGAACCAGGCGAGCGCGAGTGCCGCGATCGCCGAGCCCCCGGCGAGGTAGGGGATCAAGTCCATGGGATTCGTGTCTCCAGAAGGATCGAGGGCCGTTCACCTGTGTGAACGGCCCGGGGAAGGGACACGCCAACCCTAGTGAAACGCGCCACAGTTCCGGGGATTTGCCGGTGCCGTGCACCACTGGAGTTGTGAGCGCGGGGTGCATCGGAGGTACCTTTTTCTCCGCTGTCGTGATGCACCGACACGGCACCGAAGGAGTCCCCATGGCACAGACCATCGCGAGCCAACGCGGAGCCGTCACAGGTACCGCGGCGCGCTCCCGCAGAAAGCGGCCTTTCCTGCTCGATCTCTACTCGACTGCCCTCGGCAAGAAGTATGCGATGGGCCTCTCGGGCATCGCGATGATGGGATTCGTCCTGTTCCACATGATCGGCAACCTGAAGATGTACATGGGTGCCTCCGATCTGAACGAGTACGCGGAGTTCCTCAAGAAATTGCTCTATCCGCTCGCGCCGAAAGAAACGGTGCTGTGGATCCTGCGCGCCGGTCTGATCGCGGCCCTGCTGGTTCACCTCCACGCCGCATGGTCGCTCACTGTTCTGAACCGCAAGGCACGGCCTGAGAAGTACCGCTCGGCCCGCGACTACCAGATCGCCAATTTTGCGTCGCGCTCCATGCGCTGGACGGGCATCGTGGTGCTCACCTTCATCGTCTGGCACCTGCTCGACCTCACATTCGGCGTCACCAACACGGTCGGAACCGACGGTGAGTTCGTGCGCGCAGAGGTGTACGCGAACGTCGTGCGCAGCTTCGAGCGCGTTCCGGTCGCGCTGTTCTACATCGTGGCGAACGTGATGCTCGGAATTCACCTGTTCCACGGAGCCTGGAGCATCTTCCAGTCGTTCGGTTGGAACAACCCGCGCTTCAACAAGTGGCGCCGTTCATTCGCGACCGGCTTTGCGGCCGTGGTCGTCGTCGGAAACGTCTCGTTCCCCGTGGCCGTACTGGCCGGGATCGTCGGCTAGGAGGAAGAACATGAGCCTCACGCAGGATCTACTGGCAAAGAACACCGTCCAGCTCGACTCGAAGATCCCGACGGGTCCCGTCGAGGACAAGTGGGACAACTACAAGTCCGACATGAAGTTGGTGAACCCCAACAACAAGCGCAAGTTCAAGGTGATCGTGGTCGGCACCGGTCTCGCCGGGGCGTCGGCGGCGGCCACGCTCGCCGAGCTCGGCTACCAGGTCGATGCCTTCACCTTCCACGACTCGGCGCGCCGTGCGCACTCGATCGCGGCCCAGGGCGGCATCAACGCGGCGAAGAACTACAAGGGCGACGGCGACAGCGTGCACCGACTGTTCTATGACACGATCAAGGGCGGCGACTTCCGTGCCCGCGAGGCCAACGTGCACCGGCTCGCGCAGGTCAGCGTGAACATCATCGACCAGATGGTCGCCCAGGGTGTGCCGTTCGCGCGCGAATACGGCGGTCTCCTCGACAACCGTTCCTTCGGCGGCGCCCAGGTGAGCCGCACGTTCTATGCCCGTGGCCAGACCGGCCAGCAGCTGCTTCTCGGTGCCTACCAGCAGTTCTCGCGCCAGGTCGGTCTCGGAGGCATTCGTCTCTTCAACCGCACCGAGTTGGTCGACGTCGTCGTGATCGACGGGCGCGCGGCCGGCATCGTGGTGCGCGACCTCATGACCGGCGAGGTCACCTCGCACGCCGCGCACGCGGTTGTGCTCGCGACCGGCGGCTACGGCAACGCATTCTTCCTCTCGACGAACGCGATGGCCTGCAACGTCACCGCCGCGTGGCGTGCCCACCGTCGCGGTGCGCTGTTCGCGAATCCCTGCTACACGCAGATTCACCCGACGTGCATCCCCCAGAGCGACGAGAGCCAGTCGAAGCTGACGCTCATGTCCGAGTCGCTGCGCAACGACGGCCGCGTCTGGGTTCCCGTGAACCCCGACGAGACGCGCCCGCCGCACGAGATCCCCGAGTCGGACCGCGACTACTACCTCGCGGACGACGCCATGAAAAAAGAAAACCGCGAGC
>JBMTOT010000124.1:0-3082 GCA_049442935.1 Ilumatobacteraceae bacterium | reverse complement strand
CCGCCCCGCGTGCGTCTCGCCGCAGCGGCGTCAGCCGCGACGAGGCTCGTCAGGCGCAGCAGGAACTTCCGTTGCACCATGGAGGCGACGCTGACGCGAAGTCATTTGCCGTTGACGAACCGCCGTCGGTCGCCGCGGTTGTCGACGCCGACGAGAGCGCGCAGGTCGACGAGAGTGCTGCGATCGACGAGAGCGCACAGCTCGACGAGGTTGTCGACCCCGACGAGACGCGGGCGGTGCCGTGGTCGCCGCGGCTCGTTCCCGCCGAACCCGACGATCCGTCCGGTCCGGTGTTCGGGCGGCTGCTCGGGCGCGCGTTCGGTGCTCGTTCGCGAGACGACGACGATTCATGAAAGCCGACGCATCCCTCACCGTGGGGGCGACGCCCGATCGTGTTGTGCCGTATGTGGCCGACCTCGGGCGTTTCCGTGAGTGGATGCCGCTGGTGCACGAGGTCGAAGTTGACACCTCGACGCCGGGTGAGACTGCGTGGCTGGTCGAGTTGCGCGCCAAGGTCGGCGTCTTTGCGCGCTCCAAGCGGCTGCGCATGGTGCGCATCGAGAACGGGCCGGAGACGTTCGTGTTCGAACGACGCGAGACCGACGGCAGGCGGCATTCGCCGTGGGTGTTGACAGTGGGCGTTGAGGCGGTCGATGCCGGCACCCGCGTGTCGGTGTCACTCGTCTACGGGGGCTCGTTGTGGACGGGGGGCATCCTCGACAAGGTGCTCGCCTCCCAGATCGAGACCGGGAAGTCTGGACTGGCGAGGGTCGTCGAAGGGTGAACCACCGCACGACCGGCCGGAGCTGATTATCAGCGAGGGTGCAGGGACCAGCGACCCGTCATGCGGCGCTCCACGTCGACGCGCACGTCGAAACACTCGCTGACTCGGTCGCTCGTCAGTACGTCGTCGATCGTTCCCGCGGCAACGGTGCGGCCGTTGCGAAGCAACAGACAGTGCGTGGCAGAGCGAGGTATCTCGTCGACATGGTGCGTGACGAGCACTGTCGGCAGCGTCTGGTCGGCGGCCGAGGCATCGTCGAGCATTGCGACCACGTCTTCGCGTCCCCGCAGATCGAGACGGGCGCTCGGCTCGTCGAAGAGAATCGCGACCGGGTCGACCATCAGCGCCCTGGCAAGCAACACGCGCTGCAACTCTCCCGACGAGAGGCTCGCGATCGGTCTCGAGGCGAACCGGCCGACACCTGTGCGCTCGAGGCACGTATTCGCCCGGGCAACGTCGGCGTCGTCGTAGGTGTGCCACCATGTCTCGAGAGCGCCGTGAGCCGCCGACATCACTGCGTCGCGGGCCGACATCGCGCCGCGCAGTTCTGCCCCGAGCGAGGCTGAGACGAGCGCGAGTCTCGGGCGCACCGCGCGCACGTCGAAGGCTCCGAGGGTCAGCCCGTTCACGCGGACGGTGCCGCGAGTCGGGTGATGGCGAAGGGCGAGAACACGCAGCAGGGTTGTTTTCCCGCTGCCGTTCGCACCGAGCACAATCCAGCGTTCTCCGGGTCTAACAGCCAGGTCGACGCCGGCCAGCACCTCGCGACCGTCGATTTCGACGACGACCCCGTCTGTTTCGATGACCGGTGCGTGGTCATGCGTGCTTGGGACGGGCTCACGCTGCATCGTTGTCGACCGTATCGGGCGTGGCAAAGTGTCGCCATGGCAGACGAGACACGCGCACGACTGGCCGAGCAGTTGTCGGCGGTGATGGGAGGTGCGCGCATCGACGATCTGCGGAGGCTCTCGGGTGGGGCGTCGCGCGAAACGTGGACCTTCGCCGCAGACGGAGACAGCCTTGTTCTTCAGCGCACCAGAGAGGGCGGTCTGCGCCGCCTGGATGTCGAGGTCGCCGTTCTGCGCGCCGCCGCCGCGGCCGGCGTTCCCGTGCCCGAGGTGATCCTCGACGGGTCTCGCTCCGACGCACTCGAGAGGCCATACATGGTCGTGCGCGAGGTGCCCGGCGAGACCATCGCACGGAAGATTCTTCGCGACGACGTGCATGCCGCGGCACGCGAGGTTCTACCGCGACAGTTGGCCCATGCGGCTGCCCGGCTCCACGGAATCGATGTCTCGGGAATCGACGGACTCGCAGCCGACGACCAGATCGCCCAGTACCGCACGGTGCTCGACGAGAGCGGCGAGGTGCACCCTGTGTTCGAGGCCGCATTTCGATGGCTCGAAATGACGAGACCCGCACCGTCGGCACCGCGTCTCGTGCACGGTGACTTCCGTCTCGGCAACGTGATCGTGGGGGAGACAGGACTCGCGGCGGTGCTCGACTGGGAACTCGTGCATCTCGGCGACCCCATCGAAGATCTCGGGTGGTTGTGCGTGAGGGCGTGGCGATTCGGGTCGACGCAGCCGGTGGCCGGCCTCGGCGGCTATGACGAACTGCTCGATGCCTACGCAGAGGTGAGCGGTGTGCGTCCCACGCGCGACACGCTCCGATGGTGGGAGGTGCTCGGCACGTTGAAGTGGGGCATCATGTGCATCGTGCAGAGCCAGACGCATCTTCGCGGTGTGGTCCGCAGCCACGAACTCGCCGCGATCGGCAGGCGCGTCTGCGAGAACGAATACGACCTCATCACGCTCCTCGAGGGGGCACTGTCGTGAGTGCTCCCCACGACCGGCCGACCGCCGAGGAGCTGATCGAGTCGGTGCGCGAGTGGCTCGAGCGGGATGTTCTGCCCGGCGTCGACGGTCGACTCCAGTTCCATGCCCGCGTTGCCATCAACTCGCTCGACATCGTGCTGCGCGAGATGTCCCTCGGCGCTCAGCAGGAAGCGGCGCACCGGTCGCGGCTCGCCGCCCTTGGACACGCCGACGACGCATCGCTCGCGGCATCGATCCGGGCCGGCGACCACGACGGAGACCTCGCGTCGCTGCTCGGCGCTCTCAAGCCGTCGGTCGAGGACAAGGTGCGCGTGGCCAACCCTCGACACCTGGCCTGAGACGCTCAGTCGTCGTGGCGCGCCGTCTGGCGTCTGGACGGTGTCGCCACCGCCTGGCCGGCGGCCAACTGGCCGCAGGCGGCGTCGATTTCCGTGCCTCGGTTTTGTCTCACCGTCGCGTT
>JBMTOT010000123.1:0-3178 GCA_049442935.1 Ilumatobacteraceae bacterium | reverse complement strand
CGATCATGCTCGACGGCAAGATGGAAGACGACGCGTCGGTGAAGCAGTGCAAGGTGGTCGTCGAGTTGGCGCGACAGCTTGCCGCTCGAGATCCGCACCTCACCAGCCTCTACGGATTCTGAGAGAAAGCAGTACAACCCGTGTCAAAACTCCGCCCCCGCCGTTCGGTTCTCTACATGCCCGCCGCGAACGAGCGCGCACTCGAGAAGGCCAAGACGATCGCCTCAGACGCCTTGATCTTCGACCTCGAGGACGCGGTCTCACCCGAATCCAAAGATGCTGCTCGTGACAACGCGGTGAAGGCCGCGTCGTCGGGCGAGTACGGCAAGCGTGAAATCACCATCCGATGCAACGGCCTCGACACGCCGTGGGGTGCCGCCGACATCGCAGCCGCTGCGAAGTCATGTGCGTCGTCGATCGTGATCCCGAAGGTGAGCAACGCCGCAATGATCGACGAGGTGTCGAAGCACCTCGACGCCGCCGGTGCACCCGCCGAGATGATGATCTGGGCGATGGTGGAAACACCGTCGGCCATTTTCAACGCACGCGAGATCGCGGCACACCCGCGTGTCGCAGTTCTCGTCATGGGAACCAACGACCTCGTCAAGGAACTCCATGCGGTTCAGGTGCCGGGTCGCGCACCCGTCATCTCGCATCTTGCAACGGCCCTTCTCGCAGCCCGCGAGGCCGACAAGCCGATCCTCGACGGCGTCTACAACGACATCAAGAACGCCGAGGGCTTCAGGGCCGAGTGCGTGCAGGGCATGCAGATGGGCTTCGACGGCAAGACCCTCATCCACCCCGATCAAGTCGCGGTTGCCAACGAGGTGTGGGCTCCGGGTGAAGCCGAGGTCGAACACGCCCACCGTGTCATCGATGCTTTCAACACCGCCCGTGCCGAAGGCAAGGGCGTCGTGCAGCTCGACGGCAAGATGATCGAGAACCTGCACGTGGCCAATGCCGAACGGCTGATCGCGATCGCCTCGGCCATCGCCGAGCTTTCCTGAAGCGAATCAGAGATTCGCGCGGAACAGCGCGAGCACCCGCGTCCATGCAGCGTTTGATGCCGTCGCGTCGTACACGTCGGGACGATCGTCGTTGAAGAATGCGTGGTGCGTGCCCGGATAAACGTGGAACGTCGCGTTCTTGCCTCGTGACTTCAGATCGACCTCGAGCGCGCGCGCGGCCTCGGGTGTGGCGAACGCGTCATTCTCGGCGTAATGCCCCTCGATGACTCCACTGATCGCGCTCCAGTCGGGCTGCGCTTCGGGCCAGGGAATGACACCGTAGAACGGTGCAGCCGCCGCGACCGCATCGGGGCGCTGACACGCGAGCGTGAGCGTGAGACCGCCACCCATGCAGTAGCCGACGACTCCGACCTTCGTTCGTCCGGTTTTTTCCTGCAACAGATCCACCGCACCGCTGAGGTCTTTGCCCGCGCGGTCGAGTTTCAGACCCATCATCAACTTGCCCGCTTCGTCGGGTTCGCTTGCTGCCTCGCCGCGGTAGAGATCGGGAGCAAGGGCCGTGAATCCCTCGGCAGCGAACCTGTCGGCGACGTTCTTGATGTGCGGCACGAGGCCCCACCACTCTTGGATGACGATGACACCCGGACCGCCGCCGTCGGCCAGGTAGCCGCTGCCCATCGAACCATTGCTCTTGAACGAGACGATTTCTCCCATGCGGGAAACCTACATCGCCGAGCGAACGGTCAGTTCGGTCGCTGCGGGCGCTTCGGGTCGGATGCCGGCTGCCTGGACCGCGATACCATCCTCGACGCCCGCACTTCCGACGACCGTGGTCACAAGCGCCAGCGGAACCATCTCGATGTCGCGGTGCCACGCGTCGCCGCGCGTGTCATCGTCGACGAGTCGCACCATCGCGTCGGTGAAGACCTTCGGCAATCGCGTGCCCACGGGCGTGGTTGCGACGACGTCGATACCCGCGCAATACGCGGCGGTGGCGAGCTGTGCCGACCCCATCGGCGACCAAATGCCGTCGGGAGCGGCAAACGATGCCGCGATCAGGACACCGTTACTTTCGGCCACAGCGGCCGCGGCGCGTTGTGGTTCGACGAGGTGGGTGACCACTTCGTTGCGTTCGAGCACCCGCACCATGTGGTCGGCACCGTTGTCACCGTCCACGACGCACACCTCGATGTCGAACGACTGAGCCAGCGCGACCGCGACCTCCCACGACCAACCGTTCACGACGACAACCCCGCCGTCGGGAAAGCGGGTCGCGAGGTGACCGGCGAGGTGCGCGGGGGTCGCATCTTCGTTCACGCGTTCGACGCAGCGGCGGAGCGTGTCCCGCGGTTCGAGGGCCGTCAGCAGTTCTGCACACATCCACCAGAGCGGCCCGCACGTGGGATGTTTCTCGACGATGCGTCGACACGTGAGCAGCAGATTCGCGTGGTCGGCACCGAGGTGACGCAGCGCCGAGGCAGTCTCGGCCACCAGTTCGGGGGCGTCGGCGTACCCGGAGCGTGCCAAATAACGCAGGTGCTCGATCGGATGCACTTCATCCAAGGTAGTGCCGGCTTGCTACCGTTTCACCCGTGGCAACCACCCCCTCTGCTGATCTCGTTCTCACCCCCCTCGTCGGGGACGCCCGTCCCCTGCGCGAATGGCTCACCACGTTCCACATGGCGTCGATCGTCATCGATCCGTACACCAACGAGAGTTCCTGGATCCTCGACACCGCGTCGCGCATCATGCGCGCCTTTGCGGGTGCGGCGGTTCGTGTGAACTTCATCGTCACGGCGACTCCCGAAGAGACCAAGCAGTTCCTCGGACCACTCACCGAAGAGTTCCTCGTGTTCGTCGACCCCGATCGCGCGGCCGTGCGTGGTCTCGGCCTGCAGAAGTTGCCGGCATTCGTGTTCATCCAATCCGACCTCAGCGTTCCCGCCGCCGCCGAAGGCTGGCGCCCCGTCGAGTGGCGCAAGGTTGCGCAGTCGATTGCCAGCACCACAGCGTGGTCGGCACCCACCATTCCGGGGCCGAAAGACCCAAGCCCCTACGCCGGCACTCCGGCTCTCGTGTGACCCTCGCGCCGACCGGGCTGCCGGTCGAGGCGTGCATCCCCGACCTCATCGAGGCACTGTCGAATCGTCATCGTTGCGTACTTGTGGCGCCACCCGGTTCCGGAAAGACGACACTGGCTCCGCTGCGAC
>JBMTOT010000122.1:0-3196 GCA_049442935.1 Ilumatobacteraceae bacterium | reverse complement strand
CTGTTCACGTTCTCAACGGCGCGCAGGACTCCTTTGCCGAGGTACCGGTTGCCACCGTCCCGCAGCTCGACGGCCTCGTGCTCGCCGGTCGATGCACCCGAGGGCACGATGGCGCGTCCGGTGGCGCCGCTGTCGAGCACCACCTCCACCTCGACGGTCGGGTTTCCGCGTGAATCGAGGACCTCGCGGCCCATCACTTCGACGATTTCGCTCATGGAGCGAACGCTACTGAACACCCCGTCGTTTTGCCGATTCCCAGAGTTCGTCGAGTTCCGCCGGCGTCAGCGACGCGGTGTCGCGACCGGATTGTCTCGCATCGGCATCGACGGCCTCGACGCGCGCGCGGAATCGCGACACCGCAGAGCGCAGCGCCGACTCGGGCTCGACGCCCAGCTTGCGCGCGACGTTCACGGCAGCGAACAGCAGGTCGCCGACCTCGGCACGAACGGCCTCAGGGTCGCCTGCGGCCACGGCCGTCGACACCTCGCGTGCCTCCTCGCCGACCTTGGCGAGCGGACCGTCGTGGTCGGGCCAGTCGAAACCTGCGCGCGCGGCGCGCTGCTGCACCTTGTCGGCGAGCAGCAGCGACGGTGACGACGAGGCCAATCCGTCGAAAATTCCCGTGCGCGCCGGTTTCTCTTTCGCCTTGATGGCCTCCCAGTTCGATTCGACCTCTCCCGCATCGGCGACCGCGACGTCACCGAAAACGTGCGGATGGCGTGCGACGAGTTTGTCGTGGACGGTGCGGGCGACATCGGCGATGGTGAAGCGTCCCTCTTCTTCGGCGATCGCAGAGTGGAAACCCACCTGGTACAGCAGATCGCCGAGTTCCTCGATGAGGTCCCCGTCGGTCGCGGGATCATCGGCATCGAGGTTCTCGATCGCGTCCACGACCTCGTAGGTCTCCTCGATGAGATAGCGCACCAGCGACGTGTGGGTCTGTTCGATGTCCCACGGGCATCGCGCGCGCAGAGTGCGGGAAAGTTCGTGGAACCGCACGAGTTCGGCGGCCACCGGCACGCCGAGTGACGGAATCCATAGAGACGTCAGGTGGTCGGCCTCGAGCGCGCGGTCCATATCTGCCCAGGTCGTCTCGACGATCATCTCGTCGTCGAGGCCCAGGTGATGGAGGAGAACGACGCGTGCATCGGGGTCGGGGTCGTCGATTGCGAGCTTGATGTCGGAGAGCACCCAGTTCGCGTGCGTGTGTGCCACGAGCATCGGACCGGTCACGCCCGCGGCCGATGCTGCGAAGTCGTGTCCGTCGACGAGGCGCACTCCGATCTCGACCGGGTCGATACCGAGCACTCTCCATGCTTCGTCGAGGAACGACACTGCAGGGTGGAGCCGCACGTCGATGTCGTCGACCGCTCGCAGTCGCACGACCGTGCGCTCGAGGACGAGCGGCGATCCGGGCACGGCGTACACGATCGTTCCGTGTTCGCGGGCGGATCGGGTCAGTTCATCTGCGATCGAGGCATAGACCTCGTCGAATGTGTCGAGAGAGTCATAGAGATGGTCGAACGTGTTCGTGTCGGGCACCAATGCCGCCGATGGGTGCCGTGCGGTGCGCACGTACCGAGTCTCGGTCGCGGCGATCGTGTCGAGAGTGTCGAGCGTGACCAGCCGGGGGTTGCCCGGGCCGAGGCCGACGACGTGGATGATCGGGGTCACTCGACGGTGGCGCGCGCGGGCTTCCAGGTTCCGTAGCGCGCGTCGACCGATATGTCGGCGGTGGTCATCCAGCCTGCCAGGAGCGAATTGCCCGTGCCTTCGCTGAGCACCTGCCCGACCGCAGTCGCAACCTCGTCGAACGGGTGCACGAGAATCACGTGCCAGCCGAATGACGACTTCACCGGAGCAGTGGGCATCCCGGCCTTGGCCGCGACAGCACCGTCGACGAATGAGGGGTCGTATCCTTCCTGCACGCTGCCCAAAGTCTGGCAAGGCTGGTCAGCACTCGGTCCGAGCGAACCACCGGAGTCTTTGGCGATCGGCTCAGTCGACACCTCGCGTGCGACGTCTGCGAACTTTTCCCCGGCATCGAGACGTGCGAGCACATCATGCGCCTCTTTCTCGGTGTCCACCAGGATGTGGCTCATGCAGAGCACTCCGGTGGAGGCGGGGGAGGCCTCATAGAGGCTCTTGAGATCGGCTTGAGACGGAACTTTTGCGGTTGCCAGCACGGTGTCGGCAACTCCGAGATTGATGACGATCTTCTTGACGGAGTCCGGGTAATTTGCCCAACCCTCCGACGCCTGGGCGTCGGAGGTCACTTTTGCGCGCACGGTTTCTGTTTCTTCGAGGCCGAACTCATCTTTCATCTGGTTGTATGCCTCGTAACGCACGAGGGTGCGGATGATCGGGATGTAGTCGGCTGCGTTGATCTTGCCGTTCGTCAGCTGGAACTGACCGCCCGAGGCGAGATCCTCCATCAGCCCCGCAAAGACGTCGGCGGGGTAGTTGACGTCGTTCACCGAGAAGGCGCCTTTCGACGGTGACACGGTCGAGCACGACGAGACGAGAACGGCGGCGAGTGCGGCAACGGGGAGCGAGGCGAGACGACGAAGGCGACGGTGATTCACGTCACGACCCTAGTGGGAGGTGCGTCTGCAGAGAGGTTCACCGGAGCGCGGTCGTTCAGTCGTCCAACCACAATTCGTCGAGAAGTTCGGTTACCGCCGCGACTGCATCGACGCCTCTGGCGAGGGGGAAGACAAGCTTCTGGTGCGATTCGTTCCAGGTCGCACGCGGAGCAATGCGACGCAGCCGCAATGTCTGGCTGGCCGCGAGCCGGACTGGCGACACGGTGACCTGGCCGCGAAGTGCCGAGATGTCGTCGATGCCGAGAGACGTACATGTTGCTCGCAACCGGGCGACCGCGACGAGGTTTTCGGCCGGAGACGGGAGGGGGCCGTAACGGTCGCGCCATTCGGTTTCAATGTCGTCGACGTCGGCCGACGATGTTGCCGCGGCGAGACGTCGGTAGGCCTCGAGCCGCAGGTCCTCTGTCGGCACGTAGTCCGTCGGCAGGTGCGCGTCTGTCGGCAGGTCGATGCGAATTTCGACAGATTCGGCCGGGGGCGTCTCGCCCTTCATTTCGGCGACGGCCTCGGTGACGAGCAGGCAGTAGAGGTCGTAGCCGACTGCCGCGATGTGGCCGCTCTGGGCCTCTCCGAGCAGGTTGCCCGCGCCC
>JBMTOT010000121.1:0-3297 GCA_049442935.1 Ilumatobacteraceae bacterium | reverse complement strand
CCTCCGTCGGGACCTGCCGGTCGGGTCTGGAGGCGCACGACGTGCGAGGTCACGAACCGCACTTCGCTGGTGTCTTCGGCACAGACGATGCGTTCAGTGGCGTCGAAGCGCGCGGCCACCGACGACAGAAGCGTCGTCTTGCCCGACGAGGTTGCCCCCGACACGATCACGTTCGCGCGCGAGCCCACGAGGTCGCGAAGGGCCTCGGTGCAAGCGGGCGGGCCGAATGATGCAAGAGGCGGCACACGCGAGGAGAACTTCCGCACCGACACCGTCGGCCCGCCCAGTGACACAGGCGGCACCACCGCACACACGCGTGAACCATCGGCGAAACGAGCATCGAGCACTGGAGAGAGCAAGTCGATGCGCCGCCCTGCGGCGCGCGAGACGAGTTCGATTACGTGCGCGACGTCGCTCTCTGCGAGATCTGCAACGTGACGCATGCCGTCTGCCCCGTCGGTGAACACCGACGACCCTGCGACCACCATCACTTCCTCCACGTCGGGGTCGTCAAGCCACGGTTGCAGGGCACCGAGCGTCGAGATCACGAGGGGTCGGGGCTCGCCGACGCGAACGCCTCGCCGAACAGGTGCGCCGCGCGCTGGACGAGCAGGCCCGCATCGACGGCACGACTGATGGAGGTGTCCCACGGCACGCGCACCGGCGATGCGCCGAGAACATGCCCGATGTCGTCGACGCTGAGTGCGCGGCCCGGCTCGCACAGTGCGAAGACGCGTGTGGGTTTCGGCAGCCGCACCGCACGACGTAGCGACACGTAGCAGGGTCGGGTGACGAGCACGGTTTCGCGCGCCGCAGCGGCAACCTCGGGCGGGAACCACCCGGCGCCGGCGTCGAGCACGACGTCGTGCGTGCCGAGCAGCGATGCGAGATCTCCCCACCGGGGGCGTCCCTCGACGAACGACGCCCCGCGGTGCACGAGGACGAGCCCCGGCGCGACCGGCACGGCAGAGGCGACCAGATCGTCGACGCTCAGGGGGCAGGACTCTGACAGCCAGTCGTTGATGCCGGGTGTCTCTGTCTCGGCCGTGGCAAGTACTGCCGGCATGTCGCCACCGAGGTCGACGATCACGATCGGCCGTGCCGGTCCGCGGGCGGCGGCCGCGATGACGGCGTGTGCGGCGGCGGTGACCGTGGTGCAGTTCCCGCCCTTGGCGGAGTAGAAGACGCTGGACATGACCCTCCTCGTTCGGTGACGAGTGGGGTGTGTGCGAGAGATGTCAGACGGTGGCTTCGTTGACGAGGGAACGACCGTCTGCGAGGCGTGCGAGGTTGTCGAGGAAGATTCCCACCGAACGTCCGCCGGTCGACGTGGTCGAGCCGGAGTTGTGCGGAGTCACGATCACGTTGTCCATCGCCCACAGCGGCGACTCGGCCGGCAGCGGTTCGACGGCGAACACGTCGAGACCGGCCCCGGCGAGATGTCCGCTCTGCAGCGCCGACACGAGCGCGTCTTCGTCGACAAGCTCGCCGCGGCCGACGTTCACGAAGAATGCACCCTGCGGCATCAGCGCGAAGCGTCGCGCATCGAAGATGCCGCGCGTGTCGTCGTTCAACGGCAGTGCACACGCAACCCAGCGCGAACGGGCGAGCACCTCGTCGAGTGCCTCCATGGCGTGCACCGGCCACGGATCAGCATCGGTTGGGGTGCGGCGCACGGCTTCGACATGCATGCCGAGGGCCGTCGCAAGCCGTGCGATTTCGCGGCCGATCGGGCCCATGCCCACGACCGCGAGCGACGCTCCGTCGAGTTCATCGAATGTGTGGCGGCGCCACTCGCGCGCATCCTGGGCGCGCATCCACGAACGCAGGTCGCGCGACAATGCGAGCATGTACATGATCGCTGTCTGGGCGATGGGGGAGGCAGTCGCACCCGATGCTGTCGTGAGGCGTACGCCCTTTCGCATGAGATCGACGAAGAAGGGGCTGTCGACGCCGGCCGAGAATGTCTGCAGCCACCTCAGGTTCGGCGACTTCAGGATCGACACGACAATGCCGCGCGAGCGATCCGGCCATGTGTCGGAGGAAAAGAACGCGAGCGTCACGCGCGCGAGTTGCTCGTCGTCGAGAGGTTCGTCACCTTCGTAGACGACGACGTCGAGGTCGGGCGCGATCTCTGAGATCTGAGCCCCGTGCTCGCGCCACACGGTGTCGCTCACGAGCAGAACGTCGTTTGCGAGACCTGACATGTGGCACACGCTAGGCAGTCGGTGCGTACCCGCCACTACCCTGACCGCGTGCGGTTTCTTCTCGCCCTGGCCGTCACAACCGGGCTGTTCCCGGGTCTCGCCCCCGGGGTGCCGACCGTGGTCGAGCCGCGTGACACCGAAACCGTGATCGAGTCGGTGGCACCAGCTCTCCCGGGCGGCGTCACCCTCGAGGTGCTCGGATTCGACTCGTATCTGCGGCTGAAGGCACCGGGTCACGACGTGCAGGTGCCGGGCTATGAAAACGAGCCATATCTGCGAATCGATCGCGACGGGTCGGTGTGGCTGAACGAGGGGTCGTCGACGTGGGCGGTGAACACCGATCGCTACGGCAACGTCGACCTGTCGGGGTTCGTGCCGAGCACCTCGCCGCTGTGGCTGCGCGAGCGCGACGACGCAACGGCGCTGTGGCACGACCACCGCGTGCATTGGATGAGCCCTATGAGGCCGTCGGTCATCGACGATGCGGGCACGATCCAAGACTTCACGCTGCCGATCGTCATTGACGGCGTCACCCACACGGTCGCGGGCGCTCTGTACCTTCGCGAGAGGGCGAGCATCGCGTGGTGGCTCACCGGACTCGCGGCGACCCTTGTGTTCGTGGTGCTGGCAGTTCGTCGTCGCGGAATGTTCACCTGGGCCGCCCCGATCGCGGGCGCAGTTGCCGGCGTCGTCGGCGCCATTCAGTGGCTCGGCACAGAGCCGGATGCGCGCATTGTTCCGTTGCTCGGTTCGTTCGGTGCCCTGGCGGCGATGGTCGGTGCCGTCGGATTGCTGATCGGTCGCGGGTCGAGCGCGCGAAGTGCGCTGATGTCTGCGTCGTTGAATGCGGGCAGCGGGGCGTCGCTCGTGTTGGTGGCGGTGCTCACTTCCGACCACGTGCAGTCGGCGTACATCCCCGGTCTCGGGTGGAGCTGGGTTGCGAGGTTGCTCGTACCGGTCGTTCTTGCGGTCGGCGTGGTGGCCACCATCGACGGTGTCGCGCGCGTGGTTCGCGGCGACGTTCGTTCCTGAAAATCGGGTGACGCGCGGTCTGTGACCGCGACGGTCAGACGCTGAGAAGGTCGCGTGC
>JBMTOT010000120.1:0-3301 GCA_049442935.1 Ilumatobacteraceae bacterium | reverse complement strand
TGACCGGCCATGCGAAGACCCTTGAACACACGACCGGGGAACGAGCACGAACCAATCGAGCCCGGTGCACGGTGGTGCTTGTGGTTGCCGTGGCTCGCGCCCTGGCCGTTGAAGTTGTGGCGCTTCATGCCGCCTGCAAAACCCTTGCCTCGGCTGACGGCGGTGACATCGACTTTCTCGCCCGCAGCCATCACGTCGGCGGCAATTTCCTGTCCGACCTCGAACCCGTCGACCGAGTCGAGACGCAACTCGACGAGACGACGTCCCGGCTCGACACCGGACTCACCTGCATTGGCGAAGTGGCCCTGCTCGGCCTTGGTCAGCTTCGATGCCTTCTTGTGTCCGTAGGTCACCTGAAGTGCGGCGTACCCGTCGCGCTCGGTGGTCTTGACCTGGACGACACGTACCGGCTCGACGCGCAGCACGGTGACAGGGATGACTCGCTGGTCATCTCCCCACACCTGTGTCATGCCGACTTTTTCGCCGACGATCGCTTTTTGTGCCATGGCGGCAACCTCTGTCTCGTTGTTCCTGAACTGCTGATTCACGCAAATGCTCCGGCAACATGGCTGTTGCCGGAGCACCGGTCCTTGTTGTGCCACGTGGTTCCGACTCGGATTGCTCCTAGCCGGCCTTCGCGGACGTCGATTGGAGATCGACGATCGATCTGGCTTCCCGGGCCGAGGCCCGAAATGCACGGAAGAAGGACGCTATCGGCGTTTGTTGGGCCTGCCACCTGTCTCATCGGTCAAAGATTCGTGCCGTCAGGACGACAGATGTGAAGTATTTTAATTGTAGTTTACAATTACTTACTGTGGGTAGCGCTGCCTGAGCCACTCAACGACGACATCCATGGCCTCGCGACGGTGACCCTCCAGATAGTGGGGTGCACCCCTCATCTCCACATAAGTCCGGTCGTCGGCACCCGATGCCTCGACTATTTCTTTCGCCTGCCAGAGGCGAATCTCGGTGTCGGCGGTCGGGTGCACCAACAATGTGGGCACGGTCACGTCCGGCATCGTGTCGGCAAGCTTCGCGTGACTCGACAGCCCCGACCACGTCGACAGCCACCCGCGGGCCGTCATCGTGCGTGCCAGTCCGCCGCGACCGTAGTTCGCCTCGAACGGGTCGGGAAACGCGAACAACGACCCCATCGGCCGGTCGTCGGGATCGATCGAAAGATCGAGATACGCAGGGTCGGCGAGAGTGCGGTTGATCACCATGTACTTGCCGAACACCCGACGTGCGCGCAGGTCCCGCCATGCGCGTGCATCGACCGACTTGTCGACTCCGCGCAACGACGCACCCGCCTCGTCGGCGTCGGCGATCGACTGCTTCGCGATCGCGTCGATGCGCGCCACGCGCGCGACCTGGGCCGCGCGGTACGTGGCGAGCCAGTCCTTGTCGTAGGTGCACGGCTCCGGCCACGGACTCCAGCCGTTGTCGGGGTTGTACATGTCGAGTTCGGGAACGGTCGAGAACGGGTCGTTCTCGTCGGCCACCGACGGGTCGATGACCTGCAGCATGAAGACGCCCTCGCCGGGGTGGGCCGCCATTCCCACCCAACCGTCGCCGATGCCGAGACCCGCGTTCGCCATCGCCATCAGCGAGCCGCCGCCGGAGTTGCCGAGAAGCACCACTGCCTCGGCGCCCCGCGATCGAACGAAATCGTGTGCGGCCTGCACGTCGACGATGCATGCCTCGTGCAGGCAGTCGGTGTCGTTGTTCATGTAACGCGTGCCGAAACCGAGCACCGCGTAGCCGGCGGCCGCCAGCAGAGGACACGCATAGTGCACGCTGAAGTCGCCGCGCGGGTGCGACAGGATGACCGCCGTCTTCCAAGTGCCGGTCGGTGGGGTCCACAAGATGCCGCGCACCAGCGCGCCGTCGGGGGTGACGATGCGCACCGACTCGCGGCGAGGTTCGATCGACGGGGCGTCCTCGGGCAGCGGCCAGTAGTTCAGCCCGAACGGTCGGCCGCCGCCGAGATGGGCATCGAGCGGAGTTGCACCTGACATGGCGCTCATCTTGTCACCGCGTCGCGCGGCGGCTGTTCGGTCCGTGCCGGTGAACCGGCCGGCACCCGGGTCACTCGCTGGGTCGCGCCACCAGGGTTGCCGTCAACGTGCGCTGCTCGCCGCCTCGCTCGACGACGATCTTGACCTCGTCGCCGGGAGACAAGTCGCGAATGATTGCGATCAACGCGTTCTGACCGGTGATGGGCTGGTCGTTGATCTCGAGGATCACGTCGCCGACAGCGAGTCCGGCCTTGTCGGCGGGTGATTCGGCGGCCACCTCGGCCACCACTGCACCGGTTCCGCCGTCGTCGCGGTTGCCGAGCGCAATGCCCAGATAGCCCTGCGCACGGTCCTCGCCACCGGCAACTGCGCGCAACTGGTCGGCGACGCGAAGCACCTCGCCGACTCCGATCGCAAAGCCGATGTTGTTCGCGGCGGTGTCAAAGCCGCTGCGCGCGACGGCCGTGTTCACTCCGATGACCTGACCGTTCAGGTTGATGAGCGGCCCGCCCGAGTTGCCCGACGAGATCGCGGCATCGGTCTGAATGAGTCTGTCGAGTGCTCCGGCATCGATCTCGAGCGTTCGGTTCAGGGCCGAGATGATCCCCGACGTGACGCTCGGTCCGCCGTCGAGGTCGAGTGCGTATCCGACGGCAACCACGGGATCACCGACGGCGAGACTGTCGGGGTCCGCAAATGTCGCGGACACGAGACCCTCGGGGGCCGCGTCGAGCTTGACGAGCGCGAGGTCGTTGCCTGCGTCCGAGGCGAGCACTTTTGCCGACACCGCCTCGGTCGCACCGCTCAGGCGCACCCGCACCTGCGTCGCACCCTCGATGACGTGGTGGTTGGTGATGATCTCGCCGTCGGACGACACGATGATGCCGGTTCCGGTGGAACGTCCGCCGCCCGCGCTGGCCTGGATGGTCACGACGCTCGGCGCAATGGTTGCTGCCGCCCGGGCGACGTTCGTGTCGCCGACGTCCTCGGGCTTCACCGGTGCCGCCGTCACGAGCGGGCCACCCGTCGAGCCACCCGATGAATCGTCGGTGACCGCAGCGCCGAGCAGACCTCCGAGAAGTCCGCTGCCGAATGCCATCGCCACTATCGCGAGGGCGACCACGAGTCTCGATGCGCCATTCTTCTCCTGCGGCGGCTGAGGCGGGGTGTTCATCCAGAGGCTGTCGCTCATGCGCCCATGTCTATAGGCACGCCGGCGCGAGCGGGACGCGGCACGTCGAAGAAATCGGTAAGAAAACGCACGAGGGGGGGGGGGGGGGGGG
>JBMTOT010000119.1:0-3263 GCA_049442935.1 Ilumatobacteraceae bacterium | reverse complement strand
TCTCGACCCGGGTCGCACCTTCGCGAACGTGTACACCCGCCAGATTTTTGGAGAGTGACGACGTCTGGCGCGGCGGCGCGTCAGAGGCAGATGTCTTGTGGGCGCACCGGTACGCGCGGCAAATCGCGCCCGACGGCATCACGAATTGCGGCAACGATCGCGGGGGTCACCGAGATGCACGGTGGTTCTCCCACCCCCTTGGCACCGAGCGGGGCCTGGGGTTCTGGTTCCTCGATGAGTGTTGCGACAACTGTCGGGGCATCGAGCGCCGTTGGAAGCAAATAGTCGGTGAACGACGGGTTTCGAACCCGACCGTTGTCCACGATGATCTCTTCCATCACGGCCAAGCCGAGACCCTGGGCGATGCCGCCTTCGATCTGTCCGATGACCGAGAGCGGGTTGAGTGCTCGACCGACGTCTTGCGCGGTGGCGATCTGGACGACCTTCACCAGGCCGAGATCGGGGTCCACGTCCACCACCGCGCGGTGTGCCACGAAAGCGAATGCGACATGGCAATTGCCTTGCCCATTCTCGTCGATGTCTTCTGTCGGTCGGTGGTGATGCTCGAATGTCTCGTCGAAGCGGATGCCCCTGGTCGCCTCGGCAACCGAGACTCTCAGGTCTCCCATCGTGTCGACGACGTCGGTTCCGTCGATTGCGAGTCGCAGCGGGTCGATTCCGTGCATTCCTGCCACATGCTCGAAGAGACGTTCCCGGACCAGACGGCAGGCACCGTCGACGGCGCCTCCCGACATCCATGTCTGTCGCGACGCCGAGGTGGAGCCTGCGGAACCGATTCCCGTGTCGATCGTGTCGCAAAGAACCTGTTCGACGCCGAGAACCGACCGTGCGATCTGGGGAGCCAGGGTCACGAAGCCTTGACCAACTTCGCTCGTGGCGAACTTCAAGGTGGCAACCCCGTCGGCGAGCACGCATCGGGCGGTTGAGTAGTCGTCGAAGCCTTCGCTGTACATAATGTTCTTGATGCTGACGCCCCAGCCGACCCCTCGTCTGATGTGCCGACGATCGGCCGTCAGTCCGGCACCGCCGGGAAGTTCCAGTGCGTCGGCATCGTCGGGGAGCGGGTCAGGCATCGGCAGTGCGGCGGTCTCCCGTATGCAGCGCTCGACGGGTGCGACACTTTCGATCGGCTGGCCGGTGATCAGGAGGTCGCCCGTGCGCATTGCATTGCGCAGACGCACGTCGACCGGGTCGAGCCCGGCGGCGGAGGCGATCTTGTCCATCTGCCCTTCGTGTGCGAAGCAGGCCTGAACCACTCCGAAGCCTCTCATCGCGCCGCACGGCGGGTTGTTCGTGCGCACGGCCCACCCGTCGACGATTGCGTTCTCGCATCGGTACGGACCCTGTGCGTGGGTGATTCCGTTTATCAGCACTGCCGACGATGTCGATGCGTATGCGCCGCCGTCGAAGACGAACCGCGCCTCGATCTTCACGATCGTTCCGTCGGCTCTGGCGTGATGGCGCATCCAGATGGTCGCCGGATGTCGATGGACATGGCCGAAGAAACTCTCCTCGCGCCCGTACTGCATCTTCACCGGCCGACCCGTGCGCAGCGCCAGCAGCGCCGTGTGCACCTGCAGGCTGATGTCTTCTCGTGCACCGAACGCTCCTCCGACACCGCCGAGGACGAGGCGCACCTTGTCGACGGGGAGAGCGAGGCACTTGGCCATTTGCTTCTGGTCTTCATGCAGCCACTGCGTGGCGACATAGACCTCGACCCCGCCGCCGTCATGGTCGGGTATCGCCAAAGCCGCTTCCGTGCCGAGGAAGGCCTGGTCTTGCATTCCGATCACGTAGGTTCCCTCGACCACGATGTCGCCGGTGGCGGTGGTGTCTCCTCGCACGATGCGCTGGTGTCGAATCACATTTCCGTCGGGGTGGATGGGGTCGGCGCCCGTAATCGACGACTCGGGGTCAACCAGCGGCTCGAGGATCTCCCACTCCACGCGTATCGCTGCGAGCGCACGGCGACAGGTTTCGGGATGGTCGGCGGCGACGGCCGCGATCGGCTCGCCCATGTATCGCACCTCGTCGCGTGCAAAGACGGGTTGATCCTCGCTGATCAGGCCGTATGTCAACTGGCCCGGCACATCGTCGGCGGTGAGAATCGTCTCCACCCCGGCGATCGACCATGCGGGTGTGGTGTCGATCGAGATGATGCGCGCACGCGGATGAGGTGAGCGCAAGGTCGCCCCCCACAGCATGTTCTCGGCCCACAGGTCGGAAGAAAACGCAAAATCACCGCGGACCTTCGCTGCACCGTCCGGCCGCAGGGAACTCGACCCGAGCGTGTCGCGTCTCGTGCCCGTCCCGGCTGACGCCACCGTGCTCATCGTGTTGTCCCCTGGCGCTCGGCGATGACCGCGTCGACTGCGGCGAAGATGCGGCCGTATCCCGTGCAGCGGCAGATGTTGCCGGAGAGGGCTTCGCGAACCTCCAACACGTCCGGTGTCGGGTTCTGGTCGAGAAGATTGTGCACGGCCATCACCAGGCCTGGGGTGCAGAAGCCGCACTGCACCGCTCCTTGCTCCACGAAGGCGCGTTGCACGTCGGTGAGTGAGCCGTCCGAGTTCAGTCCTTCGACAGTGGCGATCTCGGCCTCCGCCGCCGATGCCGCGAGCACGAGACAGCTGCACACGGCCCGGCCGTCGAGCATCACCGTGCAGGAGCCGCACTCTCCCTGCTCGCACGCTCCCTTGGCGCCGGGAAGACCGAGCCTCTCGCGCAGGACATACAGAAGGCTCTCGCCGACCCACGCGTCGCGAACCTGGTGGTCGTTGCCGTTGATCTTCAACGTGTAGTGCTCGGTGCTCATCGTGCGAGTCCTCTCTCCAGAAGTCGTGTCGCGAGAACCGCGACCGCATGGCGCCGGTAGGCGGCTGTCGAACGGTGGTCGTCGATCGGGCGCGACTCGGCGGCGGCCAGTCGACCGAACTCGGCCGCGTCGAGTGCATCGGGCGTGGTGAGGGCGCTCGTGAGCCAGGCCTCGGCCTCGTGGCATCGAATGATCACCGGTCCCACCGCCCCGAGTGCCAAGCGCGGTGCCCCCGGTTCGAGAGCGAGACATGCAGATGCAACCGAGATCACCATCGCATTGCGGACGCCGACCTTTGCGTACCCCTGCGGGCCACGTGCGACCGGGAGAGACACCGCCGAGATGATTTCGTCCGATGCGGCCGAGGGTCGCTTTGGGCCGGTCATGAACTCGGCGAACGGCAGGGTGCGTTCGCCGGATGCTGACA
>JBMTOT010000118.1:0-3311 GCA_049442935.1 Ilumatobacteraceae bacterium | reverse complement strand
CCGAGGATGGGCGGGACATCTCGCCCCGAGGTGATGTGACGGGCGTCGGTCGTGGTTGACTTGGTCCGTGACCGTTGATGCAGCACTCCTCACGATCCTGGCGTGCCCCGAGGACAAAGGGCGCCTCTGGCTCTCGTCTGACGGGTCGTTTCTCTACAACCCGCGCCTGCGCCGCGCGTATGGGGTGCGCGACGGTATTGCGGTGATGCTCGTGGAAGAAGCACGCAGCGTCGACGAGGCGGAACATGCCGCGCTTGAGGCCCAGATTGCGGCTGGATCGCTGGTCGCCACGCTCGCCTCCGACCCGGTGTAGGGTCATTCTCTGCGGTCGGGCTGACCAGAGAGGTGCCAGTGGGCCCCAGCCCGTGCGGAACGTTCGTTCCGTGACGTCCTCGTTCCGTTCACGACCCACAGATTCCCCCGGTCCTCATCGACCGAAGCACACCAAGGAGCACCCATGTCCTCGACCATCGCGTCCCGCCCCGACTACCGCGTCGCCGATCTGTCCCTCGCGCCTTTCGGACGCAAGGAGATCCACCTCGCCGAGCACGAGATGCCCGGTCTTCGCTGGCTGCGCAAGGAGTTCGGTCCGTCGAAGCCCCTCGCAGGTGCGCGCATCTCCGGCTCGCTGCACATGACCGTGCAGACGGCCGTGCTCATCGAGACGCTTGTCGAGCTCGGCGCCGAGGTGCGCTGGGCCTCGTGCAACATCTTCTCGACCCAGGACCATGCCGCGGCCGCGGTGGTCGTCGGCCCCAATGGAAGTGCCGACGATCCGCAGGGAGTGCCGGTGTTCGCGTGGAAGGGCGAGACCCTCGAGGAGTACTGGTGGTGCACCGAGCAGATGCTGACCTGGCCCGACGGCGGTCACGCCAACATGATCCTCGACGACGGCGGGGATGCAACGCTGCTCATCCACAAGGGCACCGAATACGAAAAGGCAGGGGCGGTTCCCGACCCGGGTTCGGCGTCCAACCCCGAACTGGCGATCGTGCTTGGTCTGCTCCAGCGGTCGCTGAGGAACGAGCCGACCAAGTGGACCGAGATGGGTCGTCACATCAAGGGTGTCACTGAGGAGACCACGACCGGCGTGAAGCGCCTCTACAAGATGGCCAAGGACGGCGAGTTGCTCTTCCCGGCGATCAACGTGAACGACTCGGTCACCAAGAGCAAGTTCGACAACCTCTACGGCTGCCGTCACTCGCTGATCGACGCGATCAACCGCGCCACCGACGTGATGATCGCGGGCAAGCTCGCCGTGGTGTGCGGCTACGGCGACGTCGGCAAGGGCTGTGCGCAGTCGCTGCGCGGCCAGGGGGCTCGCGTCATCGTGACCGAGATCGATCCCATCAACGCGTTGCAGGCCGCGATGGAGGGCTACCAGGTCGACACCATTGAGTCGGTGCTCGGCGAGGCCGACATCTTCGTCACGGCGACCGGCAACGAGGCGATCGTCACCGTCGACCACATGGCCGGGATGAAGCACAACGCCATCGTGTGCAATATCGGCCACTTCGACAACGAGATCGACATGGCGGGTCTCGCCCGCAGCGGAGCATCGCGCGACGAACTGAAGCCCGGCACCGACCTCTGGACGTTCCCCGACGGTCATGCCGTGATCGTTCTCGCCGAGGGACGCCTCGTGAACCTCGGCTGTGCGACCGGCCACCCGAGCTTCGTGATGTCGTGTTCGTTCTCGAACCAGGTGATCGCCCAGATCGAGCTGTTCAACAACCTCGAGAACTACCCGACGGGCGTGTACGTGCTGCCGAAGCGCCTCGACGAGCAGGTCGCGCGCGCGCACCTCGAGGCGCTCGGTGTGAAACTGACAAAGCTCACCGACGAGCAGGCCGAGTACCTCGACATGGATCCGGCTGGTCCGTTCAAGCCCGACCATTACCGCTACTGACCGGCGACCGTCACTGACGGTCTGTGAATCTTCGACAACCGCTCGCATCCCGACGCCCGGGGTGCGAGCGGTTCGTCATTGTTCGGCCGCTTCAGACTCGGCGGCGGCGACGAGTGACGGCGACATGCGGAATCGCGCGAGCATGATCTGCACGAGCGGGCCGATGCCGAAGGCGAAGACGAACGTGCCGACGCCGATGCCTCCGCCGAGGGCGACGCCGACCACCAGCACGACCACCTCGACGGTGGTGCGGGCGGCACGCACGCTGATGCCGAACCGGGCATTGACGCCGATCATGAGCCCGTCCCGCGGTCCCGAGCCGAGCTCGGCGCCGATGTAGAGGCCCGACCCGGCGGCGATCGCGAGCATGCCGAGTGCCACGTAGAGCACCCCGACACCTGGATTCGGTGATTCGGGAATGAGCGGTTCGGCGATGTTCTCGACGATTCCTATCTGCACGGCGTTCAAGACGGTCCCGATGCCCGGTCGCAACCGGAACGGGACCCACAGCAGGAGAACCGCGAACCCGGTGAACACAATCACCGTTCCGATCGCGTAGCCGGAATTCTCGCTGACGCCCTGGTGGAAGACGTCCCACGGTGGAACGCCGATGTCGCCGCGCACGAAGAAGGCGATGCCGATTCCGAACATGGTGAGTCCCGCCACACACCGTGCCAGTCGCTCGGCGAAGCGTTCGCGCAAGGGGCGCATGGAGAGGGGGGAGGCGTCACCAGGCATGGAGTTCCACCGTACAGAGAAGCTCGCCGCCCCGACGGGACTAGTCGTGCCCGTCACTGTTGCCGCGGCCGGGCGTTACGACGGCGATCTGCGTGAGACGGTGCGCGATCTCAAATACGGCGGGAAGACTCTCGTGGCCAAGTTGCTGGCCGAGATGCTCTCCGATCTGGCGGGTGAGTGCCTCGCAGGCCGCACTGCGAGTCAGGGTTCGCTTTCGGTGACATGGGCTCCCACATCTGATGCACGTCGGCGATCACGCGGCTACGACCAGGCAGAGCTGATCGCACGGCATTTCGCGGCTCTCACGGGGCTTCATCACCGGCGGTTGCTGCGTCGCATCTCGCGCGGGCACCAGACGGGCTCGACACGAAAAGAGCGCCTTGATGGGCCGTCGTTCGTGGCGCGGGCAGTGCGCGCCCAGATGGTGATCGTGGTCGACGATGTCATGACCACCGGCGCCACGCTGCGTGCCGCGACGCGTGCACTGGTAGTTGCCGGTGCGACGGAAGTGGTGTGCCTTGCGGTCGCACACACGCCGGAGCGATCAGGCTCGGCCGAGGGCGACGCGACGAGCTTCGGCGATGGCGTGGGTCGCATCCTCGCCGACGTGGATGCCATGAATACCGAGCGAACGGGCCGCGACGACGTTTGCCTCGAGGTCGTC
>JBMTOT010000117.1:0-3384 GCA_049442935.1 Ilumatobacteraceae bacterium | reverse complement strand
GACGATTTTGTCGTGATGTCGGGCGACAGCGGTGTCGAGATTCGTGAACGAATGATGGGCCG
Source organism: Ilumatobacteraceae bacterium (assembly GCA_049442935.1). Taxonomy (GTDB): domain Bacteria; phylum Actinomycetota; class Acidimicrobiia; order Acidimicrobiales; family Ilumatobacteraceae; genus UBA2093. The sequence continues at coordinate 3,322 of JBMTOT010000117.1, read as the reverse complement.
GTTCTGCAGGATATGTGGTGTGCACCTCGGTGACGAAGGCGACTTCAAGAAGATGATCTCTGATGCACAGTCAGGCGAGAACGACGGCCGCCTTCCGACTTTTGAGGACGCCCTCCAGGAACTGACCGCCGGACGCAAGGTCAGCCACTGGATTTGGTACGTGTTCCCGCAAATTCTGCTCGGCTCGAGTCAGATGGCTCGCCGATACGCAGTTCCGAACCGAAATGACGTGACACAGATGCTCGATGACGAGAATTTGGGAGGCAACTACCGTGCGGCGGTCGACGCCGTCGCGCACCATGTTCTCGACACTGGCGGCGACCGTTTGGCCTGGGCAGCGCTGGTCGACCTCATGGGGTCGCGTCTCGACGCGAAGAAATTCGTCTCGTCGATCACGCTGTTCGGTGAAATTTCTCGCATCGCCGGTCAGCATCTCGACGTCGCCGAGCGCCTCGACCGTTTCGTGGCCGCAGGCATTCGGCCCTGCAGCAGCACCCTCGATGCGATCGTCGCCGGAGAGGTCTGACACACCCCCTCGTCATACTGGTCATCTCTACCTAAATCTGTCCTACTGCGGGCAGACCAACCCGGAAAGACCAGCACCGATGACGACCGACCAGACCGCACAGAACGACGACCTCTTCCTCGGCTCGCTGGCACTTGCCCTGAGGCCCGACCAACCGGGGTTTCTTCGCGACCGTGTGGCGCGCGTGACCGACCAGTTGTTCCTGGCGGGCGCGATCGAGTTCGACCGCGACACAATGTCGGAGCTGCTCTCGGAATGGGACGAGGCAGGCATCACCCACTACCTCGCGGTGCACCGCGAGTTCGACGCGGCCGAGTACATCGAGCGTCACTCCACGATCGAGGTGATCCACATCGGCGTCGACGACGACCTCGGTCGACGCGACAACGCGTGGTTCGACGCGATTCGCGAGGTGAGCGACACGATTCTCTCCGACCCCGACCACAAACTCGTCGTCACGTGCTACCTCGGGGTGAACCGCGGTCCGTCGGCGGCTGTCGCAATCCTGCTCTCACAGGGGTGGGAACTGCTCCCAGCACTGCGGGCTGTCAGGTCGGCACGGCCGATCGCGAACATGGCGTATGCACCAGATGCGGCCCGTTGGTGGTCAGAAAGAAACGGCGGCACCGCACAGGACGCACTCGCGGCATTCCTTGAGGTTCACCGCTGGTTCGAACGCAACCCGCTCGACGCGGGTTGGGTGATCCGCAACATCTACGCATCGGCACGCGGTCCGTTCTTCTGACGCAGGTCAGCGTCACGTCGCGATGAAGTCGTCGACGAACTGCTCGACCACGGCAAGGTCGTTCACGAGCCTGGTCGTCTTCTCCGGACGCTCCATGAGGTCGGCAAGGTGTTCGGGCAGTTCGGGCCGCACTCCGGTCGCGCGCTCCACGGCATCGGGGAACTTGGCAGGGTGGGCGGTCGCCATCGTCACCATCGGCACGGCGTCATCGCGCCATTCGCGTGCGGCCTTCACCCCGACTGCGGTGTGCGGGTCGAGAAGTAGTCCGGTCGACTCATACACGCGCCGCATCGTCTCGAGGGTGTCATGGTCGCTCGCGCGCGACGCACGGAAGACGGGCGCGATCCACTCGGCCCACTGATCGGGCTCCACGGCGAGGCTCCCCCGCTCCCGGAACCTGGCCATCTGGGCAGAGGTGACCGCGCCGTCGCGCTGGTTCATCTCGAACAACAGCCGCTCGAAGTTCGACGACACCTGGATGTCCATGCGCGGGCTGAGAGACGGGTGCACTCCGCGGGATGCCATCTCGTGGGTCTCGAAGAATCGCGTGAGAATGTCGTTCTCGTTCGACGCCACGACCAGGTGCCTGATGGGCGCACCCATCTGTCGCGCGATCCACGCACTCAACACGTTCCCGAAATTTCCCGTCGGCACAGTGACATCGATCGTGCCGAGTCGACGCGTGGCCTCCACGTGGTACACCACCTGGGCCATCACCCGCGCCCAGTTGATGGAATTCACCGCCGACAAGCCGTGGCGCTCACGAAACGGCGCATCGTTGAACATCGCCTTGACCAGGTCCTGGCAGTCGTCGAACGTGCCGTCGATCGCAACGGTGCGCACGTTCGGCGCATCGACGGTGGTCATCTGCCGGCGCTGCACGTCGCTGACGCGTCCGTGCGGGTAGAGAATCACGATGTCGACGTTGGTGCACGACTTCACCCCGTCGATCGCCGCGCTGCCGGTGTCGCCGCTCGTCGCGCCGACGATCGTGACGCGCTCGCCTCGCTCGCGAAGCACGTGATCGAACAGCCGGCCGAGCAGCTGCAGGGCCAGGTCCTTGAAGGCAAGCGTCGGGCCGTGGAACAGCTCCATGAGGTGGTGCCCGGGCTCGAGTTCGACGATCGGCACCACGTCGGAGTGACGGAAGCCGGCGTAGGCCTCGTGGCACAGGCGCGAGAGAGTCGCAGAGTCGAGATCGTCGCCCACGTAGGGCCGAGCCACGGTGGCGGCCAGGTCTGCGTACGAACCGGCCGGAAGTGGTGGCAAGGCGGGCCACTCGGTCGGCACGTAGAGACCACCGTCGACGGCGAGACCAGCGAGAACGACGTCGGCGAACCCGAGTTCGGGGGCCGAGCCACGCGTCGAGACGTACCGCACTGGACCTACTCGCCGATGACGCGCACGAGACCCGACGTGCGGCGCACCACACCGAGGTCGCGGAACCGCCGCACGCACGCCTGCACGTCTGCCTCGCGTGCACGGTGCGTGATGAACACGAGCCGGGCGTCGTCGCCGATGCCCTCTTGCTCTGCGGCACGAATGCTGACGCCGTGTTCGGCGAACACTCCTGTGATCGCGTGCAGCACGCCTGGCTTGTCCTCTACGTCGAGGCTGACGAGGTACTGCGACGACGTCTCGTCGATGGGCACCACCGGCAGGCGCCGGAACGACCCGATGGCACCGTGCGTGCCGCGCCGCAGGTTCACTGCTGCATCGATCACGTCGCCCAGCACCGCTGATGCAGTCGGGTATCCGCCGGCGCCGCGCCCGTAGAACATGAGAGAGCCGACCGCGTCACCTTCGACGAAGACCGCGTTGTAGCTCTCGCGCACACTGGCGAGCGGGTGACCAACCGGCACCATCGCAGGGTGCACGCGCACTGCGACAGCCGCGGGGTCGTGCTCGATCTCGGCAATCGCGAGCAGCTTGACGACGTAGCCGAGGCGGCGTGCGACCGCGATGTCTGCGGCGGTGATGCCGCTGATTCCCTCGTGGTACACGTCGCCGGCGACGACGCGCGCACCGAAGGCGATGCTCGCGATGATCGC
>JBMTOT010000116.1:0-3392 GCA_049442935.1 Ilumatobacteraceae bacterium | reverse complement strand
CGGTTCGTGCTCGTTCCCAGGTCGCGTGTTCAAGGGTCTGCGCATGGCCGGTCACATGGGCAACGAGCAGGTGACCACGCTCAACCTCGAAGTCGTGCAGGCAGATCCCGAGCGCGGCCTGCTGCTGGTGAAGGGCTCCGTTCCGGGCCCGAACGGCGGCGTCGTCATCGTCCGCAACGCAGTGAAGGCGAAGTGATTGCAATGGCATCGATCGCAATGAAGAACACGGCCGGCAAGGACGCGGGAAGCGTCGACGTCGCCGACGAACTGTTCGGTGTGCAGCCGAACGTTCCGGTGATGCACCAGGTCGTGACCGCACAGCTCGCACACCGTCGTTCCGGAACGCAGAGCACGAAGACTCGTGCCGAAGTGTCGGGCGGCGGCAAGAAGCCGTTCCGCCAGAAGGGCACCGGCGGAGCCCGTCAGGGTTCGACCCGTGCACCGCACTTCTCGGGCGGCGGCATCGCTCTCGGCCCGAAGCCGCGTAAGTACACGCAGAAGACGCCCAAGAAGATGGTGCGTCTCGCGCTCGCGTCGGCGCTCAGCGACCGCAACGCGAACGGCAAATTGATCGTCGTCGACTCGTGGGGTTTCACCGCGCCGAGCACCAAGGACGCGATGAAGGCCCTGTCGGCTCTCGGCGTCTCGGGTCGCGTGCTGGTGGTTGTCACCGGTGACGATGATCTCGCGATCAAGAACTTCCGCAACCTTCCCGAGGTGCAGCTCATCCTCACCGGCGAGCTCAACGCATACGACGTTCTCTGCAACGAGTGGATCGTCTTTTCGAAGGATGCGCTGCCCGCAACCAAGGAGGTGACGCGGTGAAAGACCCCCGCGACATCATCATCCGGCCGATCGTCTCTGAGAAGAGCTACGGCCTGATGGAGACCGACGTCTACACCTTCCAGGTGCACGTCGATGCGTCCAAGCCCGAGATCCACGATGCCATCGAGGCGATCTGGGGCGTCAAGGTGCTCAAGGTGAACACGCTCAACCGCAAGGGCAAGTTCCAGCGCACCCGCAACACCAACCGACTGGGACAGCGGCCCGCGTCGAAGCGCGCGATCGTGACCCTCGAGGCGGGCAGCAAGATCCCGCTGTTCGAAAGCTGAGCACCCCATGGCAATTCGCAAGCGCAAGCCCACCAGCCCCGGACGTCGTTTCCAGACCGTCTCCGACTTCTCGGAGATCACGAAGACATCGCCCGAGAAGTCGCTGCTCGCACCGAAGCACAACACCGGTGGACGCAACTCGTACGGCCGCAAGACGGCGCGCCACAAGGGCGGCGCACACAAGCGCCAGTACCGCATCATCGACTTCAAGCGCAACAAGGACGGCGTGACCGCCAAGGTCGCGGCCATTGAGTACGACCCGAACCGCACCTGCCGCATCGCGCTGCTGCATTACGCAGACGGCACGAAGAGCTACATCATCGCCCCGAAGGGTCTCGAGGTCGGTGCGCACGTCGAGAGCGGACACGGTGCCGACATCAAGCCCGGCAATGCGATGCCGCTGCGTTACATGCCCGTCGGAACCGTGGTGCACAACGTCGAGCTGCGCCCGGGCCAGGGCGGCAAGATGGGCCGCTCCGCCGGCATGGGCGTGCAGCTCGTCGCCAAGGACGGCGACTTCGCCACCCTGCGTCTTCCCTCGACCGAAATGCGCCGCGTACTTCTCGACTGCCGCGCAACGGTCGGCGAAGTCGGCAACGCCGAACACGAACTCGTCAAGATCGGCAAGGCCGGCCGCAACCGCTGGAAGGGTGTGCGCCCGCAGACCCGCGGTGTGGCCATGAACCCCGTCGACCACCCGCTCGGTGGTGGCGAGGGCAAAACCTCCGGCGGTCGTCCGCCGGTGTCCCCGTGGGGCAAGCCCGAGGGCCGCACCCGCAACAACAACAAGCCATCGCAGAAGCTCATCGTGCGCCGTCGTCGCGCAGGAAAGGGTCGGAGGTAATCCGTGTCACGCAGCCTCAAGAAGGGTCCGTTCGTCGACGAGCACTTGCTCAAGAAGGTCGACGCCGCGAACGAGTCGGGCGACCGCAAGGTGATCAAGACCTGGTCGCGCCGCTCGACCATCGTGCCCGACATGGTCGGCCACACCATCGCCGTCCACGACGGCCGCAAGCACGTCCCGGTGTACATCTCCGAGTCGATGGTCGGCCACAAGCTCGGCGAGTTCTCACCCACCCGCACGTTCCGTCACCACGCGGGACAAGAGAAGTCTGCGAAGAAGTAACCATGCCCGGTCCCAAGCTCAACGAGAAGAACCGCGAAGCCCACGGCACGAAGGGCGGCACGAGGGCCGAGGCCCGCTACGTGCGCTCGTCGGCATCGAAGGCGCGCGTGGTGCTGAACCTCATCCGTGACGTCGACGTCAAGCAGGCCGACGAGATCCTCGAGTTCACCGACCGCGAGATGGCGCGCGTGGTGCGCAAGGTGCTGAAGTCGGCGGTTGCCAACGCTGTCGAGAACGACGCCAAGGACGCCGACGATCTCTACGTGAAGGCGTGTTTCGCCGACGAGGGTCCGACGCTCAAGCGCTTCCGCCCGCGTGCCAAGGGCCGCGCCGGCAAGATCAACAAGCGCACCTGCCACATCACCGTCATCGTCGACACCATGAGCGACGAGCGTCTCGCAGTGCGCGAGGCCAAGACGATGTCGCGGGGCGGAGCAGCGGGCGGGCGCAGCGCGCGCGTCGCCGCCAGCCGTGCGTCGCGCACCCGCGCACCGAAGAAGGACGAGGCCGCCGCCGAGGCGCCGGCGACAGAGAACGAGACCGTTGCCGAGGCCACCGGCGACACCGAGGAAGCAGGCAACTGATGGGTCAGAAGATCAATCCGTACGGATTCCGCCTGGGAGTCACGACCGACTGGAAGAGCCGCTGGTTCAGCGAGCGCCAGTACAAGGACTACCTCACCGAGGACTGGAAGATCCGCGAGTACCTGATGACGACCCTCGAGGACGCCGCCGTCAGCCGTGTCGAGGTGGAGCGCACCAGCGACAAGCTGCGCATCGACGTGCACACCGCACGCCCGGGAATCGTGATCGGCCGCAAGGGTGCCAAGGCAGACGAACTCCGTCACGGTCTCGCGCGCATCACCGGCAACAACCGCCTGCAGCTGAACATCGTCGAGATCAAGCAGGCAGAGCTCGACGCCGCGCTCATCGCCCAGGGTGTCGCCGACCAGTTGGTGAATCGCATCGCGTTCCGCCGTGCGATGAAGCGCGCCGTGCAGAACGCGCAGAAGTTCGGCGCACTCGGCATTCGCGTTCAGTGCTCGGGTCGCCTCGGCGGCGCCGAGATGAGCCGCACCGAGTGGTACCGCGAGGGTCGCGTGCCCTTGCACACCCTGCGCGCCGACATCGACTACGGATTCCGCGAGGCGCGCA
>JBMTOT010000115.1:0-3407 GCA_049442935.1 Ilumatobacteraceae bacterium | reverse complement strand
GCTCGCGCGAACGGCGGGCTGAGAGGGTGAACGCGGACACCGACCCGAGAACCTGATCTGGGTAATTCCAGCGGAGGGACATGACGAACGCACACGCGCTGATCTTCACCGGAGGCAACAGGCCGCATTCGGCGGCGGAGCACATCTACTCCCCACACTCACTTGTGATTGCCGCCGACAGTGGGTTCGACAACGCTCGCAGAGCCGGAAAGACCCCGCATGTGTTGATCGGCGATATGGACTCGATCTCTCCCCAGCATCTCGCCGAGGCGGAGGCGTCGGGCATCGAGGTGATCCGACACCCCTCAGACAAAGACAAGACCGACACCGAGCTCGCCCTCGAGCTCGCGATTGAACGTGGCAAGTCATTCCTCACGGTGATCTCCGGCGGCGGTGATCGACTCGATCATGTGCTCGGGTTCATGCACTCCGCCGCCCGGTTCGCGGGGGGTGATGTGTTCGTCGATCTGCTGATCGGCACGGCCCAGATCGACATCGTCGCGCCGGAACAGTGGCACACGATCGTGGTCGGCGAGCAGCCGATCGTGTCGCTCATTCCGCTCGGTGGCCCGGCACGCGGAGTGTCCACCGAACGACTTACGTGGGAACTCGACAACGACATCTTGCTGCCGTTCCACTCGCGAGGCGTCAGCAACGTGGCGCTCGACACCAGCTTCAACATTCACATCACCGACGGTGTCCTCGCCGTCGTGCAGCCGTATTTCTTCGACCCCGACATCGACACGGTCACACCAGGAGGACTCAATTGAAAAAGACACTCGCACTGCTCGGCGCCATACTGGTCGTCACGTCGTGCACCGGCGCAACTGAGTCGCCCGGCGACTCGGCGCAGTCGGGCGACGTCACCCTCCTCGCCTACGACTCGTTCACACCGCCCGAGGGTATTTTCAGCGCCTTCGAGGACGAGACCGGACTTCGAGTGAACGTGGTGACCGGTGGCGACAGCGGCTCGGTCATCTCGAAGGCGATCCTCACTGCTGGCAACCCCGAGGGCGACGTGCTGTGGGGCGTCGACAACACAACGTTCTCGCGTGCCGAGGATGCCGAGTTGTTTACCGACGTCGCCCCGGTCGACGAAGGCGACGTGTGCATCAACTACGACAAGGAGTGGTACGCCTCGCGCACCCTCGAGCCACCGACGTCGCTCGACGCGCTCATCACCCCGACATACAAGGGACAGTTGGTCGTGCAAGACCCGGTCAACTCCTCGCCCGGGCTCGCGTTCCTCATGGCCACCATCGCCAAGTACGGCGACGGGTGGCAGAACTGGTGGAAGGCTCTGCGAGCGAACGACGTGCTGGTGGTGAGCGACTGGACGAGCGCCTACACCGTCGAGTTCTCGGGCTCGAGCGGCAAGGGCCGCTACCCGCTCGTCGTGTCGTACGGATCGAGCCCGCCGGCCGAGGTGCTGTACGCCGCGACACCGATCGATGAACCCCCGACGGGCGTGATCGAGTCGACCTGTTTCCGGCAGACCGAGTACGTGGGCACACTCCGCGGCGCTGACAACCCCGACGGCGCCAAGAAACTCATGGAATTTCTGCTCGGCAGGCAATTCCAAGAGTCACTGCCGTTGTCGATGTTCGTCTTCCCCGTGAACCCCGATGCCGAGCTGCCTCAGTTGTTCCAAAAGTTCGCCGTGCGAGTCACAGACCCGCTTCAGATCCCCGCCGACGAGATCGCAGACAAACGTGACCGCTGGATCGACGAGTGGAGAGCGATAGTTCTGTGATCGATTCACCGCGCCCGGGGGCGGCGACACGCTCGTTCCCGAGTGCGGTGCCTGTCGCCGTTCCGATCTCGTTTCTCGGGCTGTTCTTCGCCTGGCCTGTTCTCACGATGTTCGTAGATCATCTGTCGTGGAGCACGGTCGCCGACGTCGTTCGCGACCGCTCGTTGCGAGGAATCGCCTGGTTCACCTTCTGGCAGGCCGTTGCCAGCACGGTCGTCACCCTCGGCGTTGGGGTGCCGCTCACCTGGGCGACCGTGCGGTGGACGTTCCCGGGCGTCTCGCTTCTGCGAACCATCTCGACCGTTCCGTTTCTCATGCCCGCCGTCGTCGTCGCCGCCGGAGTGTTGGCGATCGTTCCCGAGCGCGGTGTCGGGGCAATTCTGTGGGCGCACCTGTCGTTCAATGTGGCGGTCGTCGTGCGTGTGGTCGGCGCCCGGTGGGCACTTGTCGGTGCGACTCTGGAAGAAGCCGGCGCCTCGCTCGGGGCGTCGCCATGGAGAGTGTTCCGCCTCGTCACATGGCCCCTGCTCCGCGACGCAGTGCGGAATGCAGCATCGCTCGTGTTCGTATTCTGTTTCTCGTCGTTCGCCGTCATTGCCGTGCTCGGCGGAGTGACACGACGCACCCTCGAGACCGAGGTCTTCACGCAGGCCGTGCGACTCGGTGATATTCCGACGGCAACCGCGCTCGCTCTCGTGCAGACGGCTGTCGTCGTGGCTGCGCTCTGGCTCGGTCGACAACGCCGTGAGCCGGTCGAAATTGGAGCAGCAACCGAGACCCCTCGCGAACGACACACACGCGATCGAATCTCTGCTCAGTGGCTGCCGCCGGTTGTTGCAGCTGCGTGCGCGGCGATCACCGTCGCGCCACTCGTGGTGGTGGCGGTGCGGTCGGTGCGATACGCCGGCAACTGGACCCTTGTCGGCTGGCGTGCGCTGTTCGACGGAACACTCGCTCGCGTGGGGGTTGACGTGCTCGAGGTACTCGCCCATTCCCTCGTGTTTGCGGCGGTGGCGGTCGTCATCGCAGTGCCGCTCGCGATGTTGACAGTGCGCCGCGAGTCGACTTCTCTGGTGGAACGCCTCTCGCTCGCACCTCTTCTTGTGTCGTCAGTGACACTCGGCCTCGGTCTCATCGTCACCTTTGACTCCTCGCCGTATGACTGGCGAGGAGCAACATGGCTGGTGCCGGTCGTGCACGCGGTGGTCGCACTGCCCCTTGCGATCTACGTGCTCGGACCAGCCGTACGCGCAGTCGGCAACGACGTTCTTGATGCGGCAGCAGACCTCGGTGCTGGCGCACTCCGGCGGTGGTGGAGCATTCAATTGCCGCTCGTGCGGCCGGCGGTGTTGCGTGCCGCGGGCATCAGCGTGGCGGTGTCAATCGGCGAATTCGGCGCGACGAGTTTCCTGGCTCGCAGCGGGTCGATGACCATCCCTATTGCGATTGGTCAGTTGCTCGGACGCCCGGGTCCACTCCTGCAACAGGCCGGCTTCGCGCTTGTGACGCTCACCGCACTGGCAATTGTCGTCACAACTCGTTCCCTCTGACTCACCTTTCTGGCGCCTGATTACATCCACTCCACCCCGACTCGGAAGCGACACCGCCACGGCTCGGTCTCGAGTCCGGTCGCTGTCGGCTTCTCCGCCTCGTA
>JBMTOT010000114.1:0-3472 GCA_049442935.1 Ilumatobacteraceae bacterium | reverse complement strand
CGACGAGGCGATGAACCTGTTCTCGGTGGGCTACCTGAGCCTCGAGCACCGCGCGCTGGCCGAGCGGTTGTTCTGGGCGACGAGGTGAGACCCCGAGCAACACAGCGCGAGCACGACCGACGACACGGCTCCCATGCCCGAGGCGAAGGCGAGTGCCTCCGGTGCATTCTCGAGCCGGGCGACGGCCTGTTCGAACTGCGCCACGGTCGGGTTCGCGTAGCGGCTGTAGAACTCGGTTGACCGGGTACCGGTTGCTCGACGTGTCGCGTCGTCGAGGCCGTCGGATTCCCAGACGGTCGAGGGCCACAACGCGGGGGCGAGCGACGACGTCGAGTCGCGTCCGGCGGTCACGGCGGCGGTCTCGGGACGTTCGGTCACCCGGGCGATGCTAATGACGGTGCCGACCTCAGCATCCCTGAAATCTGCGGACCACTTCACCTCGCCGAGGGTCAGACACGAGGCAGATGCCTGTGGCTAGGCTTTCATCCATGTTTTCGTATCTGGACCCGGGCACGGGCAGCATGATCATCACTGCCATCGCCGGCGGAGTGGCCGGAATCGGGGTCGCCGCGAAGATGGGCATGGCGCGCTTCAAGTCGAAGATCACCGGCAAGCCCATGCCTGAGACAGAGGCTCCGTCCGACGACGAGCGCGGCTCGGCACACGACTGACGCACCGATGAGCACCATCCGGCCCGATGCCGGTTCTTTTCGTGACCCCCTGAGCCGTGTCTTCATCAGCGATGACTCGGTCGTGCGCGCATTCACGGCAGACGGGGCGCGTGACATCGACGCTGTGTGGTCGAAGAAGTCGATCCAGAACGCACTGTCGACGGGCGCGTTGATCCAGTCGAACATCGTCGAGCCGGCCTCTGTCGGGCTGGGAGACCCGTGGACCAAGGCGATGGTCCACCCGCGCGTGCCGTTCGTGTCGTATCCGTTCGAGTGGACCTTCTCGATGCTGAAGGACGCGGCGCTCCTGCAGCTGGAACTGACACGTTCAACTCTCGCAGACGGTGTCTCTCTCAAGGACGCGACGCCATACAACGTGCAGTTCATCGGTTCGCGTCCCCAATTCATCGATGCCGGGTCGTTCGAGGTGCGCCGCAAAGGCGACCCGTGGTACGGCTACAAGCAGTTCTGCGAGATGTTCCTCTACCCGCTCATGTTGCAGGCCCACCTCGGTGTCGGGTTCCAGCCGTTCTTGCGCGGATCGGTGAACGGCATCACGCCCGAGACGATGGCGAAGTTGTTGCCGGGAAGCATTCGTCGGCCGCGCAAGGGTCGACTCACGCACGTGGTGTTGCATGCGGCCGCGCAGAGGCGCTTCGCCGACTCGAACGCCGACGTGAAGCGCGAGGTCGCAAAGGCCGGCATGAATCCGCAGGTTCTCGATGCGACATTGAGGAAACTCCAGGCGCTCGTCGGCGCGATGTCGCTCGGCGACAAGAAATCGACCTGGTCCGAGTACTCAGAGCGCGGACACTACGTCGAGACGAGTCTCGACGAGAAGGAGCGTTTCGTTCGCGATGCGGTGGCCTCGTCGCAGCGCCGACAGGTGTGGGACATCGGATGCAACGACGGTGCGTTCTCGCGCATCGCGGCCGCACATGCCGACCACGTGGTGGCGATGGATGCCGACCCGCTGGTGGTCGACCGCCTGTACGGCGCGCTGAAGGCCGAGAGCAACGACAAGATTCTTCCGCTGTACGTCGACTTGTCCGACTCGGGCGGCGGCATCGGCTGGCGTGGCAAGGAGCGCCCGGGCATCTTCGATCGCGGTCGGCCCGACGTGGTTCTGTACCTGGCTGTCATTCACCATCTCGCCATCACGTTCAATGTGCCGGTGGCAGCGCAGATCGACATGCTCGCCGACCTCGCCCCAGAGATCGTGATCGAGATGCCGCACGCCGACGACCCGATGGTCATGAAACTGCTCCGCAACAAGCGGGAAGGTATTCATTCCGACTTCACCCTGGAAGAGTTCGAGAAGCATCTGTCGTCGCGATTCGACGTGAAGTCGCGCCTGTCGCTCACCGGGGGCACACGCACGATCTTCCACGCAGTCCGCCGAGGGTGACTCTCAGCCGATTCGGGCTGAGAGACTGAGGAATGTCCGGTCACGAGGAACGATTCGTTCGTTCCATGGGCCTCGTCCAAACGACGGCAAGCGGCGTTGCGATCATCATCGGGGCCGGAATCTTCGTATTGCTCGGTCCGGCCGCGGAGAAAGCCGGCGGACAGGTCTGGATCTCGTTTCTCGCGGCCGCGGCCCTGTGCGCACTGACCGCATTCAGTTACATGGAGCTGTCGTCGATGTTTCCGCGCGCCGGCAGCGAACACGAATTCGCTCGCCAGATCATGCCCGAGGCACCCTCGTTCGCGGTGGGCTGGTCGATGGCGTCGGCACTCGTCGTTGCATCGGCGACAGTGGCACTCGGGTTCGCGCGTTACCTCGACGAGTTCGTCGACGTCGACAACCGGGCGGTCGGGGTCGCAGTCGTGGCGCTTGCGGCGTGGGTCTCGTCGCGAGGCATGGCCGATGCCTCGAAGGTGGTCGTTGCACTCGCCGCCGTGCAGGTCGCAGGTCTGCTCGTGGTTGTGGTGCTCGGTGCGCCGAGAATCGGCGACAATTCGCTCGTCGACGGGCCAGGTGTCGGGGGAGTCGTCTCCGGGGCGGCGCTCGTCTTTTTCGCATTCATCGGGTTCGACGAGGTCATCACCTTGTCCGAAGAGACGCGCGATCCGCGCAGGACCATTCCCCGTGCACTGTTTCTCGCCCTGACTATCTCGGCAGTGGTCTATGCCGCGGTGGCAATCGTGTCGGTCAGCGTGCTCGGGTCGGACCGTCTCGCGCGGTCCACTCGTCCGATCGCCGATGTCGCGACCGAGGCGGCTGGAGACGGAATGGGGCGGGTGATCACGTCGCTCGCACTGGTGTCGACCTTTTCGACGGCGATTCTCGCTCTCACCGCCGGGGCGCGAATGGTGTATTCGCTCGCAGGTACCGGGCTCTTGCCGGCGCGATTCGCCGAGGTGCGCGATGAACGCACGCCATTCGTGGCACTGTGTGCGGTCTCGCTCGCCGGGCTCGCATTGGTGATCGTCGGAAACCTGACGACACTTGCCGAAGCGACTGATGCGCTCGTTTTTCTCATGTTCTTGGTGACGAACCTGGTGGTCATTGTCCTTCGCATCCGTCGACGTGATGTCGACCGACCGTTTCGAATACCCGGAGCGGTCGCGTCGGTTCCCGTGCTTCCGGTCTTGGGGTTCGTGGTGACGCTGTTGCTCGCCGGTCGGCTGCACCTCGACTCGCTCACTGTTGCGGCGGCGATTGTCGCCGCCGGATACGTGGTCGGGCTGGTCGGGTCACGGCGCCGGTAGGGTTGAACCCGTGGCGATGGAAACATCGCGACTGGCGACGTGGCGGAATGGCTTACGCAGCGGCCTGCAAAGCCGTTTATCCGGGT
>JBMTOT010000113.1:0-3498 GCA_049442935.1 Ilumatobacteraceae bacterium | reverse complement strand
AAGCGGCGCGTCTGGTTGCCGGTGCCGACGTGATCGTTCACGATCGACTCGCCGACCCGACGATTCTCACGCTCGCTCGCGCTGACGCAGAGTTCATCGACGTCGGCAAGCGCCCCGGGGCGCCGACGCCGCAAGAGAACATCAACGCGCTTCTCGTGCACCTCGGCAGCCAGGGCCTCGAAGTCGTTCGCTTGAAGGGTGGCGACCCGTACGTGTTCGGCCGTGGCGGCGAAGAGGCCGATGCGTTGATCGCCGCAGGGATCCCCTTCGATGTGGTTCCTGGTGTCACCTCTGCGATCGGCGCCCCCGCCGCGGCGGGTATTCCCGTCACACACCGCAACGTTTCCACCTCGTTCACCGTCGTCACCGGACACCGGGAAAAGGGTGGCTCGAAGAACATCAACTGGGAAGCGCTCGCCAACGTCGGCGGCACGATCGTGGTGCTGATGGGCGTCGCCGAACGCGGCGAAATTGCCGCCCGACTGATGGCGGGTGGCCTGCCTGCCGACACGCCCGTGGCAGCCGTTCGGTGGGGCACGCGACCCGAGCAACACACCGTGCGCACCACGCTCGGGAATCTCGCCGACGCTCACGTCGAGGCGCCTTCGACCATCGTGATCGGTGCGGTGGCAGCGTTCAACTTCGAACCCACCGCGCGTCGCGCAGTGGTGCTGAAGGGAAGCTGACGTGCGCCGATCGATCGACGACATGCCCCTGACCGCCACCGACCTTCCCGACGGGGCCGAAGACGCGATGGAAGTGTCATGGGCCGTCGCGGTGTGCGACGACTACGACGATGCGACTCCGCGCGTGGTGCTCACGATCGAAGAGATCGGCAACCCCGGAGCGGGCCTCGTCGCCCACCTCGACCCCGACCACGCACGACGCCTGCGCGGCGCCATTCACGACGCTCTGCGCGAAATCGGCGAGCCCGCAGGACGATGAAGGAGACCCCCATGACTGGCATTCCACCCGCACCGCAACCACGCGACCTCGACGCCGAGCAACTCGCCGACATCGATCGTTTCGAAGCCGCGATCACGCAGTACCTCGCCGGCGAGATCGACGAGGACGTGTTCCGTGTCATGCGCCTGAACAACGGCATCTACGGCCAGCGCCAGGGCGGCACGAACCAGATGGTGCGCATCAAGCTGCCCGCCGGCACGATCACACCCGAGCAACTCGACCTGATGGGCGACCTGGCGACCGAATTCTCACGCGGATGGGGCCACATCACCACTCGCCAGAACATCCAGTTCCACTTCGTCGAGTTGCGTCGCATCCCCGATCTGTTGCGCCGCCTCGCGGCGGTTGGCCTGACCAGCCGCGAGGCTTGCGGCGACACTGTGCGCAACGTGATGGCCTGCCATCTCGCCGGTGCTTGCCCCTACGAACACCTCGATGTGACGCCGTGGGCCGAGGCGACATTCCGTCATTTCGTGCGCAACCCGCTCGGCCAGCGCCTCCCCCGCAAGTTCAAGGTGAACTTCTCCGGATGCTCGACCGACTGCGGCCAGGCGATGTTCAACGACGTCGGTGTCGTCGCGGTGTCACGCGAGCGCGAGGACGGTTCGGTCGAACAGGGTTTCCGCGTGTACATCGCCGGCGGACTCGGCGCGACGCCACACCCGGCGCTCGCCCTCGAGGATTTCACGACCCGCGAGGAGTTGTTGCCCACCATCGAGGCCGTCTTGCGTGTCTTCGACCAAACGGGCAACCGCGACAACAAACTGCGCGCCCGACTGAAGTGGGTCATCGACCAGCTCGGCATCGACGAGGTTCGTCGGCGTGTGCTGAAGATCCGCCACACCCTGCCCGCTTCGTCGACGTGGCCCGGAGGCATCCCGCCCGAAGTTGCCGCGGCAGGCGACCTTCCTGCGGGTCGAGCCTCGGTCGGAGAGGTCACCCCGATGGGTCAGGGCGTGCGCGTTGCGCTGCGCTCGAGCGACCCGTTCGTGCGCTGGGAAACCGCGAGTGTCATCCGCGGATCCGCAAAGGGCACCGTGTCGGCCGTCGCGTATGCCGCGCTCGGCGACATCACCGCATTCCAGTTCAAGGCCCTGGCCGCGATCCAACGCGAA
This sequence comes from Ilumatobacteraceae bacterium, assembly GCA_049442935.1. Classification (GTDB taxonomy): domain Bacteria; phylum Actinomycetota; class Acidimicrobiia; order Acidimicrobiales; family Ilumatobacteraceae; genus UBA2093. Next base: position 1,417 of record JBMTOT010000113.1, on the reverse strand, counting down.
CTCGGTGCCGACGTGCGACTGACGAACCGTCAGAACGTGGCGTTCCGCAACCTCACCGAGGAGCAGTTGCGCATTCTCCACGATCGCCTGGAAGCGATCGGCATGGCACGGCCCGGCGCCGAACTCGCGCGAGACGTCGTTGCGTGCCCCGGTGCCGACACGTGCAACATCGCCGTCACCCAGTCGCGCGGCCTCGCCAAGGCAATCGGCGAACGTCTCGAGGACGAAGGCCTGGCCGAAGTCGGCGGCGTGCGCATCAACATCTCGGGCTGCACGAACAGTTGTGGCCAACACCACGCGGCCGACATCGGTTTGTTCGGTGCCGAGCGTCGCGCACACGGCAAATCATTGCCCGGTTACCAGTTGCTGCTCGGCGGCTACGTCGGAAACGAACAGATCCACTTCGGCGAGAAGGCATTGCGCGTTCCCGCAAAAGCCGCGCCCGAGGCCGTGGCCCGCGTCGTGCGTCGCTTCGCGAACGAACGCGACGCTGGCGAAACTTTCCAGGGCTGGCTGTCGCGCAACGGCGGCGCATCGAACGTCGCCGGCGACCTTCGCGATCTCGACATCGTGCCGAAGCCCGACGATTCACCCGAGTTCTTCGTGGACTACGACGAGACGGGACCCTTCGTGGCAGCCGCCGGAGAATCGGAGTGCGCAACATGACCCTCGTGCACAACACCCTCGAGTCCGACGAGATTCGCGCGTTGAACGATGAGTTCGAGACCGCCGAGCCGACCGACATCCTCGCGTGGGCGGCCAAGAAGTTCGGGCACGGTCTTGCCGTGACGTCGAGCTTCGGTGACCCGATTCTTGCGCACCTGGCGTGGACCACGATTCCCGGCATCGAGGTGTCGCTGATCGACACGCAGTATCTCTTCGCCGAAACGATCTGGTATGCCAAGCACCTCGCAGACCGCACGGGCGGGAACCTTCGTATTCTCACCCCCGCGTCCGACGTGGGCCGCGACGACTTGTGGATGCGCGACACCGATCTGTGCTGCGGCGTTCGCAAGGTTGCGCCACTCGAGCACATGCTCGCCAACCGCACCTCTTGGGTGACCGGCCTTCGCCGTGACGACGGTCCTACGCGCGCAAAGACTCCCATCGTCTTCCACGACGTGCTGCGCGACGTGATCAAGGTGAACCCAATCGCGAACTGGACCGATGCCGACGTCGCGTCGTACATGCTCGACAACGACCTGCCACAACACCCGCTGATCGACCGTGGCTACACCTCAATTGGCTGTTGGCCCTGCACGGCACCGGCGTCGGACACCGACGACAAGCGCGCGGGCCGCTGGCTGGGGCAGTCGAAGACCGAGTGCGGTCTACACGCGGGCCCGGCTGTCCAGTAACAACCGATCGACCTCGTCGTCGGTCACCTGGCCGAACCGTTCGTAGAACTGGCTGACGC
>JBMTOT010000112.1:0-3518 GCA_049442935.1 Ilumatobacteraceae bacterium | reverse complement strand
GGCCATCGGCTCTTCGATGATGTGCACCGGCTTTCGCGCCCCGGCGTATTCGGCGGCGTCCTGCACGGCACGCTGCTCGACACCGGTGATGCCCGACGGCACGCAGATCACCATGCGCGGCTTGCTCCAACGGCTGGTCGTGACGCGCTGGATGAAGTAACGCAGCATCTTTTCGCACACGTCGAAGTCGGCGATCACACCGTCTTTCAGCGGCCTGATGGCCTCGATGTACTTCGGGGTTCGCCCGAGCATGCGCTTGGCTTCCCACCCCACCGCGACCGGACGACCGTCACGCATGTCGATCGCCACCACTGAAGGTTCGTTCAGCACGATTCCCTGCCCGCGCACGTAGACGAGAGTGTTGGCCGTGCCGAGGTCGATGGCGATGTCTCGACCGATGACCAAAGGATTGCTGCGGTTCATGCGACTGTCTCCCCGCGTCGCACGCAGACGCGCCGACCGAACAGGGTTAAGGGTACTCGCCCGATGCTCAGAGCCCGGGGAAGAAGATCGACAGCTCGCGTGCGGCCGACTCTGCCGAGTCGCTGCCGTGCACGAGATTTTCGGTCATTTCGGTGCCGAAATCGCCGCGAATGGTGCCCGGCGCGGCGCTGCGGGGGTTGGTCGCACCCATCATCGCTCGCACGATCTCCCACGTGTCGGCCGGACCCTCGACGGCCATCGCCACGACCGGTCCGCGCGACATGAACGCCACGAGATCGCCGTAGAAGCCCTTGCCGACATGCTCCTCGTAATGACGCTCGAGAGTGGCGGAGTCGAGGGTGCGCAACTCCATCGCGGCGAGTCGCAAGCCCTTGGCCTCGAAACGGCCGATGATCTCCCCGACGAGACCGCGCTCCACGGCATCGGGCTTCAACAAGACGAGGGTGCGGTTCGACATGCCCGACAGGCTACGGGCGGGATTGGCTGGTCGCTCTGAGCCCGTTCAGGGAAGCACACGGCGCAGGTGAGTGCGCGCCGCGCCCACCACATACAGCGATCCGGCAACGAGGACGGCGTCGTCTGCCCCTGCATCGGCAAGAGCACGGGCACATGCATCCTCGGTGTCACGCGCGACCACCACCCTGCCGCACCCGAGGTCTGCGGCCGCAGCCGCCACTTCTTTTGCATCCCTTGCCCGCGGAGACGGAGCGGTGCAGCAGATCACAGTGTCGAACTCGTCGGCGCGAAGCGCCCCGAGGGTCTCTGCGATGTCGCGGCTCGCGAGAGCGCCGACCACCAGTATCCGACGGCCGACAGGATCGAAGTCGCCGAAGAAGACTTCCGCACACACGTCGGCGCCGGCCGGGTTGTGCGCGCCGTCGAGGATCACCAGAGGCTGATGCGAGAGCACCTCGAATCGCCCAGGCATCGACACTCGCGCGAATCCTTCGTCGAGCGTCTCGCGCGCAATCGGCCGGTCGAAGAACTCCTCCACTGCGGCGATTGCAACGGCGGCGTTGTCGCCCTGATGGCGTCCGTGGAGCGGAACGAACACGTCTGCGTACTCGTCGCGCCTCGTGCGGACCGTGACCGACCGCCCGCCGAGTGCGAGGTGATTCTCGACGACGTCGAAGTCGACGCCACGGAAGCGCATGTCGGCATCGGCCTCGCCCGCGAAGATCTCTCGCAGAGACTCGCGCTCCTCTCCCACCACCGCGGCGCAGCCGCTCTTGATGATGCCGGCCTTCTCGCGAGCGATGTGCTCGTGCGTCGGGCCGGCGAACTCGGTGTGGTCGAGCGCGATGTTCGTCACGACCGCGACGTCTGGTCTCACCACGTTCGTCGCATCCCATCGGCCGAGCATTCCCACTTCGATCACCGCAACGTCGACTGCACGGTCAGAGAACAACCGGAACGCCGCCGCCGTCATGATCTCGAAGTACGACGGTCGCACGCCGCTGAGTGCCTCGGCGACGGCGACAGCGGCCACCGACTCGGCGAAGCCCTCCTCGTCGACCGGCTCGCCGTCGAGCTGCATGCGCTCGCGAACGTTCTCGAGATGCGGACTGGAGAAGGTGCCGACACGCAGTCCGTGGGCGGCGAGAAGCCGGGTGATGATCTGCGACGTGGACCCCTTGCCGTTGGTGCCGGTGACGTGCACCACCCGGTAGTCCAGGTGAGGATCGCCCATCGCAGAGAGAACAGCCTCGATCTTTGCGAGTGAGGGCTCGTCGATGCGTCCCGTCTTTTCGTACGAGGCGTGCTCATCGAGATAGCGCAGGGCGTCGGGGAAATCCATGGCGGCAAGTGATGGGGAGATGTCGAGTCGGCGTCCCGGTCGGGATGGTCCTGTGGTCAGGAGGCCGCCCGTCGCTGCCTCGGCATGCGCGCGGCGCTCTTCGACACCATCTCGGGCAGCTGGCCGTCGGACACACAGGCCTCGTCGAGCACCACCTTGGCGATGTCAGACCTCCCCGGCACCTCGTACATCGTGTCGAGCAGCGTCTCTTCGAGGATCGCCCGCAGACCGCGGGCTCCGGTGCCGCGCTTCAGAGCGAGGTCTGCGATCGCGTCGAGCGCACCCGGGGTGACCTCGAGTTCGACGTCGTCGAGTTCGAAGATCTTGGCGTACTGCTTCACGAGCGCGTTCTTCGGGCCGGTCAGAATCTGCACCAGCGCCGGCTTGTCGAGCGCGTGCACGGCGCCCACCACCGGCAGTCGACCGATGAACTCGGGGATCATGCCGAACTTCACCAGATCTTCAGGGAGCACCTGTGCGAACAGCTCGCCGGGGTCTTTCTCGGCCTTCGACTTCACCGTCGCATGGAAGCCGACGCCCTTGTGACCGATGCGCTGCTCGATGATCTGCTCGAGTCCGGCGAATGCACCTCCGCAGATGAACAACACGTTGGTGGTGTCGATCTGGATGAACTCCTGATGGGGGTGCTTGCGGCCCCCCTGGGGCGGCACGGCCGCCACGGTGCCCTCGAGGATCTTGAGAAGTGCCTGCTGCACGCCCTCTCCCGACACATCGCGCGTGATGCTCGGATTCTCCGCCTTGCGCGCCACCTTGTCGATCTCGTCGATGTAGACGATGCCCTGCTCTGCGCGTTTGACGTCGAAGTCGGCCGCCTGCAGCAGCTTGAGCAGGATGTTCTCCACGTCCTCGCCCACGTAGCCGGCCTCGGTGAGAGCGGTCGCGTCGGCGACGGCGAACGGAACGTTCAGGAGTTTCGCCAGGGTCTGGGCGAGGTGGGTCTTGCCACAGCCGGTCGGGCCCAGCAGCAACACGTTGCTCTTCTGCAGTTCGACGTCGTCGCGACGAATGCCGTGATTCTGCTGGAGGTATTGCAGGCGGCGGTAATGGTGGAACACCGCCACCGAGAGGACCTTCTTCGCGCGGTCCTGTCCGACGACGTATTCGTCGAGGAACGCGCGCGTCTCGACCGGGGTGGGAAGGTTCTCGAGACGGACTTCGTTCCGCTCACCCGACTCTTCCTCGATGATCTCGTTGCACAGCTCGATGCACTCGTCGCAGATGTACACGCCGGGGCCGGCGATCAGCTTCTTGACCT
>JBMTOT010000111.1:0-3549 GCA_049442935.1 Ilumatobacteraceae bacterium | reverse complement strand
GACGCACCCAAGATGATGAGCGCGAGCGTGAACACCGCAAGGTTCGGTGCTGCACCCGCGAGGATCGCGCCGAGACCGACACCGGCGAGTGAGACCCTCATCGCCTGTCGCCTCGTCATGCCGTCGACGCGCTGGCCGATCAGCGGCGAGGCGAGACCGGTGAGTTCCGAAACGGTCAGGGCGATTCCCATCTGCGAGATGGACATGTCGAAGCCGCGGGCGATCGTTGCGAGGAACGGTGGTGCAAACATGTACGACGCGTTCGCCGTCGTGCGTGCGACTGTCAACAGGACGACGTGTCTGCGCACGACAGGCGAGAAGGATTCGTCGAATAGCCGCATCGTCAGAGCGTGTTGCTGATCGTTGCGTTTCGCAGGACGTTGACGGACTCTTTCGCCGCCACTGTGCCATCAGCCGTAACGGTGAACCAGCACCCTTCGAGGTTCCGATGGCTGCGCTGATCGGGGTGTCCGAGCACGCGACGCATGACACGTATGACGCCGCTGTGCGTGACAAGAAGTCCGGTGGGTGCGGACGACGAACTGCTTGGTTGCGTGCCGATTGGTTGCGTGGCGAGTGACACCAGCGCGGTGCGGACGCGTTCGAAGACGGACTCATCGGCCTCGTAACCCGCGGGTCGCATGTCGTTGGCGAGAAAACCGGGGAACTGTTTTTCGATGTCCCGTCGGGTGAGGCCCTGCCACGGTCCGACGTCGACTTCACGAAGACCGGCACGGGCGGGCAGGAGTGGGATCGACAATTCGTGGGCGATGATGGCAGCCGTGTCGAGCGCACGCGAGAGGTCGCTCGATGCGACCCAGTCGAACCCCTTTAGTTTTCGCGCCGCCGATTGAGCCTGACGGCGGCCCTCGGGGGTGAGAGGGGAGTCGGCGTGGCCCTGCATTCTGCCCACCGAGTTCCATTCGGACTGGCCGTGGCGCACGAGGAGGAACCGAGCGACCGTCACATCTTTCAGGTTATGCCGAGTGTTCCGGCTCTGCCGTATGTTCACCCGTGAGGCCGGCAATACCCTTGAAGTTCATGGCGATCCTGCGACTCTTTGCGTCGGCCCGCGAAGCGGCGGGGCGGAGTTCCGACGTCATCGACGCGTCCACCGTCGGCGAATTGCTCGACGAGGCGTGCGGTCGGTACGGCGACGCTTTCGCCGCCGTTCTCGCTACCTGTCGCGTGTGGTGCAACGGTGACGAGACCGAGCGCGACGCACCGATTGGCCCGACCGACGAGGTCGCCGTCCTCCCTCCGGTTTCCGGTGGGTTCTAGAGTACGGACAGCGCCGCACCAGACGACCCCGCATCCGGCACGGACATCGACCCGTCGTCGTTGTCGCTCGGTGAACTCCGCGCGATGCGTTCGACGTTGCAGGAAGAGGAAGACGTCGTGTCGTTCGTGCGTCGCATCGCACAGGGTCGCCTCGACATCGTGCGGGAGGAGCGTGCGCGTCGTACTGCTGGATCACACGCAAGCACTGCACCCGCCGAACTGGCCACCGTTTTCGGCCAGCAGCAAGGCGCGGGTTCGGCGAGGCCTCCGCGCGACACGACAGTGAGCGCCGACCATCCGCGGGTCCTCGAACTCGCCGAGATCTGTGATCGACTCCACTTCGCCGACTTTGCAGACCTCGACGACGACGAACTGAGCGCACTCGAAACCGCCTTGTCCGACTTCGAGGGTGGTCGATCAGTCGAACGCAAGGCGCTCTTCGGTCGAATCGACGCGCTCAGTCGCGAGCTCGTCGAGCGATACAAAAGCGGTGGCGCAACGGTCGACAGCCTCCTCGATTGACGAGTTTCAGAGAGACTCTCGAAATCCCCGATGTTTCGGGTATTTCGCCCAAGTAGCCATTCAGCCAATTCGTCACTAGACAGGCGGTGTGGACAAGCGTCTCGTCGACCTCGGCGACTTCATCAGGCAACGCCGTGAGGCCGCCCAGCAGTCGATCCGTGATCTCTCACGGCTTGCCGGCGTGTCGAATCCTTATCTCTCTCAGATCGAACGCGGTCTGCGCAAACCTTCTGCCGAGATTCTGCAGCAGATCGCGCGCGCATTGCATGTGTCGGCCGAAACCTTGTACGTCCGCGCCGGCATTCTCGACGGTGACAGTCCGCGCAGTGGTTCATCCGCGCCGTCGGTAGAAGAGGCGGTGCTCGCCGACCCGCTGCTCTCGGCCGACCAGAAGAATTCGTTGTTGAGCGTCTACCGCACCTATGTGAACCCGGCGGCGAACTGACATGAAGCGCGTCTCGATTCTGTCGATGCATACGTCACCGCTGGCCCAACCGGGCATCGGCGACGGTGGCGGGATGAACGTTTATGTGCGCGAGCTCGTGTCGGCACTCGCCCACGCCGGCCTCGATTGCACCACGTACACCCGTGCGTGGCGGCCGGGGCTGCCGCAAGTTGTCGGGGTCGAACCGAACCACAGGGTCGTGCACATCGAGGCGGGTGACTACGACTTGCCCAAGGACGATCTCATGTCAGTCATCGATCCCTTTGCCGACGGTGTGCGCGACCACATTGCTGCCTCGGGAGGAACCGATGTTCTGCACGGCAACTATTGGTTGTCGGGCATCGCGGGCCACAGGCTGAAGCATGAACTCGACCTGCCCCTGGTGATGACCTTCCACACCTTCGCCCGCGTGAAGGCCCAGGGTGGTGACCCCGAACCCGTCTCGCGCGAGAACGCCGAGTCGTCGATCATTGGTTGTACCGATGCGATCTGCGTGTCGTGCACGGAAGAGGAACGTCAGTTCAGGTCGCTCTATGGCGCGCCGCCGGGGTCGATCGAAATCGTCGCACCCGGTGTCGAGCACGCCTTCTTCGCACCCGGCGAGCGGCGCGGGGCCCGCCATGCCCTCCGCCTAGCGAACGACGAGCCGGTGATGCTGTTCGTCGGCCGCATTCAGCCGCTGAAGGGCCTCGACGTCGCCGTCGAAACGCTGGCTCGCTTGGCCGACCGTCGCGCGCGTCTCCTGGTCGTAGGTGGCGCGAGCGGCAACGAAGGTGAGTCAGAATTCCTGCGAATCAGCTCACTCATCGAAGCACATGGCCTCGGTGACCGCGTCGATTTCGTCGAGCCACAGGCGCACCACATTCTCTCCACGTACTACAGGGCAGCAGACGTGGTCATTGTCCCGTCGCGCAGCGAGAGTTTCGGCCTCGTCGCCCTCGAGGCTGCGGCCTGCGGCGTGCCCGTCGTTGCCAGCGGTGTCGGCGGCCTCATCACGATCGTCGACGATGGTGTGACAGGTCACCTCGTTGCCGACCGCAGTCCCGATGTCTTCGCGCACCACGTTGATCGCATCCTCGCCAACCCGATCGAAGCGGCGGTGATGGGCGCTCGCGCCGCCGAAAAAGCACGTCGCTATACGTGGAACTTTGCCGCCGCGCGACTGCGGCGCGTGTATGCAGATGTGACGTCACGCGATCGCGTTGTTTGTCGGTAGGCGAACATGAGCGAAATCTGGGCCGATGCCGACCGTGGCATTCTCGCCCGTCAGCTTGATGAGTGGTTGGGCACCTATAAGGAGA
>JBMTOT010000110.1:0-3565 GCA_049442935.1 Ilumatobacteraceae bacterium | reverse complement strand
AACGCGCTTGCGGCGAACCTCGCCGGTGACAGCCGTGCCCAGACGCTCATCGATGCGGCTGTTCGCTGCGCAGACTCCGTCTGATCGGCGTCGTCACTACCAGGTAGACCGTTCCGGCGATCGCGGCGAGAACCGCGAACACCGCGATCGTCGACCGCACGCCGATGGCATCGGAAACGACGCCCGAGAGTGCGCTGGTGATCGACAAAGTGAGCGTGACGATCGCGAAGTCACCTGCCAGAACGCGTCCGCGCACCTCGTCGGGCGCGCGCATCTGCAGTCCGTAAGAACTGAGTACCCACTGCGCACCGCCCCCGAAATGGGCGAGTGCCACGAAAACGGCAGCTACCGCGATGTGAGGGCTGATCGACGCGCCGAGGTAGAAGCCCGAGAAAAGCAGCCCGGCGATTCCGCAGGTGAGCAGAAGCCGTTCGAGGTTTCCCTTGACCAGACGTGCAGCGACGAGTGGACCGAGTCCGGACCCGACGCCACGCGCACCGATGAGCAGGCCGCGGCCCGAGTCGCCGGCCTTGAATGCTTCCGATGCGAGGACAGCAAGTTGGCTGACGATGCCGGCACCGATCGCAAACGTCGTCTTTGATGCGACGAGTGCGAGGATGACATTGTCGCGCCTGGCGAGATGGACCGCCTCGCGCATGTCGGCGATTGGGCGAACCCTGCGGCCGTCGGTTCGCGCCGCGCGCTGTTCTTGCATCGGCGTGCGAATCGCCGCGAACAATGCACCTGCGATCACGAAGCTGACGGCATCGGCAATGAAGGCGGCCTCGCGTCCGAAGGCTTGCGAGAACAGGCCGCCCAGACCTGCGCCGACCGCGAGCATGACACCCCACGTCGCACCGAGCAGCGAGTTGGCCTTGCTGAGCTCTTCAGCGTTGCGGGCGAGGTTCGGGATGGCGGCATTGCTCGCGGGGCCGATGAACGATGCGAGCGCCGCGATGAGTGCCTGGCACACGAGCGCGATCCAGATACGGCCGCCCGACGACCCGAGAAGGCCGACCGCACAGACAGCCTGCGCGGCGGAGACCGCGACGAGAAGTTTGCGGCGGTCATAGCGATCGGCGGCCGGGCCGGCGATCGGTGATGCAAGAAACGACGGCAGGGAAAAAGCGACGTAGACGAGCGAGACGAGGAACTTCGAATCGGTCGCGTCGTCGACGAGTCCAGCCAGCGCAACGAACGTGAACCAGTCGCCGAGATACGAAACGACCTGGGCGAAGAAGAGCAGGCGAATGTCGCGGTTCTCCCGCAGCAGTTTCAGCACTACAGGAACTTCTGTGAACCGTGCAATACCCGTTCGGCTTCGGCCACGATGTCGCGGACGATCTGTGCCGCGGGCACCAGCGAGGTGATCGCTCCGACGCCTTGGCCGCACGGCATGAATTCACGGTTCGTATCGACGACGGTGTCGGACGGTGCACCGAGGTGGTTGGCACCTTCCTTCATCGAGTGGATCGCTTGGTCGGGAAACTTGCGCAGTTCCTCGGGGTGCTGTTCGTAGTGGTTGGTCCAGTCGTTGCGCACGACGCGACAGGTCTTGCCCGTGAAGCCACGCGAAATGACGGTGCCGTCCTCGGGTGTTGCGACGAGTGTTTCCTTGTAGCCGCGTACCGCGCGTGCCTCGGGGGTCGCGATGAATCGCGTGCCCACCCACACTGCATCCGCGCCGAGCGCGAGGGACGCGGCGAGGCCGCGACCATCGAAGAGACCTCCGGCGGCGACGACCGGCACCTTTGCTCCGACGGCGTCAACGACCTGTGGCACCAGCGCCATCGTTGCCACGGTGCCCGTGTGTCCACCGCCTTCGGTGCCCTGCGCAACGACGAAGTCGCAGCCGCGTGCCCCCGCAGCCTCGGCGTGGCGTACTTTTCCGCACATCGACCCGACGAGAACGTTGTGTTTGTGGAGGTAGTCGATTGCATCACGCGGCACGCCGAGGCCCGCGACGAAGATGCGTGCACCGCCCTCGACGACGGCGCGCACACCTTCTTCGACCTGTGTGGGGAGCGCGGCCAACAAGTCGACACCGAAGGGCTTGGACGTGATGGTCTTGACCCGCGCGATCTCCTCGACGAGTTCGTCGGACTTCATGGTCGACGCGCCGAATGTGCCGATGCCCCCGGCCTCGGACACCGCTCCGACGAGATCGCTGTACGACACACCGCCCATGCCGGCCAGCATGACGGGGTGTTCGATGTCGAAGAGTTCGGTGATTCGCGTGCGCATGGCGCCAACCTACATCAGTAGGTGCCGTCGCGATCGAGAAACCTGCGGTGCCAGCGCCGCGGTGTGAACAGTGCGGCACGAGGCTCGTCCTCGAACATCCAGCGCGCGAAGTTCGTGCGCGTCCAACCGTTGGCTGCGGCCGCGCGGATTGCACCCCGAGTCACGATCGACGACCGCAGCAGTTTCCCGAGGGCGACGCTCATACGGTGGTCGGCGAACAGATGTTGACGAACCGACGCTTCGTACTTGGATGCGACGTCGCCGCCTCCGAGGATTGCTTCGGCTGCAAGGATTCCGGTCTCGAGTGCCTGGCCGATGCCTTCGCCCGTCAACGCATCGGTCGCGCGGGCCGCATCGCCGACGAAGAGCACGTTTCCGCTCGACAAAACCACATCGGTGATGCCTGCAGGAATCGGCCACGCGGTGTGGCGGTCGACGAGTCGAAAGCCGGGTCCGAGCGCGTCGACGATATGCCTGCGCGACAACAGGTCGGCCCAGTCTTTCTTCATGTCCTGCACCCGTCGCTTGCCGTCGCGCAGAATGCCGAATCCGATGTTTACCCGACCATCCGACAAAGGGAACGACCATGCGTAGCCCGGAAGCAGGTCGGGCTCGAACCACACATAAAGGCGATGCGCCGCGGGCCCGGTGACATTGTCGGCGTACTGCCGGAACGCGTGCCATTCGCCGAGGTATCCGGAATCTCCGAGTCCCATTGCCTTCCGGACCGGTGACCACATGCCGTCGGCGGCGATCACGTGTTCTGCCGTCACCGTGTTTCCGTTCGAGAAGTGCGCCGTCGCCGAACGCCGTCGGCCGGAGTAGTTCAACGTGAGGTGCGAGAACTCGACGCCTTCGCAGATCTCCGCGCCGGCCGCTCGGGCGTGTTTCACCAGTTCGTTGTCGAGTTGAAGTCGCGCAGCGACGGCGGCGTATTGACCCCGTCCTCGTGGCAGCGGTAGTTCCACCTCACGTCCGGACGGCGAACGGAGCCACGCAGAGTCGACGGTTTGCCACGAGGCGACCACGCCGGGGTCGAAGTCGATCCTCTCGAGCATTCGCAGGGCCAAAGTTGTGAGGCCGTCGCCACAGCACTTGTCGCGGGGAAACTCGGCCTTGTCGGCAACGATGACCGAACGTCCCGCTCGTGCGAGCACGGTTGCGGCAGCGGTGCCGGCGGGGCCGGCCCCCACCACCCCCGCGGGGGCGGGGCCGGTGAGAACCGGCGGCAGGCCGGCATCGGCGATGGGGACCCCGTTGATGCGCACCTGCACCACCGCGGGGGCGCTGGACAGTCGGCCATCGCTGGCGACGAAGCGAA
>JBMTOT010000109.1:0-3635 GCA_049442935.1 Ilumatobacteraceae bacterium | reverse complement strand
GGACCACTGAATTGGAACCGATCCCGGGGTCTCCCCCGGGTGCGATCACTTGAGCTCGACGGAGGCGCCGGCCTCTTCCAGCTTGGCCTTCGCCTTGGCGGCGTCGTCCTTGCTGACCTTCTCGAGCACGGGCTTCGGGGCGCCGTCCACGAGGTCCTTGGCTTCCTTGAGGCCGAGGCTGGTGAGCTCGCGCACGACCTTGATGACGCCGATCTTCTGGGCGCCGCCGTCGGTCAGGATGACGTCGAACTCGTCCTTCTCGTCTTCGGCGGCCGCGCCACCACCGGCGGCGGGGGCACCGGCGACTGCCGCCACTGCGACCGGGGCAGCGGCGGTGACGCCGAACTTCTCCTCGAACGCGTCGAGGAGTTCCTTCAGTTCGATGACGGTGAGGGTGGAGATTCCTTCGAGGATCTCGTCTTTGCTGAGAGCCATTGTTCTTCTTCTTTCTTGTTGATCTTGTTTGGTGTGTTGATTTCGATTGGTGTGTTACGAGTTCGGTGTGATGCTCCGCGAGCGATCACTCCGCGCTCTTCTGGTCGACCAGCGCCTTCAGGCCATAGGCCATGTTGCGTGGGAGAGCCTGAAGGAGACCTGCGGTCTTGACCAGCGGCGCCTGCATGAGGCCGGCGAGCTGGGCGAGCATGACGTCGCGCGACGGCAGATCGGCCAGGATCTCGATGTCCTTGGCGGAGACAGCCTTGTTGGCCACGGCACCACCGCGAATGACCAGCAAGGGGTTCGCCTTGGCGTACTCCTTGAGGGTCTTTGCGACTGCGGCCACGTCTCCGTCGACGAAGGTCAGCGCGGTTGGGCCCGTGAGGATCTCTGCGAGTCCCTCGACGCCGGCATCGCGCGCGGCGAAACGGGCGAGGGTGTTCTTGTACACGCGGTACTCGGCACCCACGCCGCGCAAGGTCGTGCGGAGGCTTGCAAGGTCGGGGACGCGAAGACCGCGGTACTCGGTGACGATCACCGCGGAGGACTTCACGAGCTTGTCGCGCACTTCGGCGACGACTGCTTCTTTCTCGGATCGGACTGTTGACATTTCACCTCCTCGGGTGTCCACTCGGGTCGCTCGGGGCGCTCGCAGATACGAACGCCGCGCCGAGCCGACCGTGTGGATCGGAACCGGTTGAGGAGTCCGCCTCGTCTGGCGGGCGAGAAGCCCCTTAGCCGGCGAACCGGACCGGATGTCTCTGGCGAGGACCGAGAGAATTGAATTGTGTTGGTGAGCCTAGGGCTCATCTTCGCGGGACGCACCCGCGGAGACTCAGACCTCCGCGCCCGGGCGCAGACGGTTGGTGTCGATCTTGACGCCGGGGCCCATGGTGGTCGACACCGTGATCTTCCGGAAGTAACGCCCCTTGGCGGCGGCGGGCTTGGCACGCTGCACCTCGTCGAGCACGGCACGCAGGTTCGCCTCGAGGTCTGCAGGGCTGAAAGAGGCCTTGCCGATGCGCACGTGCACGTTGCCGTGGCGATCGGTGCGGTACTCGACCTTGCCGCCCTTGAACTCGCCGACGGCACGACCGACGTCGGTGGTCACCGTTCCGGTCTTGGGGTTCGGCATGAGGCCGCGCGGGCCGAGCACTCGACCGAGACGGCCCACGAGGGGCATCATGTCGGGCGTTGCGATCGCGAGATCGAAATCCATCGTGCCCTTCTCGATCTCGGCGGCGAGATCGTCGGCACCGACCAGATCGGCGCCGGCCGCGCGGGCTTCCTGTGCGGCGTCACCGGCGGCGAACACTGCGATTCGCAAGGTCTTGCCCGACCCGGACGGAAGGGCGACCGTGCCGCGCACGGCCTGGTCGGGCTTGCGCGGGTCGACGCCGAGGCGAATCGCCACGTCGACCGACTCGTCGAACTTTGCGCTCGCGGTCTTCTTCACCAGTTCAACCGCCTCGGTGGGCGTGAACTGTGCGTCCCTGTCGAACAGTGCAGACGCTGCTTTGTACTTCTTTGAAATCGGCATTGGTGCCTCCCTCTCTCTTTCTCTGTTGTCCGTCCGGGTGAGGTGTTCCCGGCTCGGGAGATCTGTGTTGTCGGTGTGCCTGTCTACCGGTCAGACGATCGGCGGCTCCGGGTCAGACGACCTTAAGCCCCATCGAACGAGCCGTGCCGCGCACCTGCTGCTTGGCCGCCTCGAGGTCGTAGGCGTTCAGATCGGGCATCTTGATCTTGGCGACCTCTTCGATGTCTGCCTCGGTCACGGTGCCGGCAACGGTCTTGCCCGGCGTCTGCGACGCCTTCTCGAGTCCGGCCTTCTGGCGCAGGAGCACCGGGGTCGGCGGCGTCTTCAGGATAAAGGTGAACGAGCGATCCTCGAAGATGCTGATCTCGACCGGGATGATCGTTCCGGCCTGAGCTTCGGTGGCGGCGTTGTACTGCTTCACGAAGTCCATGATCTGCACGCCGTGCGGACCGAGCGCGGTGCCGACCGGCGGTGCCGGCGTGGCCTTGCCCGCGGGAATCTGGATCTTGACGATCGCTGCGAGTTTCTTCTTTGCCATGTGGGTTCTCCGTGTTGGTGTCGTTCGATCAGAGCTTGGTGACCTGGCTGAAGTCCATCTCCACCAGGGTCTCGCGGCCGAAGATGTTGACGAGCACCTTCAGTTTCATGTGGTCGGTGTTGATTTCGGCGATGGCGCCGTTGAAGTCGGCGAACGGGCCTTCCTTCACGCGCACGCTCTCGCCCACCTCGAATTCGACCTTCGGGGCCTTGCGCCGCGGTGCCGCTTCGCCGTCGCCCTTGGCGCTGAGGAATGTCTCGACCTCGCGCTTCGACAGCGGTGTCGGCTTCTGGCCCTTGACGCTCTGGCCGACGAAGCCGGTCACGCCGGGGGTGTTGCGGATGCAGAACCACGAGGCATCGTCCATCTCGCAGCGCACGAGGAGATAGCCGGGGAAGACCTTCTTCGAGACGGTCTGCTTGCGACCCTGCTTGAACTCGACCACGTCTTCCATGGGAACGACGATCTCGTAGATCGAGTCGCCCATGTCCATCGACTGGATGCGCGACTTCAAGTTCAGTTCGACCTTCTTTTCGTAGCCCGACTGCGTGTGCACGACGTACCAGCGACCGGGACGCGCCCACGGCGGTGTCTCGCGCGGACCTTCGTCTTCTTCCTCGTCGCCGAGGTCGACGGAGGCCGATGCGTCGTCGGTGAGGTCGAGCACGACATCGGGCTCGAGGCCGTCGGTCTTCTCTTCTGTGTTCATGGTGTCGTCGCTCATGTCGGTCACTCCTTGTACAGCCAGCCCGAGAACACGCCGAACGCCGCGTCGAGCACACCGACGTATGCGGTGAACACCACGACGGTGACGAGCACGATGATCGAATAGCGGCGCACCTCCGGCCACTTCGGCCAGGCGACCTTCTTCATCTCGTCGCCGACCTCGCGCATGTACTTCACCGGGCCGGTGCGGTCACCGGCTTCCCGCTGGCGCTGCTGCGGCTGGGTGCGCACGGGGTTGCCGCTCTCGTCGAGCGCTCCCATTCGCTTCAGCGCGCGCTTCTGCTCGCGGTTCAGATCAGTTGACATGACGTGTGTGTTCTTCCTGTGTTGTTCTTCTCTGCAGGGCAGGAGGGACTCGAACCCCCGACCGTCGGTTTTGGAGACCGATGCTCT
>JBMTOT010000108.1:0-3822 GCA_049442935.1 Ilumatobacteraceae bacterium | reverse complement strand
CCACATGGATCCGCGTCGAGACACGCCCGGTCGTGATCGACGGCGAAGTGACCGGACATGTCGGCACGGCAGTCGACTGCACGAGCGACATGGACCGCCGCGTTCTGTCCGACCAGCTTGTCGGACTGCTCGACGTCTCGGGTGATGCTGTGCTGGTGTTCGACCGTGCCGGCGATCTGATGTTCGCAAACGACCGGGCACGAGAGATCGTGGGTGTCTCAGACCCCGGTCCAAGTGCCCCCGACCCCGCTGCACGCGCCTATGCGCGAGCCGTGCGCGACCAGTTGCCACGCACATTCCTCGAGCCGAGTGACGCCGCGGCCCAGGGTGACGGTTCGCACAATCGTTGGCAAGGAGAGATCGCCACCCGGTCGCCGGATGGTCTCGCGCGCACCCTCGCGGTGACAGTGCAGGTTGTGCGCGACGCCGATGGCGGCGTGCACCACTGGGCCACGATTGCGCGGGACATCACCGACGAGCGACGAGTGCAGGCTGAACTGGCCCGCCAGGCCACCCACGATGCACTCACCGGTCTTCCGAACCGCGTGCTCTTCCTGCGCCGCACCGCCGAGGCACTCGAACGCTGCCGCACGACCCGCGCCACGGTCGCGGTGCTTTTCATCGATCTCGACAAGTTGAAGCACGTCAACGACACGATCGGCCATGCCGTCGGGGACCAGTTGATCGTCGCACTCTCGAAGCGCATCGCCGCCGCGACTCGACCGAGTGATCTGGTTGCACGCATCAGCGGCGACGAATTCGTCGTGCTCTGCGAAGGTGTTCTCGACGAGCACGTCGCACTCGACGTTGCAGAGCGCATCCGCACCTCCATCACCGGCCCGCTCGTGCTGCAAGGCGTCGAGATTGAGGCCGGCGCGAGTGTCGGCGTGGCAGTTTCGACACCGGACCTTCTCGCCGCCGAGTCGTCCTCTGATGGCGCCGTGACATTGCTTCGCTCGGCAGACACCGCGATGTACAAGGCGAAGCAGCGCGGACGTGGGCGCTCGGAGGTCTACACCGACGAGATGCGTGCGGCGGCACAGAACCGCCAGCGACTCGCCGCCGAGCTCGAGCAGGCTCTCGCGCGCGGACAGTTCCGCGTGCTGTACCAGCCCATCGAGTCGGCCCACACGCGCCGCACCGTCGCCGTCGAGGCACTCCTGCGATGGGAACATCCGGTGCGCGGGAACATCGCACCGGCCGAGTTCCTCGAACTCGCCGACGAGTCGGGTCTCATCGCCCCGATCGGCGACTGGGTGCTCGCCACCGCCGCGCGCGACGTCGCCGCATGGACAGAGTCCGGTCTCGTGGACGCGAGGCTCGCGCTGCACGTGAACGCATCGCGTCGGCAGCTGTCCGATGCGTCATTCGTCGACCGCACTGTCGCCGCGCTCGCCGAGTCGGGACTCGACGGCTCGAGGCTCGTGCTCGAGACGTCGGAAGCATCGCTCGTCGACAACAACCCGTCGGTGCTGCGCACCGTCGGCGCGCTGAACCGCGCGGGCGTGCGCATCGCCGTCGACGACTTCGGCGCCGGACAGTCGTCGCTTGCGGCGTTGCGCGCCTTCCCGGCCGACTTGTTGAAACTTGACGGCACGCTCGTGCGCGACGTCGGCCGCACCGACGGCGCCGACGACCCCATGGTGCGCTCACTGATCCAGTTGGCGCACTCGCTCGACATGGTGGTGTGCGCGGAATGGGTCGCGACCGAAGACCACGTTCAGCGCCTGCGGGTGCTCGGGTGCGACCTGCTGCAGGGTCACCGCATCGCCGAACCGATGGAAGCTGAACGATTCGTCGAGCGCCAGAGACGACGCGGCCAGTCGGCCGACGCCCGTCCCTGAGACGTCGACCCTGAGCGGTCAGCCCTCTGCGGCAGGGGCCGCCGGCGGTGCGTCGACCACACCTGCAAACCAGCCGAGGAGCGGCTGTGCATCGCGCGTGAGACGGAACACGAACTGTCCGTTTGCCCAGCCGCTGTCGACCGGAAGGTTGTATGAGGGGACCTCGCCGTCTGCGAGCGGACGCAGGTCGCGCGCGAGCGCAACGAGATCGAGTCGTTCATCGACGGTGATCGACGACGAGACCGACTCGAACACCTGGCTCGCCTCGAGCGGATTTCGCGCCAGGAAGCGCAATGCGTCTTTGGCGAGCGCGGCGATCAGGGCGCGCTGGCGTTCGCCGCGACCGACGTCACCGGTGCCGTCGATCTTCCAGGAGCCTTTCACCTTTTCTTCGAAGTAGCGCGAGCGGGCATAGGCAAGTGCCGCGGTGCCGTCGACGAGCTTGCAGGCCCGGCGACCGATGTAGAACCCGGTCATCTTGTCGCGCGATGCACGGTCGACGCAGACATGCACACCACCGATCGCATCGACAATCTGTTTGAAGCCGCCGAAATTCACCTCCATGTAGTGATGAATCGGAATGTTCAGTGCGCGCTGCACGGTGCGCACCAGTACGTCTGGTCCGCGCTGGTAGGCGGAGTTGATCTTGCGGCTGGTCTCGGAGTCGCCCATCTTTGCCCACAGGTCGCGCGGCACCGACATCAGCGCGAGCGTCCCCGTGCGCGTGTCGCGACGCAGCACGATGATCGTGTCGCTTCGCATCCCGGGCGTCTCGTCCTCCGACCCGACCGTTGCGAAGTCGTCATCAGACGGGTCTGCCGATGCCCGCGAGTCGGATCCGACCAGGAGATAGTTGACGACACCCGCCGTCGGCGGCGAGAGCACCGGCGTCACCGCCGCCATGCGCGGCACGCCCTCTAGGGCAGTGTTGGTGGCCCGCACGATTCCGAGTGCTCCCGCGAGTGACATCACCAGTGCCACAGACGCCACGATCATCCACCGGGGCGCGCCTGTCACACGCGCGAATCGTGATGCCTCGTCCACGGGTCAACGGTAGTCACACCTCGTGCGGGCGAAGGTGCACCACGTCTGCGGTGTCGAATGACGACACGAGTCCGTCGTCTCCGCGCACGATGATGCGTCCCTCGGCATCGACCGCCTCGGCAGTGCCGAAGAGCGTCGTGTCAGCCGTCTCGACGCGCACTCGTTGACCGAGAGTGGCGAGATGAGCGACATAGTCGGTGTGCAGGTCGTCATGAGTGAGTGCGAGAACTCCGCTGAGCTCGGTCAGCAATGCATCGCATAGCTCAGCCGGCGTCACCGGCCTCTCCCACCCCGATGATGAGAGCGATGCAGCGCCGGGTGGTGCCCACGCGACGTTCACACCGATGCCGACCACGACGAAATCACCCGACCCGTCTGCGCGCCGACCTCGCTGGGCGAGAATGCCCGCGAGCTTGTCAGTGCCGACGCACAGATCGTTCGGCCACTTGAGTGACACCTCAACTCCGCATGTCATCCGGCACGCCCTCACCGCCGCCAGCGCGACGGCTCGCACGACGTCGTGGGGCCGCTCACCTGCCGGGGCCAGGAGAATCGACACCAAAAGGTTCGCCCCCGGCGGGGCCTCCCAGGTGCGGTCGAGGCGCCCGCGGCCTGCCGTCTGGTGCTCGGCCCGCAGAACGGTGCCGTCGGCGGCTCCCTGTTCGCCAACGAGCAGGAGATCGGAATTGGTGCTTCCCGTCTCGGCAACGGTCGAAACGCGCCAGGTTCGGTGTTGGTTCGCATTGGAGGGGTCCACGGGGGCAAGATTGTCACCTGTGCTGAAGAAAATCCTGATCGCCAACCGCGGCGAGATCGCCGTGCGGGTCATCCGTGCCGCCCGAGAGATGGGCATTGCCACGGTGGCGGTCTATTCCGAACTCGACCGGGACGCACTCCACGTGCGCCTGGCCGACGAGGCCTACGCCCTCGGCGG
>JBMTOT010000107.1:0-3898 GCA_049442935.1 Ilumatobacteraceae bacterium | reverse complement strand
CGTCGTGGCGGGCGCATGGCTGCGAGCCCAGATCGTGGGACACGACGCCGTTCGAAACCTGGGCCGAGAGCAGGTTCGCATCTCCGATGAACCGTGCGACTTCGACCGAGGCTGGATTCTCGTAGATGTCAGTGGGAGATCCCTGCTGGGCCACGACTCCGTCGAGGAGCACCACGACGTAGTCCGCGATCGACATGGCTTCTTCTTGGTCGTGGGTGACGAGAAGCGTGGTGGTGCCCGTCTGGCGAAGGATTCCGATCACCTCGTCACGAATTCCGGCCCGAAGCCCCGCGTCCAAGGCCGAAAAGGGCTCGTCGAGGAGAACCAGATGCGGAGACGGAGCGAGTGCCCGAGCTAGAGCAACGCGTTGCTGCTGGCCACCTGAGATCTCCGAGGGACGTCGATCACCGGTTCCTTCCAAGCCGACCAAGCGCGTCATCTCGGCGACGCGTGCTTCGCTGCCTCGGGGCAGACCGAAGCCGATGTTGCCCGCGACCGTCAGATGTGGAAAGAGAGCTCCGTCCTGCGGGACGATGCCCACCCCACGTCGATCCGGGCGAACGTGTACTTGCGGCGAGCCGACAAGACCTCCATCGATCTCGATGCAGCCCTCGTCGACGCGTTCGAATCCGGCGATGAGGCGTAGCAGGGTGGTCTTGCCCTGGCCTGACGGACCGAGTACGGCCGTCACACTCCCTTCGGGAGCGTCGAACGACACGCCACGCAAGACCTCGACGCGCCCGAAGCGTTTCGAGAGATCGGTGATGCGAAGGGTGGGTCGGTCGTTCATGGATCTGAAGAGAGTTGGGGCGAATCAGCGGCGTCCGGTGGCGATGGCGGTGGGAATGGCGACGAACACAATGATGGCCAAAGCGTAGGGTCCGGCCCCGGCGTAA
Organism: Ilumatobacteraceae bacterium; assembly: GCA_049442935.1. Lineage (GTDB taxonomy): Bacteria > Actinomycetota > Acidimicrobiia > Acidimicrobiales > Ilumatobacteraceae > UBA2093. The sequence goes on along the minus strand of JBMTOT010000107.1, from coordinate 3,002 downwards.
TCCGATACGGTGGTGTACGTCCAGAGTCGAGTTGCAAGTGTCTCGGTGCCGGTCGGGCGCAACAACATCGTGACCGGAAGCTCCTTCATCGCAGCCAGAGTGACGAGCGCGGTGGCGGCTGCGAGGCCGGGAGCGATCAGAGGAAGATTGATCCGCCTGACGACCGACATCGGGGAACTGCCCAGTGAGCGTGCCACGTCGTCGAGTCCCATCGGAATCTGTTCGGCACTTGGCCGAATTCCACCGACGGCGAGGGGAAGGAAGAGAGCGACGTAAGCGAGCACGAGGAGTGGAGCTTCGAGGTACACCGGACGTAGGACTCTCACGCCGATGAACACCATCGAGATCGCGACCACGATCCCGGGCAGAGCGTGGGTCACGTAGGTCGAGCGATCGAGGAGAAGGGTGGTGCGCGTTCGGTAGCGGGCCACAAGCAACGCGATAGGCAGCGCGACCATGACCGTGACGACGGCGGCCACGACGGAGTAACGAACCGATCCCCACAGCGCCGATACGACGTCGCCGAAGCCGTCTTCGGCTCCGTAGTTGTCGACCCAGACGAGAATCCGCCACACCGGAAAGGCAAGGGACACGAGGGTGACGAGGACGGCGAGCAGCTGGAACCACACGGCATTGCCTCGGAGTCGGATCGGACGATGGCGTCCGACGGCGCGGGACGTCATCGTGGTGACAGCGCGGCCGCGCGCTGCAGCTTCGGCAGCCACGAGTCCGAGAGCGATGATCACCAGGACGAGCGCAAGCACTGCGGCCCTGGTCGGGTTGAATCCGGCCCGATAGGCGCCGTAGATCACCCAGGTGAAGGCGTCGTATCGCATCGTCGCAACGGCCCCGAAATCGCTCAACACGTACAGGGCGACGAGCAACGACCCGGCGGCGAGAGTGCCTCGGCACTGATGGGCGGCGAGGGACATGAGGCGAATCGTCGAACCTCGGCCGTGAACAGTGGCAATCTCGTCCAGGGCTTCATCGAGTCGTGAGAAGGCGGCCGTGAGAGGCAGATACACGTACGGGTACGACACGGCGGTGAGAACGAGCAAGGCTCCCCAGAATCCGGCCAAGGACGAATCCCAACTGATCCACGCAAAAGCGGCGAGGTAGCTCGGTACGGCAAGAGGTAGTGCCAGGACGACACGCCATATACGGCGTCCGGTGAGGTCGCTTCGTACGACTGCCCAGGCGAGTGGAACGGAGATGCCCACACTTGCCAACGTCACGGCACCGGCGAGCATGGCGCTACGCAGCACGAGTTCGAGCGTTCGTCGCTGCCAGAGTTCATCCCACAGATAGGACGCTCCTCGATCGAACGCCACGTCGACGAGATAGGCGAGTGGGGCCAAGGAGGCCACAGCGGCGAGAACTGCCGGCACCACCAGCGCTGCCGGCAGTTTGGATCGACGGAGAATCGTCAGCGGCGTCGACACGAGCCCAGTGTCCCCTCAGAGCGTCAGAAGACCGACGTCGGCGAGGAGTTCCTGCGTCGCGGCGATCGACGAAAGATCCGAGAGATCGATCGCTGGAGGATCGAGTTCGTCGAAGGCCGGTTGCCCCTCGACTTGATCGATGCCTCTGACGAGCGGATACTCGAACGACTTCGCGACGAAGTACTCCTGCCCCTCGTCGGAAACGAGGTAGGAGATCAGGCACCGAGCGCCGAGCTGATTGTCGCTGTTCGCGAGCACGCCTGCGCCGGCCACGTTCACAAGACCGCCGACGTCACCTGGGAGATACTGATTCTTCGCAACGACGACGGCGGACCCTTCGGCGGCGATCTTCTCGTACAAGTAGTAGTGATTCACGAGACCCAGTGAGACGTCGCCGATGTTCACGGCATCGCGCACTGCTCCGTTCTTCTCGAAGGCGACCGGATCGTTGTCGGCAAAGGCCTCGAGCCATGTGCGGGCGGCGTCTTCACCGCGAATGATGCGAAGTGCCGTGACGAAGGATTGCCAAGACGCGTTCGTCGGAGCGAAGCCCACCTTGCCCTTCCAGGACGGATCGAGGAGTTCGTCGATCGATGTGGGGGGAGTCGTGACGAGCTCGGGGTTGTACACGATCACGCGAACACGTCCGCTGGTTCCGACCCAATCACTTTTCAGTGAGCTGAACTCGTTCGGTACACGGTCGAGGATCGACGTCGGGAGACTCGAAAAGAGCTCCGCTTGAGACACGGCGCCCAGAGCTCCGGCGTCCTGTGAGAAAAAGACATCGGCAGGAGTTGCCGAACCTTCGGTCAGGATTTGGCCGGCGAGCTCGCCGCTGTCGCCGTAGCGAATCTCGACCTCGACACCTGTCGCCGAGGTGAAAGCGGCGTAGAGGTCGCTGACCAACTTTTCGCTACGGCCCGAGTACACCGTGATCGTGCCGCGGGCGCCGTTGCACGAGTCGGTCGAATCGTCGGTCGATGTCGATACTGAGTCGGTCGATCCTTCGTCGTTGCCTCCGCAGGCGACGAGGAGTCCGACAAGAACGACAGTTGCCGTGAAGGCACCGAGGCGTCGGGGGCTGGACATGGAAGCCTTTCGAAGGAGTGGGACGTGACGTCGCATGATGCGACCGCTATGTCAGGTCAACCTAACAGGCGTTAGGCCCTCCTGACAATCTCCTCATGGGCTGGTCAGGGCTACTTGGTTACCCTCGAGGTATGGCTTCCTCAGACACATCTGCTTCGGGCGGGACTCCCGTCGACGTGAAACCCCGCAGCCGCGACGTCACCGACGGCATCCAGAAGGCGGCGTCCCGTGCCATGTTGCGGGCGGTGGGCCTGACCGACGACGACTGGGAGAAGCCCCAAGTCGGCGTGGCCTCGTCGTGGAACGAGATCACACCCTGCAACGTGTCGCTGCGCCGTCTCACGGCGGCCGCCAAAGAAGGCGTCCGCGCGGCGGGCGGAGTCCCACTCGAATTCGGCACCATCACGGTGAGCGACGGCATCTCGATGGGCCACGAGGGCATGCGCGCATCACTCGTGAGTCGCGAGATCA
>JBMTOT010000106.1:0-4062 GCA_049442935.1 Ilumatobacteraceae bacterium | reverse complement strand
GGAGCGGAGCGGGGACGGCGACTGACAGGGCCGCCGTCGTCAAACTTCCCGGCGCCGACAGGCGCCGCGCAGTCGCGAGGGAGACCCGAGACGCGGATCGTCCCGTGCTCGTGCTGGTCCCCCGGACGCGCGGCCGCGGTCTCGGCGTCGTCACGATCATCGCGATCTTCGGCGCCGTGCTGTTCGCAGTAGTCGCGCTCCAGACGCACATGGCGCAGCAACAGGTGAGGCTCGACAAGATGAACAGTGACATCGCGCGTGCGCGAAGGCACTTCGAGACGCTCCGGGCCGAGCGGGCCGAGCTGCAGTCGCCGACGCACCTAATCGCACGCGCGAACGAGTTCGGCATGGTGCCGGGTGTCTCGGTGCGCCCGATCGAGATTCCTGCGGCGATCGCAGCCGAGGTTGCCGCAAACGTCGGAAAGATCGACGAGGACGTCGCCTCGAGCGCCGAGTCGCCGCTGGACGAATTCGGTCGTCTGAAGCCCGCCGTGGTGGGTGGCTGATGGCGGGAGCGGGGGAGAGCAGGCGCGGCACACGCAGCCACGGCACCTCGTCGTCGCGCGCGCGTTCCGGCGCATCGTCGACGTCGGGCCGCCGCCGGTCGTCGTCATCGCCGTCGTCCGGGTCTCGTTCACGAACCGGGTCCAGGTCGGGTTCTTCGGGCTCGTCGCGATCTGCCTCTGCGCCGCCCGCGTCTGTTCCGACGCAGAAGCGAGCGGCAACCAAATCAACTGCGTCGCGGTCGAGTGCGTCACGGTCGGCAACGTCGAAGTCGACGACCCGGCGTCCGTCAAGATCGGCGCACGGTGCGAGCCCCTTCGAGTCGGCGGTGGTCTCTGCGTGGTCGGGATTCGTCAACGCAGTGCGCATGACCTTCACGGGCGAAGTTCCGGCGGCGTACCGCGGCCACCGGATCCCGTCAGGGGTCGCAAAGTCCGGTGTTCGCCGCCGCCTGAAGGTGTCGTTGTTGGTGCTCGTCCTGGGGCTGTTGTACGCAGGTTTCCACGTGGTGCGGGTGCAGACCTTCGCGCGCGCCGCATACCTCGAAGAGAGCATCGACCAGCGAACCCGTGTCAACACGGTGCGTGCATCCCGCGGCGTGATCTTCGACAGGCGCGGCAATGAACTCGCGCTGTCTGTGCCGACCACCACTGTCTTTGCTGATCCGCGTGAGATGACCGACGTCGCCGAGGCCGCCCGCACTCTCGCACCCGTGCTCGGTCTGACGCCGGAGGCCGAGGCCGAACTGGCCGCAAAGTTCTCCGAGCCCGGACGCGAGTTTGTGTATCTCGCCCGGGAGTTGACCAAGGAGCGCGCGAACGAGATCTTGTCGCTCGGGGTCAAGGGGGTCTTTTCCTACATCGAACCCGCGCGCACCGTGGAAGGCGGTGTCGCCGGGGCGGTGATCGGGGCGACCGATCCCGATGGCGTCGGAACATCGGGACTAGAGCTGCAGTTCGACGACGTGCTCACCGGCGAGGACGGTCGGGTCGTGCGCGAGGTGGGCAACAACGGCCGGCCGATTGCGGGCCAGGAGAGGGTGACGAGCGCGCCGGTGCCCGGCGATGACATCGTCCTCACCATCGACAAGAACATCCAGTTCCATGCCGACTCGGCCCTGCTCGATCGGGTCGGTCAACTCGGCGCAAAGGCCGGAACGGCCATCGTGATGGATTCGAAGACGGGCGACGTCTACGCCATTTCGAACGTCCGCCGCAACGCGGAGGGTGCCGCGGTGCTCGCGACCGGCAACTTCGCCACGGTCGAGGCCCACGAGCCCGGCTCGGTATCGAAAGTGTTCTCCATCGCGGCCGCGATCGACCAGGGAAAGGTGACCCCCGAGTCTGTGTTTTCGGTCCCGGGGGCGGTCGTGATCGACGGGTTCCCGATTCGTGACGCGTGGCCACACCCGACCATGGACATGTCGCTGCGCTACATCTTGTCGGAGAGTTCGAACATCGGAACGATGCTTGCCGCCCAGACGATCGCGCCAGAGATGCTGCACAGCTATCTCACGGGTTTCGGGTTCGGCAAGAAGACCGGTCTCGAGTACCCGGGGGAGAGTCGCGGCATTCTGCGCCCCTCGGCGAAATGGCGAGGCACGGAAAAGTCGACCATCACGTACGGATACGGCATGGCCGCAACTCCGCTGCAGTTGGCGGCGGCCGTCAACACGGTCGCGAACGGAGGAGTGCACGTCTCGCCGCGCCTCGTCGGCGGACGCATCGACGGAGGCGGTCGTCGCGTCGACGCCCCCGCGGCAGAGACTCGCCGGGTTCTGCAGCCGTCGACTGCGGCGGTGATGACCGACATGATGCGTGAAGTGGTGTGCACGGGCACGGGCGAGAACGCCAAGGTCAAGGGCATGGAGATCGCCGGCAAGACTGGTACGGGCTACAAAGTTCAGGACAACGGCACGTATGCAACTGACACCGGCGGAAGAAAGTACTTCGCCTCGTTCGTCGGCTTCTTCCCTGCGCGTGACCCGAAGGTGACGATTCTCGTGAGCATCGACGAGCCGAATGCGAATTCGCGCGACCGCTTCGGCAGCACCGCGGCCGCCCCGGTGTTCGCGCGTCTCGTTCCGACCGTGATGCACGAACTCGGCATCGAGGCGACCGGCACCGGAACTGGCTGCAAGAAGCGCCCGGCAACTCCCTGAGGTCAGCCGTTGTCGGGTCGTGATTCCCTGAACCGCACCGCGGCCGGCGTGTCATCGGTCGTCGGAGGCCGACTTGTCGGGGACGGAACCCTCGTGGTGACGGGTGTTCGTCACGACTCCCGTGAGGTCGAGCCCGGCGACGCGTTGTGCTGCATGCCCGGCGCTCTGCACGACGGACATGACTTCGCGCTCGATGCCGTGGACCGAGGTGCGTCGTGTCTGGTCGTGGAGCACGCACTCGCCGATGTTCCCGACTCGGTGGCGCAAGTCGTGGTGCCCGATGCCCGTCTCGCGATCGGCCCGCTCGCCGCGTGGTTCTACGGCGACCCGTCGGCGTCGCTGCGCGTCGCCGGTGTCACAGGAACAAACGGCAAGACGACGACAGTGGCGCTGCTCGCCGCGATCTTTTCCGAAGCAGGCATGGTCGCCGAGACGCTCGGCACGTTGTCGGGGGCGCGCACCACACCTGAGGCCGACGAACTGCAGCGAGAGATGCGCCGCATGGTCGACGGCGGCGTCCAGGTGCTCGCCATGGAGGTCTCGTCTCACGCGCTCGACTTGCATCGTGTCGACGGAGCTCACTTCGAGTGTGCGATCTTTACGAACTTGTCTCGTGATCACCTCGACCACCACGGCGACATGGAGTCGTACTTCGCTGCGAAGGCGCGGCTGTTCGAGCCGGGTCGCGCATCATCGGCGGTGGTGAACACGGGCGATCCGTGGGGCAGGCGACTTGCCGAGATGCTCGAGATTCCATGCATCGGCTTCTCGGTCGACGACGCAGAAGCCGTCGTGGTGCGCGCCGATTCCGTGGAGTTCGTCTGGCGCGGCTCTGCCGTGAAGGTGCCACTGGGTGGTCGCTTCACGGTCGAGAACGCGCTTGCGGCGATCACCGCCGCCGACGCGATGGGGCTCGACCGCGAGTCGATTCTTCGCGGTTGTGCGTCTGTTGCGACAGTGAAGGGTCGTTTCGAATTTGTTCCGAACACAGCCGGAATCGACGTCGTGGTCGACTACGCCCACACCCCCGACGGTCTCGAAGCGCTCATCGCGAGCGCCCGCGACATCTGTTCGGGTCGGCTCACGGTGGTGTTCGGGTGCGGCGGAGAACGGGACCAGGGGAAGCGCGGTCCGATGGGGGCGGTGGCATCCGCGGCCGATCGGGTGGTGGTCACCTCCGACAACCCCCGAGGCGAGGATCCGATGGTGATCATCGACGAGGTCGTCTCTGGTGTTCGCGGCCGTGGTGTCGAGCCGGACGTCGCGCCCGAGGCCGCGGGGGCCGCGCTCGACGAAGAGGGCGCGATGTGGGCCGCGCGCCTGCTGCCGCGCGAGCGGGTCGTCGCGCGCGTCGCGGCCTGCGGCGCTCGCGAGGGTGCGGCATCGCCCGGGCTCGC
>JBMTOT010000105.1:0-4199 GCA_049442935.1 Ilumatobacteraceae bacterium | reverse complement strand
ACCCCAGCCATTACCCCGTCGATACTGGGGTTTGGAATTACGCACCAGCCTCACGAAGGCGGGGCGTGTTCCGAATCCTCTTCCGAAATGGCTGGGTATGGCGGGTCGACTCGATGGGAAGGGGTACCCGCCCGTTTCCGACGCCGATGATGCTGGCATCGACAGACCCGAGCCTGCATTTGCCGATCGGTAGTCTCGAAACATGTTCTCCGTGGCATTGAGCGTTTCGTCCTGTCTGCGGGCCGGCACGGCTGTCAACGTGGTGTGGGTACTTTCGGCCCAGGGTCTCCCCACGCTCGACATCACTGAGGCGGTCGCACTGACCCCTGGCGGCGGCCGCATGGGGTCTCTCGCCGGCGGCGCCTTCGACAGCCATTTGGTCGAACTGGCCGGCGGATCGATAGCTCGCCTCGTCGACGTGGAAGTCAGCGAGGTGGAGGCACTCATTTCAGGGGCACCCAAGGGCGCTCGGGCAACACTGGCGGTGGTTCCTGCCGACCAACTGCCCGGGCATCTCTGGGGGGCACTGCTCGAACGTCGCCGTGTGTGCCTCGACGCCACCGTGTCGGGTCGTCACATCGTCTCGATCCGTGCCTTCCATGACGACGACCCAACGTTCATGGACGGAGCTGACGAGCGGGTCATGGCAATGCTCGGCGCAGAGTCCGCCAAGAGCGAGGCGACGGCCTCTCGCGCCCTCACAGCACTCGTGCCCGTGACACGTCTTGCCATCTCTGGTGGTGGACCATTCGCCGATGCCCTCGAGCACGCTGCGCGACTGCTCGGCTGGCAGGTGCAGCGCGCAGGCAATCCCGAGACGGGCAGCGGATTGGTGATCGGCCTCTCACCGCTCGATGCTGCGGTCATCATGGGTCACGACGTCGAGTCATCGAGCACCGTGCTCGCTGCAGCACTCGAAGGCCGAGCCGGTTACATCGGCGCACTCGGGTCGCTCCGCATGCAGCAGAACCGAGCCGACTGGCTGGCTTATCGAGGCATCACCGACCTGTCGAGGGTGCATGGCCCTGCGGGCGTCGACATCGCCGCCCGAACCCCGGCCGAGGTGGCGGTCTCGATCCTCGCCGAGATCATCGGTGCTCTCAACCGCACGGACTGACCCGACCTTTTGGCGGGTTCACAGAACCCGCGTCGACTCGCGACCTCCGGTATGCGTCCACGAACGACCACACCTACACTTACGACAGCGACGAGGAGGGAACATGTCCGAGCCCGGAACTGCAAAAGATGTGCTGAAGACGGTGTGGGAAGCCCAAGGCGAACCTGCCGCACAGCTCGACGAGGAATGCAGCCCCACCAAGGTGTGCCGGAACATGCAGGGCATCACCTTTGACGGTTTCGCCGAGGAAGGCACCGACATCCGCACGGCGTGGCGCGCCCGCCTCGAACGCGAAGGCAAGTACAACACCTCGGGCGGCAGCATTCGCGACCTCGTGCTCGGTTCGAACGAGCAGGGCTGACCGGACTTCTCCGTGACCGAGTTCCCGCCGAAGTCGGTCCCTTCGCTGACCGAACAGTTACGCAGCGTCGGATACCTCGCCGACCGCGGCCTCGCCACATCGGTGTTCTTGGCCGCCACCCTCGGTCGACCGCTGCTCCTCGAGGGAGAAGTCGGCGTCGGCAAGACCGAACTGGCTAAGACTCTCGCCACGCTGTACGGGCGTGAACTCATCCGCCTCCAGTGCTACGAGGGAATCGACGCCGGTCAGGCGCTGTACGAGTGGGACTATGCGCGGCAGATGCTCAAGGTGCGGGCCCTGCCCGACTCCCATCTGGCGGACGACGGATCGATCGACTTCCTCTACAGCGACGAGTTCCTCGTCGAACGGCCGCTGCTGAAGGCCGTCAGGTCAGGGGCCGGCTGTGTGCTCCTCATCGACGAGATCGATCGAGCCGACGACGAGTTCGAGGCGTTCCTCCTCGAACTGCTGTCCGACTTCCAGGTGACGGTTCCCGAGCGCGGCACGATCTCGGCCACGAGCATCCCTCGCGGCATCCTCACCTCGAACCGCACACGCGAACTTCACGACGCCCTGAAGCGGAGATGCCTCTACCACTGGATCGGATTTCCGGTTCCCGAGCGCGAAGTCGAGATCGTCACCGTTCGAATCCCCGAAGTGCGCCACGCGATGGCAGCGCGAGTCGTCGATGCGGTCAATCGGTTGCGCGACATGGATCTCGCCAAGCCCCCGGGTGTCGCCGAGACCCTCGACTGGGTGTCGTCGCTCGAGGCGATCGGTGCCGACACTCTCGACCAGCAGAACGCTGCCGACACGCTCGGCGCAGTGGTGAAGGACCGTGACGACCTCGAACTCGTCGCTCGTTCGCTGAGCCGAGTCGTCGGCGATGCCTGACACGACCGCAGTCGACGGTGGTTACGTCGAACTGTTCGTCGAGTTCTCTCATGCCCTGAGAGCCGCCGACCTACCGGTCGGGACTGACGACGTGATGACCTTCTGCGAAGCCGTCGTACACCTCGACCCCACCGACATCCTCGATCTCTACTGGGCAGGTCGCACATCACTCGTTGCAAAGCGCGACCACATACCCGTGTACGACAACGTCTTTCGGCAGTTCTTCCTCGACGAGAAGCCAACCGCTCCCGACGACCCACGCACGGCCTTGAAGTCATCGCCGAACGGCCAATCGGTGCTGCAGATACCCGACAGCGAGACCGAGCGCCCGGGCGGTGGCAACGACGAAGAGGTGCAGATGGGACTCATGGCGTCGCCCATCGATGTGACGCGGACCAAACGCTTCAATGACTGCACCGAGGCAGAACTCGCCGCACTGCGGCGCATCATGTCGACCATCCGGCTCACGCCTCCCCGACGACGGACACGCCGCATCCGGCCAGACCCTACGGGAAGGCGTCTGCACATGCGACGGATGGCGCAAGAGTCCATGCGCAGGCACGGCGACCCCGTCGAGTTCGTGTTCAGCAAGCGCCGGCGAAAGGTACGGCCGCTCGTGCTACTGCTCGATGTGTCCGGCTCGATGAGCGACTACTCGCGCAATCTGTTGCAGTTCGCATATTCGGCTCGGGGGTCGACGGGCCGCGTCGAAGTGTTCTGCTTCGGGACACGCTTGACCCGAATTACCAAGCAACTCGACCGGCGGCGCCCCGACGAGGCCATGGCACATGCCGCTGAGCAAGTGTTCGATTGGGACGGTGGCACCCGAATCGGCGACTCGCTCGACACCTTCGTACGCCGTTGGGCTCGCCGCGGGCTGACACGCGGTGGCATCGTCGTGATTTGCTCGGACGGCCTCGACCGCGGAGACCCAGAAGTGCTCGACCGAGCCATGGCACAACTCGATCGCCTGTGCCACCGCATTGTCTGGCTCAACCCGCACCGCGGCGACGACCGCGATCGCCCCCTGACCTCGATGGCCATGCTCGTCGCCGAGCCCTACATCGACGATGTCCAGTCAGGCCATAATCTCGCCAGTCTCGAGGAGTTCGCACGGGCGCTACCAGCCCTACGATGAATGTCGTCCTAGGAGGAGTTGATGAAGTTCAGCGTGTCGGTCATCGCAGAAGGTGACCGCGAAATTCAGCTCGCAGAAGTCGTCGAACTCGCTGACGCCGTCGCACCCTTGAACGGCATCGCGAGCGGAGCGGGTTCGATGTCGTACGGCGCACAGATCGTGATCGACGCCGCCGACTCCGACTCGGCAGTCGATGCTGCCCTCATCGCCTTCGCCGATGCAGTTCGACGGGCCGGTCTGCCCGAATGGCCCGTCACCCGAGCCGAGACCATCAGCGAGACCGACGACATGGAGCACTGGGACCAGTGATCCGTCTCGGTTCGCTCGCCGGTTACCCATTTGAAGGACCGCGCACGCTTGCCGGCTGGACCGCACCCGCCCGCAGTGCCGTGTACGCCCTGCTGACACGCAACGACCCCGAACGTAAGCCTCAACAGTTCACGGTGATCTATGTCGGCGACTCGGGAGACCTCAGCACCGAAGGCTTCCCGTTCAAGCACCCCTTTGCACCCGACTGGATCAAGCGCGCCGGCAACAAGTGGAACCTTCACATCTGCTACTACGAGGTGCCCGGAGGACTGCCGTCACATCGCGAACAGATCTCGCGCGAACTGATCTCGATCTATTCGCCCAGCTGTAACCCTGAGCAGTTCGACGCCACCTGGAAGGCCGAATGGATTGGTTCGTAC
>JBMTOT010000104.1:0-4592 GCA_049442935.1 Ilumatobacteraceae bacterium | reverse complement strand
GACACCGCCACGGCTCGGTCTCGAGTCCGGTCGCTGTCGGCTTCTCCGCCTCGTAGCGCTCCTCAGGAGCCCACCCCTGGGCATGGATTTCCCGGGCCACCTTCAGGGCCCACCGGTGCGGCAACACGCGCACCTCGACCATGTCGGCGAACCCGACGATCGCGGTCTTGGTGAGATCGATCTCTGCCACCACGTTGTAGGTGCCCGCTTCCACACAGCGCGTCACAATGCCGTGCTCGACCTCTTCGTAGAGGATGACATCGACCACCTCCTGCCATGAGTCGCACTCGACCACCGCGGGAAGCACTGCCACCGCCCCGACGCTAGACGCACAACTACAATCAGGGTCGATGCGCACACCACCTGTCGTCGGTTTCGTGGGCACGGGTCTCATCGCCACGTTCCACTCGAAGATGCTCCGGCGATCAGGAGTCGAGATCGCCCGTGGCCCTTGTTTCGACATCGACGCCGATCGAGTCGCAGAGTTTGCACGGGCCTCTGGCTCCGACATTGCCGCCTCTGCCGATGAGGTGATCGACCGCTCGGACCTCGTCTACATCACCACCTGGACGAGCGAGCACTCAGGGCTCGTCGACATGGCGATAGCCGCCGGAAAACCGTTCTTCTGCGAGAAGCCACTCGACATCTCGTTCGATGGCGCCCGTGCGATGACGGCGGCCGCGCAGGCCAGTGGCCTCACGCACCAGTGCGGCCTCATTCTCCGGCGGTCGCCGGCGTACCTGTGGGCGCGAGAGTTGATCACCGACCCCGCGGCGGGAAAAGTGATGGCGGTCGTGTTCCGTGATGACCAGTTCATCCCCGTCCAGGGTCACTACAACTCGACGTGGCGCGCCGACGTGACGAAGGCCGGAGCAGGGACGCTTCTCGAGCACTCCATTCACGATGTCGACATGCTGCGCTTCCTCGTCGGCGACATCGATTCGGTGAGTGCGCGCGCCACGTACCGACACGGTCTGCCCGGCATCGACGACACGGTCGCTGCGTCCATTTCCTTTGCCAATGGCGCCGTCGGCACGTTGACCACGATCTGGCACGACAACCTTTCGCGCCCGAGTCTCCGACATGTCGAAGTCTTCTGCGAGCGCCGCACCGTCACCATCGGCGGCAACGACTGGCAGGGCCCGGTCACCTGGACCGATGCTGACGGTTCATCAGGTGAACTCGCAGGCGATGAGTTGGCCGAACGCACGACTCCCCTCGCGCCGGTGCACGCGAACCCCGACGCAGCGTTCGTGCTCGCCGCCCGTGACGGCGCGCCGGGCACTCCCGACTTCGGCGTCGCGCTCGAAGCGCACCGAGTTGTGGAGGCGATGTATGCGAGCAGCCGCGCGAGTGGTGACACGGTACGAGTGGCCGACATCGCATGAACAGAGATGTTCGCGCTGTGTCGCGAGACGAGATCATGGACCTGCGCGTGAGGGTGCTCCGAAAAGGCACTCCGGTCACGCACTGCAACTACCCGGAGGACGACTACCCCGATGTCGTCCACCTCGCCATCGGCGGAGACGACGGCCCACTCGCTACCTCGACCTGGTTCTCAAAGGCCTGTCCCGAACGCCCCGGCGTCGAGGCGGTGCAACTGAAGGGCATGGCAGTCGATGACCATCTGCAGGGCTCGGGACTCGGTGCCAGGTTGGTTGAGGTCGGGCTCGATCTCGCTCGGTCGCGTGGGGCGGCAATTATCTGGGCTCGCGCACGTGATTCGGCGCTCGGGTTCTACGAGCGACTCGGTTTCGAGCCCGCCGGGCCGGGTTTCATTGACGAACCGACCGGCATGCCCCACCACATCGTCGTGCGCCCGGTCTGAACCGCCGGCGCCTTGCGGGGGCGCAACACCCATGTGGTTTTATGGGAATTCGCGCGAATGAGAGGGGTGCCACATGGAGATCATTGCCAGCCACGATCTCGATGCGCTCTCCACAGAACTTGCCGCAACGCTTCGTCCATCCACCGGCGATGTGCAGAGTCGACTGGTGCGGGCGTTTGACGCCGAAGTCGTCGTCGTGCCGTCGTCGCACATGCGCCGCTATCTCCAACGCTCGCTGGCCTGTCACCTCGGGTCGACCGGAGCGAATGACGGCATCGTCGCGAACATCGAGTTTCTGCAACCTCGGCAACTCGTCTACGCGTCGACAGGCGACGTGCCCACGTGGCAGAACGTCCGTCGCATTTTCGGGATCGGCGACAACCCGTGGGATGCCGACCACCTCACATGGATCATCGACGATGCCATCAGATCCACCGGTCTCGTGGTTCCGTCGCACGGATCATCTCCCCTCACCACTTCGCGACGCATCGCCGAACTCTTCGACCACTACACCACCCACCGCCCTGAGATGCTCCGCCAGTGGCGCGACGGTGACGACACCGACGGCGCACTTCTCGCCGGCTCACTCGACCCGAGCCACCTGTGGCAGCGCGATCTGTACCGAGCCGTCAGCGAGCGGCTCGCGCCCGTGGTGACGTTGGCGGCACTCCATCTTGACGAATGGGACGCTCATCTCGCGACAGCTCGCCAGGTGGGTGTACTCCCCGATCGTCTCTCGGTGTTCGGTGTCACCGGCCTGTCTCACGCCGTGCGCGACATTCTTCGCGTTCTCGATCGTCACATGCAGGTGACTATCTATTCGGTGCATGCCGCGATGTCGGCGTGGCCGACCCTCGCGCCGCAACCGAACGAGACGCGCGAATCGTGGCACCTGCGGCTCGCCGCTGAGCACGAAGCCGAGGGCGCACACCCACTTCATGGACGATGGTGCTCCCATTCGGTCGAGCAGGCTGTCTTGCTCGGGTCTCCGACGACCGCTTTGCCGGGGAACCCGGTTCAGCGCAGCACCCTGCTCGGCGCCATTCGTGCCGACATTGTCGAGAACGTGCCGAAGGCGCTGCCCCTGATGACCGACGACGCCCTTGACGCGGCACTCAACGGCGGAGATGGAACGATTCAAGTTCATACCTGCTACGGCTCGCTTCGCCAGGCAGAGGCTTTGCGAGACGCGCTCCTGCGAACATTGCGAGACACCCCCGACCTGCGTCTGCGAGACATCACGGTGGTGGTTGCCGATCCACAGAAGGCCGCACCCATTTTGAATGCGGTGTTCGACCCTGGCGTCGACTCGCAAGACGGTCAGGCGCTACCAAGACTGCCGATCAACGTTGTCGGAGCCGACTCGGGCCAGCTCGATCCACTTGCTGAGGCGTTCATGGCACTTCTTCTGTTGGCCTCGTCGCGTTGCTCCGTCGCCGAAGTGATCGAGGTGCTTTCGCTACCACCGGTGTCCGCGACATTCGGTCTCGACAATTCCTCGTTAGAAGCAATAGCCACCTGGGCCGAAACATCAGGGGTGCGCCACGGCATCAACCCCGAACACCGTGCCGGCGTCACGGGTGTTCCGCTCGACCTACTGGCAGCCACGTGGTCAGACGCACTGGCCCGCATTGCCGCCGGCATCGCAGTTCCTGCCGCAGTCGATGTTGTCGGCCCGGGCGGAGTCGTTCCGTACGACGCCGTCACCTCCGGCGACATCATCACCTTTGGTGCATTGGCTGAGTTCCTAGACCGGCTCAGCCATCTTGCCGCGCTCGTCACGCCAGACAGCACCATGACTCGCTCGTCGTGGGTGTCGACGGCGCTGGGCATTGTCGACTCCTTCCTCACCGTGTCGAGTATCGACACCGAATCAATGGTGGCCTTACGCTCGAACATCGCCCGTCTTGCACCTGGCTCGACCGGCGAGCTCGACGCCACGTACCCCGTGCGGGAGTTGGTCGCAGCGACCGAATCATTGATGTCGCACGAATTCTCGCCGTATTCACGGCCCTGGGAATCGATCACCGTGACGAGCCTCGACGGCCTTGCACACCGCCCGACGCGAGTTGTTGCCATTTTCGGCGCGAACGAAGACATGTTTGCCGGGCCGGCAACCGACGGCGACAACGTGTTGTCGAGCACACCTCTCGTCGGGGAGCCCAACTACTCAATGGCCGCCCGACAGGGAATGCTGCACGCGATCGTCTGTGCCACCGACGCGGTCATCATCACCTGTGACGGCGCCGATGTCTCGAACAACAAGGAGACTCCACCGGCGATCGCGCTTCGTGAATTTCTCGAGCTTGTCGCCGCAACCATCGACGATGCCTCGCCCTTCGGCAACCATCGCGTCCTGGCCGCACATCCGCGACAAAACCACCACCTCGACGAACTCACTGTCGACACATACGTGCCGGGTGAAGCGTTCACTTTTGACCCAACCGCGGTCGAAGCACAGCGAGTCGTGGGTCGCTCGGTCATCAACCCGCCGTCGGCCGTCTCGCCCGCTGCTCCCGCCCCAAGCGGGTCGGTCACGCCCCTCGGGGCGGTTGTCCGGGCGATACGCAACCCGATCGAATATCACCTTCGAGATGTTCTCGGTGTGGAACTGCCCCCCGAACAGGGAGACGACTCACAAGAGGGTCGACACCACATTGACGGCGATGGAATCATCGCCCTCACCGTTGATGCCTTGGCATTGTCGGCCGAAGGTCGGCGCCTGCTGACGCGCGTCGTCTCCGACACCGCCGACGAAGACGAC
>JBMTOT010000103.1:0-4637 GCA_049442935.1 Ilumatobacteraceae bacterium | reverse complement strand
CTCCGAGCAGGTTGCCCGCGCCACGAATCTCGAGGTCGCGCATCGCGATCTTGAAACCCGAGCCGAGGTCGGTGGCTTCACCGATCGCGCGGAGTCGCTCGTGCGCCTCTTGGCCGACCGACCTGTCGGCGGGGTGGAACAGGTACGCATAGGCGCGTCGTCCGCTGCGGCCGACGCGCCCGCGCAGCTGGTGCATTTGCCCGAGCCCGAGAAGATCGGCACGTTCGACCACGAGCGTGTTCACCGACGGCATGTCGATGCCGCTTTCGATGATCGTCGTGCACACGAGGACGTCGAACTCGTGCTCGGCAAAGTCGAGAACGACCTGTTCGAGCTGCGTCTCGTCCATTTGGCCGTGCGCGACGGCGATGCGGGCCTCGGGAACGAGACGCCGCAGTTCGGCGGCGCGTTCCTCGATCGACTGCACGCGATTGTGCACCCAGAACACCTGTCCCTCGCGGAGCAATTCGCGCCTGATGGCCTCGATTGCGACCCGGTCGCTCTCCTCGCCGACATATGTGAGGATTGGCTGGCGATCTGCCGGTGGCGTCTGCAGCAGCGAGAGGTCCCTGATGCCGACGAGGCTCATCTCGAGCGTGCGCGGGATGGGGGTTGCCGACATGGTGAGCACGTCGACGTCGTGGCGGAAACGTTTGATCGCCTCCTTGTGCTGCACCCCGAACCGCTGTTCTTCGTCGATGACCAGCAGTCCGAGATTCTTGAACGCGACGCCTTCAGACAGAAGGCGGTGGGTCCCGATCACGCAGTCGATCTCTCCGCTCGCAAGGCCTGCCACGACCCGTTTGGCCTGTGCGGCGGACACGAATCGTGACAGAACCTCGACGCGCACCGGGTATCCCGCGAATCGTTCCCCGAAGGTGGCCGCATGCTGGCTCGCGAGCAACGTCGTGGGCACGAGAACTGCAACCTGGCGTCCGTCCTGGATGGCCTTGAATGCGGCCCGCACTGCGACCTCGGTCTTGCCGAAGCCCACGTCGCCGCACACCAGGCGATCCATCGGAACCGGACGCTCCATGTCGTCCTTGACGGCACCGATCGCCGACAGTTGGTCGGGGGTCTCGACGAACGGGAATGCCTGTTCCATCTCGCTCTGCCACGGAGTGTCGGGCGCGAATGCGTGACCCACCGCGTTCACACGGCGCTGATAGAGCACGACGAGTTCTTGTGCCACTTCGCGCACCGCCGAGCGCACCTTCGACTTGGTGCGCGCGAAGTCGGCGCCGCCCATGCGATGCAGCGTCGGAGTCTCGCCGCCAACGTATTGACGAATGGTTCCAATCTGGTCGACTGGCACGTAGAGCCGGTCGCCGCCCTTGTACTCCACCAGCAGGTAGTCGCGTTCGACACCGTCGAGTGCGCGCGTGACCATGCCCACGTACCGCCCGACACCGTGGTGCGCGTGCACGACGTAGCCACCCGGCTTCAAGTCCTCGAACACGGTCGTCGACGAGCCGGCGCGCCTAGCTTTGCCGCGGCGTGTCCGGCGCCTACCGCTGAGATCTGATTCACACAGCACCGCGCAACGAACCGTCGGCACCGACCATCCGGAGTGCTGCGGTGCGCGAACGACCCATGCGCCAGGGCCGTCTGCCTGCGCAGCCCGGCTCACGGGTGCGCCGGCCGCTCGAAGGGTCTCGGTGATGCGGTCAGCCGACTCGTCGGTGTCGGCCGCGATCGCAACGCACCACTTCTCGGCGACAAGTTCGCTGATTCGCGCCGCGAGGGGTTCCGGTCCGTGCACGAACGGCGCCCAGCCGGAGGCGGCGACCGCGGGGCCGTCCAGCATTTCGGCGGGCGGCACGATGTTGACGACAGTTCCGCCGTTGCCGAGGAGCGATTCCGGATCGGCATAGAGCCGGGGCATCTCTCCGTCGTCGCCGCGGTCCCACGTCTTGGCGAGGGTTGCGGCGAGATCGGCTTCGTCGTCGACTGCCTGGCGCGCGCGCTCAAGAACGCCGCGCGGGTCGACGACGGCGATGAACGCAGAGTCGCCCACCGCATCGACGAGGGTGACGGAGTCGTCGGTGAGCCACGGCATCCAACTTTCCATGCCGTCAAAGATCTGTCCTTCGGCGAGTCGTTCCCACTGTTCGCGTCCCCACGGTTCGCGTGCGACGAGGTCGAGCGCGCGTCGCGCAGTGTCGTCGTCGAGCAGCAGCTCTCGCGCAGGGAAGATGCGTGCGAGCGAGACGATCTCTCCGGTGCTGCGTTGGTCGAGCGGGTTGAACGTTCCGAGCCTGTCGACTTCGTCACCCCACGTGTCGATGCGCACCGGGTCGAGGTCGGTCGACGGCCAGACGTCGACGATTGCTCCTCGCCGTGCGAATTCGCCCCTGTGCTCGACCACCGGTTCGCGCCGATAGCCGGTTCTCACCAGTTCGGTGCAGAGCTCGTCAATGTCGATGCGCGAACCGGCTCGCACCTGGATCGGCGTGGTCGCGAGCGCGCCGGGAGCTAGGCGCTGGATGAGCGCCCTCGAACTCGTGACCACGACGGCGGGCGGGTCGTCGGAGCCGAGTCGCCACAGCGTCTCGAGGCGGGTGCCCATCGTCTGCACGTTCGGGCTGACGCGCTCGAACGGGAGTGTCTCCCATGCGGGAAAACGCACGATGCGATCGGGAGACATGAAGGCCGCGAGATCGTCGGCGATCTGTTCCGCTTCGGTTCCGGTCGGGCACACGACGACAACCGGGCGCTTTCGCTGTGCGTGAACGAGGGCCGCGATTGCGGCGGCCCTGGCGGCCTCGGGAACCCCGACAGCCGGAACGGCTTCGGCGGCGGCGGCCACCGCCGCATCTCGCGCGAGGGATGCGGCGAGAGATTCGAGTGGCGGAGACGTGACGTCGCTCGAGGTCACCGCCCGTTGAACTCCTGCATTGCGGCGTCCACTCCCGCGGTGACGATGCGCTCGACCGCGTCGGCGGCCGCGGCGACCGCGACATCGAGCACCTTTCGCTCGGCAGACGGAATAACCGACAAGACATGGTCGGCTCCCTGTTCGCGCGACCGCGGCTTGCCGACGCCGATGCGCACGCGCACGTAGTCATCGGTGCGCAGAACGCGCGAGATTGAGCGCAGTCCGTTGTGGCCCGCGAGACCGCCGCCGACCTTGACTCTCACGGTGCCGGGGTCGAGATCCAGCTCGTCGTGCACGATCACGATGCGTGACGCCTCGTCGATTTTGAAGCGGCGGGCGAGCGGGCCGACCGCCTCGCCCGAGTCGTTCATGTAGGTGGTCGGAACGGCGAGAACGGCCGGCACCGAACCGAACCGCACCTCTGCGACACGGGCCCGGTCACGTCCGGCGCGCAACGCCGACGACGTTCGATTCGCGAGCAGCTCGACTGCATCTGTACCGACGTTGTGACGGGTGCGCGCGTACTGCTTGCCGGGGTTTCCGAGTCCGACCACGAGCACACGTTCGAGATCTGCGCCCGACGGTGCGCGTCGTCCTATGGCCATGGGGAAGATGTCCGAGCGTCGACCTCACAGGTCGTGTCGGTCAGCCCTCAGCGGGTGTCTCGCCCTCGGCGGCTTCGCCCTCGGCGGCTTCGCCTTCGGCTGCCGTTGAAGACTCTGCCGCGGCGCGCGACATGAGCACGGTCACAACCGGCATCTCCGGGTCGCCGAGTGCGACGACACCAGACGGCAGCGAAATGTCAGCTAGACGAATGACGCGGTCGGGCGTCATGTCGGATACGTCAATCAGGATCTCGTTCGGGATGTTCGCAGGCGTCGTGCGCACTTCGATCGAGTCGACTGCCGGGTCGACGAGGCCGCCGGCCGACAGAACGGCCTTTGCGGTGCCGGCAAGGTGCACGGGCACCGCCATCACGATCTCTTCCGAGAGGTCGATCTGAACGAAGTCGATATGGCTCACGGTGCGGCGCACCGGATGACGCTGCAACTCCTTGACGATGGCGTTGTAGGTGGTGCCGTCGACCTCGAGCTTCAGGATCGTGTTCTGGCCGGCCGGACCCGACAGGGCGAGGCGAAGGTCGCGGCGAGCGACCGACAACGACACCGGCGACATGCCATGTCCGTAGAGAACGGCGGGAATCTGGTCTTCGGCGCGCAGGCGACGGGAGGCGGCGCTGCCGGTGGCGCGGCCGGACTTGGCGGAGAGAGAAGCGGTATTCGACACGGCTAGCGAGTCTATGGGGCACTCACGCCCGATCACACGGCCGATTCGATGCCCGCCGAGGCCGAGAAAGGCCGGTCAGTGCTGGTTTTCGCCGCCGAACAGTTCGCTCACGCTGGTCTCGTCAAAGACTGCGGCCAGGGCGTCGGCAATGATTCCGGCCACCGAGAGCACCTCCATCTTTGCGATGCGCCTCGACGCGGCGAGCGGCAAGGTGTCCGTGAGGACCACGCGGGAGATGGGCGAATTCTCGAGCCGCTCTGTCGCTGGATCCGAGAGCACGCCGTGGGTTGCCATCGCCCACACCTCGCTCGCGCCTCGTTCGAGAAGAAGTTCGGCGGCGCTCGTGATCGTGCCCCCGGTGTCGATCATGTCGTCGGTGAGGATGCACAGGCGGCCCTCCACCTCGCCGATCACCTCCTTGGCGATCGCGACGTTGGCGGTGCCCTTCGGGCGTCGTTTGTTGATGAAGGCG
>JBMTOT010000102.1:0-4779 GCA_049442935.1 Ilumatobacteraceae bacterium | reverse complement strand
GACCGTGACAGACGAATGTGACGCACCCTTCTGGCAGGGTTGACGGCGAGATGTCCGACGAGCGAGCGAAGGGAAGTCTCATGGGAAAACTCACGTGGTTCGCGATCGTCGTATTGGTCTTCGTGGCATTTCCGGCGGTGGCGATCATCACTCTCGGACTGCTGGCTGCCGTGGTGATGGGGGGCGGGCTCTCCGGGTCAGGCCGCTGACGTCCCCTCGTCCATCACGAACGGCCCGTGTTCGGTGGCACCGTCAGTGCTCAGTAGTCGATGGCGGAGAACTGGCCGATCTTGTCGAGCCGGTGCTGGGCATCGATGAGACGCACCGTGCCGCTGCGCGACCGCATCACCAGGCTCTGAGTGTGCACGAGACCCGGCTCGTAGCGCACGCCCTTCAGCAATTCGCCGTCGGTGATGCCGGTGGCCGCGAAGAAGCAGTTGTCGCCCTTCACCAAATCGTTCGTGGTGAGCACCTGCGAAAGGTCGCGCCCTTCGGCGACGGCGGCGTCGCGCTCCTGGTCGTTGCGTGGCCAGAGGCGCCCCTGGATCTCGCCACCCATGCACTTGAGCGCCGCGGCGGCCACCACGCCCTCAGGCGTTCCGCCGATGCCGTACATGATGTCGACGCCGGCCTCCGGCCAGCAGGTGGCGATCGCGCCGAAGATGTCGCCGTCTGAGATCAGCTTGATGCGCGCACCGCTCGCGCGCACCTCGGCAATGAGATCTTCGTGGCGCGGACGGTCGAGGATCATCACCGTCAGGTCGCGCACGCTCTCGCCCTTGGCCTTGGCGACCCATTTCAAGTTCTGCGTGGGAGTGGCGGTCACATCGATCGAGCCGACCGCGGCGGGGCCGACGGCGATCTTTTCCATGTAGAAGCACGGACCCGGGTCGAACATCGACCCTCGTTCCGAGACTGCGATGACAGAGATCGCGTTGCCGCGACCGAGGGAGGTCAGCGTGGTTCCGTCGATCGGATCAACGGCGACGTCGGTGTCGGGCTTGCTCCCGTCGCCCACCACTTCGCCGTTGTAGAGCATCGGGGCGTCGTCCTTCTCGCCCTCGCCGATGACAATGAGGCCGCTCATCGGCACGCTGCCGAGCACCGTGCGCATGGCGTCGACCGCCGCTCCGTCGGCACCGTTCTTGTCGCCGCGTCCCACCCAGCGAGAGGCGGCCATGGCGGCCGACTCGGTGGTGCGCACGAGTTCGAGGGCGAGGTTCCTGTCGGGACGTTCGGTCATGGGAACCACGGTAGTTCGGTCGCTAGCGTCGCCCCGTGCCCGCTGTTCCCCTCGAATTGGTGCTCTCTGGGGGAGACGTGACCGACGCTCGTGTGCGTCCGGGCGGCCAATGGGTGAGTGCGGTCGAATCGGTGACAGACACCACGGGGTCGCGCAACATTCTCAGAATGTGGCACGTGGCAACGGGCCGCTGTGTCAACCTGCTCGCAGACCCTGAGCCGGCCGCTGGTCGCGGACTCTCCGGCGGCGCACACGCATGGCACCCCGAAGGCGGAGCGCTGGCTGTCGTCGTGCGCAGCGGCGGCGTAGCTGTCGTCAGTGTCGACACCGACACGGTGCGCGCAGTCGAGATGTTGCCGTTCGATGCGACCCGCTCGTGGTCGACGCCTCAGTTCACATCAGATGGACGCGAGTTGCACCTGGTCGCCGACTGGAGCGAGGTGCACGGGCTCGACACTGAGACACTCGAGACCTGGGTGTTCCACGACGCGAGTGACTTTGCGATGGACCCTGCCGGGGTTGCAGGCGGTGCGTCGCTTGTGTGGAACCGGCCCGAGATGTCGTGGACAACGAGTCGAATTCAGCCCCATGCCGTGCGAGTCGGTGTGTCGGTGCAGCAGCCGCGACGCAACCGTGAGGGACGTCTCGCCGGCTGGATCGACGACGAGAACGGCTGGTGGAACGTGGTTGTGACGCGAGACGACGGCACCATCGTGCGAATCGAGGAACCTCACGAGCATGCAGGGCCGGTGTGGGGGCCTGGCCAGCGCACGTGGTGCCCGAGTCCCGACGGGACAATGGTTGCTCTCGCGCGAAACGACGACGGGTTCGGGTCGCTCTGGGTGCGCGACATCAATGGAAACGACGCGCGGCAGGTCGCTCGCGGCATCCACGGGTGCCTGTCGTGGGAGGCGAATGTGCTCGCGGCTGTGCGCAGCGGCGCACGCACGCCCCAGCAACTCGTTGCCTACGACGTGTCTGATCTCGACAGCCCGGCGCGAACGATCCTGTGCACACCGGCCGACGCGCGATGGATGACAGAACACGATGCCGACCTGGTTGAACCGACCACGCAGACCGCCCGAGTCGCCGACGGAACGAACGTGCCGTTCCGGGTGTATGCGCCGCCGTCACCGCATGGCGGTCTCATCGTGTGGGTGCACGGCGGTCCGATCGACCAGTGGCAGGTGACGTTTCGCCCGCGCCTCACCACATGGGTCTCGCGCGGGTGGACCGTCGCGGTGCCGGACCACCGAGGCACGACCGGTCATGGCCGTGCCTTCCGAGAGGCTCTGCACGGCTGCTGGGGAGACATCGATGTCACCGACACGCTTGCCGTCGTGCACGAAATGCAGGTACGAGGGTTCACGCCGGACACGACCGTCGTGATGGGGGGAAGTGCGGGTGGGCTGACTGCGCTCGGTGTGGCGGCGCGCGAGCCCGACAGCGTCGCCGGCATCGTCGTGTCGTACCCGGTGGTTGACCTCGCCGAGATGCTCCGCCACGACGACCCGTTCGAGGGTCACTACATTCCGACGCTTCTCGGTACGTCAGACCCGAACGATGCGCACCTGGTGATGCGCTCTCCGCTGGCTGGTGCGGGGTCGCTTGCGCGCGTGCCGATTCTCGCGTTCCACGGCGACAACGACCATTCGGTGCCGCTCGTGCACTCCGAACGCCTGCGCGACGCGGTGGCGGGCGCAGGTGGAGACGTTGAACTCGTCGTCTTCGCCGGCGAAGGCCACGGCTTCAAATTGCGCGAGTCACTCGTGCGCGAGTTCGAGACGACCGAAGCGTTTCTCAACGGCGTCCTCAGTCGTCGTCGCGGGTGAGGAACTGTGCGAGGTCGACCGACCGCTCGGTGATGGGTGGAAGCCCCGCCGAGGGTCGCGCAGTGAACCACGATGAAATGAGGGGGCCAGACTTTTCCGTGGCTTGGCCGTGGAAGATTCCGTCGTCCTCGGTCAGGTCGTTCCACTCCACGTAGAACTCGTGACGGCCGTTGAAGTGGATCTCCTTCACCTTCCAGTGGCAGTACCCGCCATGGGGTGCGCTGGCGCGTCGGGACGTGGGTTGGCGACGGATTCCGGCGGCGTCAAACACCTTGATCAACCGCTCGAGATTCCAGCCCGGCCAGTTGTCGTTGAGGAATGGAGTGGTGAAGCCGCGCGAGCGGGGGATCCAGTGAGTGAAGTGGAGCACGCGGTCGACGTCGGCACGAGTTGCGTGCCAGGCGTAGCGATCCCAGATCTCGTCGGGCGAGAGGGTGGTTGGTTGTTCGGGCGTGGTCATGGTCTGTCTCTTTTCTCTCAGGCAGACCGACCGTGCTTGTACGGCCAGTTGTGACCGTCGCATCCGCCCGTGGGGCGGGGCGGAAAGGAGACACCCCGCTCCACGAGCGCAAGCACCGTGGCCGGTCTGGCTCGGTTGCTGGCCGCGGTCTCCCGCGGCACTCGTGATGCAGTCGTGACCCTGCCACATGGGTGTGACACGAGTTATGACCGAGATATGACATGGGTCGCCCACCTCGCCGGCGGCCCCCAGAGGTGGGCCAGATCGCGCTGGATAGCGTTCGTCGCCATGTTGCTGGCCGAGCTCGAGATCTTCCATTCTCGGCCAATTGCCCCCACCCGCCGGTTGGCGCTCGGGCACCTGGTGCTGCCGGTCGACCCCGCTCCCGGCTTCGGTGGCGTGCTCCTTGGTGGGGTTCTCTCGGCGCACATGCCCGACGTCGACGACGACCTGCATGTCGACCTGCAGCGTCTCTTGACCGAGGTCGAACGAGGTACACGGGTGGTGCAGCCGCGACTCAGACACCGCTATCAAGTCGACCGCCACGGACTCACACACAGCGTGCACCGTCTCATGGGTGAGGGCGACTCGGTGCGGTTCGACTTCGCACCGAACGGCACCGGGCTGCAGCAGGTACTCGGTGCGATGTACGCGCTCGAGCGTCTCGAGCCGGCACTTCGTCGATCGCTTTCGCCCATGATGCGACGAGCCATGACATGGCGCGGCCCGCTCGGGGGGTCGTTCATCGCGCACTTAGCCGGTACGTCCGCGTCATCGGTGTCGGCGCTGGCTGACCCGCGCGCGTGGGCGCTCGATGTGCTCGGTTTCCCTGGCGGCACGGTGAAGCCCTCGAAGCGGGAGGTCATGGCGCGTTACCGCGAGAGCATGCGGCGCGCTCACCCCGATCACGGCGGAGACGGATCGCGCGCCGCAAAGGCGATGTCGGACATCGCCGAGGCCCGCCGGGTGTTGTTGGAGTCGCAGTGAGCGTCAGCGGTCTGGTCGTGTTCCCCGGTGCGGGAACATCGGCCGACCATCCGTCGCTCGTGGCGATCGAGTGCGCATCTGAAGTACCGGTTGCGCGGCGTGACTTTCCCTATCGGCGCGCCGGGCGTCGCGCGCCCGACCGCGCACCGGTGTTGGTGGAGGCTGTGCGCACCGAGGTGCGCAACGTTGCGGAATCGCATGGGGTGCCGACGAGTCGACTCGTGATCGGTGGGCGGTCGATGGGAGGGCGCATGTGC
>JBMTOT010000101.1:0-5153 GCA_049442935.1 Ilumatobacteraceae bacterium | reverse complement strand
AGGCCGTGTGCCCCTGCACACCCTGCGCGCCGACATCGACTACGGCTTGCGCGAGGCCAAGACCTCCAACGGCCGCGTCGGCGTGAAGGTGTGGCTCTACAAGGGCGACATCCTCCCGTACAAGAGCTCTGCACAGGACAAGATCTCGCGCGAGGCGGCGATGGCCGTCGGCGAGACGTCGGGTCAGGTGCAGACCGAGGCCGCCGCGCCCCGCAAGGTCGTGTCATCGGCCGGTCCGCGCGCCGCGGAGACGCCCGAGCCGGAGATCGCTCCGCTCGTGAAGGAAGCCGATCCCGAGTTCGAGCGTTTGCTCGAAGAGGAAGAGGCGATCGAGCGCCGCATCTCCGAGTCGAGCGAAGCACCGAAGTTGAGAGGGGAGGACTGACCATGTTGATGCCCCGCAAGGTCAAGCACCGCAAGCAGCACCGCGGCCGCACCGCCGGCAACTCGAAGGGTGCGACCGCACTCGCATTCGGCGAATACGGCATTCAGGCTCTCGAGCCGGGTTGGATCACCGCGCGCCAGATTGAGGCGGCTCGTATCGCCATGACCCGCCACATCAAGCGCGGCGGCAAGGTCTGGATCAACGTGTTCCCCGACAAGCCGGTCACCAAGAAGCCGGCCGAAACCCGCATGGGTTCGGGCAAGGGCAACCCCGAGTTCTGGGTTGCCGTCGTCAAGCCCGGCCGCGTGCTGTTCGAGCTCTCGTACCCGACGCCCGAGATCGCCAAGCAGGCTCTCGAGCGCGCGATCCAGAAGCTTCCCATCAAGGCGCGCGTCATCTCGCGCGACGAGCAGATCTGACAAGGAGCGTCGACACCATGGCACGTTCGATTGAAGATCTCCGCGAAATGGACCTCGCCGGCCTGCTGGCCGAGTTGAGGGCCGTCAAGCAGGAGGCATTGAACCTTCGTTTCCGACTGGCGACCGGCCAGCTCGACTCGCACACCGAGTTGAGCGCCGCCCGCCGCCAGATCGCACGCATCAACACGCTCGTCCGCCAGCGCGAAATCGCCGCGGCCGAGGCAGCAGGGAAGTGAGCAGACAGATGGCAGAGACCACCGAGTCGACCGACCGCAGCGCCCGCAAGGTGCGCGAGGGCACGGTCGTGTCGAACAAGATGAACCAGACGGCGGTCATCGCCGTGGTCGAGCGCGTTCGCCACCGCAAGTACGACAAGTTCGTGCTGCGCACGAAGAAGCTCTACGCGCACGACGAGAAGAACGACGTGCAGGTGGGCGACCGCGTGCGCGTGATGGAGACCCGACCGATGTCGAAGCTGAAGCGCTGGCGCATCGTCGAGATCGTGGAGCGTGCAAAGTGATCCAGCAAGAGTCCCGTCTGCGCGTTGCCGACAACAGCGGCGCCAAGGAAGTCCTCGTCATCAAGGTTCTCGGCGGAACGCGCCGTCGCTACGCATCGATCGGTGACGTCTTCATCGGCACCGTGAAGGACGCGATCCCCGGTGCCGGCGTGAAGAAGGGCGAGGTCGTGCGCTGCGTGGTCGTTCGAGTGAAGAAGGAGAAGCGTCGTCCCGACGGCAGCTACATCCGCTTCGACGAGAACGCCGCCGTGCTCATCAAGGAAGACCTGACGCCGCGCGGCACCCGCATCTTCGGCCCGGTCGGCCGCGAGCTGCGCGACAAGAAGTTCATGCGAATCGTCTCGCTTGCACCGGAGGTGCTGTGACCATGAAGCTGCGCAAGGGTGACACCGTGAAGGTGATCGCAGGAAAAGACCTGGGCAAAGAGGGCGAGATCATCGAGGTCCAGCCCCGCCGCAACAAGGTGATCGTCGAGGGCGTCAACATCGCCAAGCGCCACACGAAGGCGCGCAGTGCGACCGACAAGGCCGACATCATCGAAAAGCCGATGCCCATCGACGCATCGAACGTGATGTTCGTGCACAAGGGCAAGACCACCCGCCTCGGGTACAAGGTGAAGGACGACGGCACCAAGGTGCGCGTCGCGAAGAAGACGGGAGACGAGGTCTGATGGCCACCGCAACCGCACCGCGCCTGCGCCGTCGTTACGACGACGAGATTCGCAAGGCACTCATGGAGCAGCTCGGGCTCGCGAACCCGATGCAGGTTCCCACGCTCGACAAGATCGTGATCAACATGGGCGTCGGCAGGGCCACCCAGCAGCCGTCGCTGCTCGAAGGTGCCGTCGCCGACCTCACGGTGATCTCGGGACAGAAGCCCGTGGTGACCAAGTCGCGCGACTCGATCGCGGGCTTCAAGCTGCGCGAAGACCAGGCCATCGGCTGCAAGGTGACGCTGCGCGGCGACCGCATGTGGGAGTTCTTCGACCGCCTGCTGTCGATCGCGATCCCGCGTATCCGTGACTTCCGCGGACTGCCGGCGCACTCATGGGACGGCCGAGGCAACTACACCTTCGGCCTCGCCGAGCAGACGGTCTTCCCCGAGATCGACTACGACAAGATCGACGCACCCCGTGGCATGGACATCACCATCGTCACGACAGGCGTGACGAACGAGCAGGGTCGGGCATTGCTCGACGCGTTCGGTTTCCCGTTCAAGCGCGGCAACGAGGGCGGACCCGCCCCTCGCCGCAAGGCAAAGTCGCGCGGCCCGGTCCGTGGCGGCAAGAAGAAGTGACAGGTGGAGTGAGATGGCCAAGAAGTCTCTGATCAACAAGTCGAACGCCAAGCCCAAGTTCAAGGTGCGTGCGTACACGCGCTGCCGCAAGTGCGGGCGCGCGCGTTCGGTGTACCGCAAGTTCGGCCTCTGCCGCGTCTGCCTGCGCGACATGGCGCATGCAGGCGAGATTCCCGGCCTGACCAAGGCCAGCTGGTGAGGTGACCGCACATGATGACTGATCCCATTGCCGACATGCTCACCCGAATCCGGAACGCGAACACCGCGTACAAGGAGTCGGTCGTGATGCCGTCGTCGAAGCAGAAGGTCGCTCTGGCCGAGATCCTGAAGAGCGAGGGCTACATCGCCGACTATTCGGTGGCCCCCGCACGCAAGGGTCCGGGCAACGAGTTGACCGTGAGCATGAAGTACTCCGACGACCGTCGCCGCACCATCAGCGGCGTCACCAGGGTCTCGACCCCGGGCTTGCGCGTGTACCGCTCGAGCAAGCAGGTTCCCCGCGTTCTCGGCGGCCTCGGAGTCGCAGTTCTGTCCACCAGCCAGGGTCTCATGACCGACCGCGAGGCGCGCAAGCGCAAGGTCGGCGGCGAAGTCCTCTGTTTCGTGTGGTGAGCGGGAGGTAGACGACATGTCACGTATCGGAAAAGCACCCATCTCGATCCCGTCGGGGGTCGAGGTGACGATCGCCGGACGCACCGTCACGGTGAAGGGGCCGAAGGGCACCCTGTCCCGCGAGGTTCCCGGCGAGATCTCGGTGCGCAAGGAAGAGTCGACGCTCCTCGTGGAGCGTCCGAACGACGAGCGCCAGAACCGCGCAATGCACGGTCTCTCGCGCACGCTCGTGAGCAACATGGTGGTCGGCGTGACCGAGGGCTTCGCGAAAGAACTCGACATTGTCGGCGTCGGATACCGCGCAGAAGCACAGGGTCAGAACCTGCGACTCGCGCTCGGTTTCTCTCACCCGGTCATCGTTCCGGCACCAGAGGGCATCACCTTCGAGGTGCCTGCCCAGACCAAGATCATCGTGAAGGGCATCGACAAGGAGCTCGTCGGCCAGGTGGCCGCCGACATCCGCGCGATCCGCAAGCCCGAGCCGTACAAGGGCAAGGGTGTTCGCTACGCGAACGAGCGCGTCCTCCGGAAGGCCGGCAAGGCCGGAAAGAAGTAAGCGACCATGGCAAACATGTCCCAGATCCGCCGCGAGCAGCGACTCCGTCGTCACCGCCGCGTGCGCAAGAAGATCCACGGAACCGCGACGCGTCCGCGTCTCGCGGTGCACCGCACCAACAAGCACTTCAACATGCAGCTGATCGACGACGACAACGGCCACACCATCGCGGCCGCGTCGTCGGTGGAGGCATCGATGCGTGGCGCCAGCGGCGCCACCGTCGCGGCCGCCACCAAGGTCGGACAGTTGATCGCCGAGCGCGCCAAGGCGGCCGGAGTCACTGCGGTCGTGTTCGACCGCGGCGGTTTCGCCTACCACGGACGCGTCGCAGCAGCGGCCCAGGCCGCACGTGACGCAGGACTGGAGTTCTGATGAGCAACCAATTCACCAATGCACCCACCGAGCCGGGCGCCCTGCGCGAGTCGCGGGTGATCCACATCAACCGTGTGGCCAAGGTCGTCAAGGGTGGTCGCCGTTTCTCGTTCACCGCTCTCGTGGTGGTCGGCGACGGCAACGGCCGCGTCGGTCTCGGCTACGGCAAGGCCAAGGAAGTGCCCCTCGCCATCCAGAAGGGCACCGAGGAGGCGAAGCGCAACCTGTTCGAGGTTGCTCTCGCGGGCTCGACCATCACTCACCCGATCCTCGGCGTGAGCGGTGCGGGTCGCGTGCTCTTGAAGCCCGCCGCACCCGGTACCGGCGTCATAGCCGGCGGTGCCGCGCGCATCATTCTCGAAGAGGCCGGCATCCACGACGTGCTCGCGAAGTCGCTCGGCTCTGCGAACCACATCAACGTCGCCCGCGCCACCATCCAGGGCCTGCAAGACCTGCAGCGCCCCGACGTGATCGCCAAGCGCCGCGGTCTCCCGGCAGATTCGTTCACTCCGAAGGGAATGCTGAAGGCCTACAACGAGCGCAAGCGTGCGCTCGCCGCGGGGGAGGTGCACTGAGATGGCACAGTCGATCACGGTGACCTTGCTTCGTTCGCGCATCGGCGAGAAGCCCAAGACCCGCGGCACGCTCCGTGCGCTCGGGCTGAGCAAGATCGGTGACACCAACACGCTGCCCGACCGTCCCGAGATTCGCGGGATGATCGCGCGCGTGCCGCACCTGATCTCAGTAGAGGAGAACAACTGATCATGCGCGTCGACGAACTCGCACCAGCACCCGGAAGCGTCAAGCGCCGCAAGCGCGTCGGACGCGGCATCGGCGGCAAGGGCGGCAAGACCGCCGGCCGAGGCACCAAGGGTCAGTACGCCCGCAACACCGTTGCCCGCGGCTTCGAAGGCGGCCAGATGCCGCTCAAGCAGCGAGTGCCGAAGTTGAAGGGCTTCAACAACCCGTTCCGCGTCGAGTACTACGCGGTGA
>JBMTOT010000100.1:0-5222 GCA_049442935.1 Ilumatobacteraceae bacterium | reverse complement strand
GACGTCTGCATCCTCAGCCAGCAGCCGTTCCACCAGCGCCTCGTCGTCGTCGCTCGCGCCGGCCGGATTGTCTTTGCGCCAACGCGAAAAAGCAGTGGCGAGCCCGGTCACCGCGACTGCAAACACCACGACCGGGATCACCCACACCAACGAGTCGAACCCGGTCGCGCGCGGAACGAGCAGCACCTGGGCGCGGTAGCGGTCGGCGATCTGGGCGATGATCTGGTCGTCGGTCAACTGACCGGCGGCGACGTCGCGCGCCACCTGGTTGCGAATTGCCTCAGCGGCCGAAGCCCGCGAGACGTAGATGCTCTCGCCGTCGCAGGTCGGGCATGCGAGGCGTTGTGCGATTGCGTCGATCCGCTCGGCCTGCGTCGACGGACCCGAATCGCGCGTCGCCCCGACACCGAGCGCCGACGCGGCGACGAGCAGCATGAGTGCCCACGCCGGCCACGACTTCGGCCGCTTCACGGAGCCTGCCCCGACGGCGAGCGCAACTCACCAAGTCGCGATTCGAGGAATCCCTTCTCGATCTCGCCGAGAACTCGCAGTCGCACGAACCCTGCCGGGTCGATCACCCACGTCTCCGGGACTTTCGCCACACCGAATGCGACGGCGATCGACCCGTCGTCGTCGCGGATCTTCGGCCAGTCGCCACCGTTGGCGGTGAAGAACGAAGTGACCGCCTCGTCGGAGTCGTCGTTCACGATCGTGTAGAGCTCGACCGGATCAGATGCGGTGCGCTGCGAGGCCTCCCACTCGACGAGCACCGGGTGCTCGCGGATGCACGGCACGCACGTCGAGTTGAAGAAGTTCAACACCACCCAGCTGCCCTTGCGACGCGAGAGATCGAAGCGATCGCCCTCGAGCGTCGTCGACACGACCGCCGGCGCAGGGTTTCCGAGCAGCGGCGACGAGGCATCGTCGCTCGATCCAGGTTCGGCAAGCACGAGCACAGCCAGCAAACCCGCAATCACCACACCAGCCGCGGCCGCAGCCCATGGCGCAACGCGCGACCTTGCAGGTGCCTCGCCACTCATGCCTTCTCCGACATCGCATCAACGTCAACGAGTGCCGACACCGGATCAGTCGGCCGGCGCCGGCGCCCGGGGAACAGCGCGAGAAGAGTGCCGAGTCCCATCAGCCCGCCACCGATCCACAGCCACAGAATCATCGGCTTCACGAACACTTTGATCTTTGCCGACTCGCTCGTCGGCTTCACCGGCGGCTCGAGAGTCAGGTAGATGTCTTTTGCGAACCCAGTCCGCACCGACGGCGTGCCGACGTTCATGCCCATCGCCTTGTACTTCGAGATCGCAGGCGCGTACGGCTGGCCGCCGTCGATCGAGACCAACGCCTTGATCGCAGTCACGCGCTCGTCGTCCACCTCCGAAAAACCGACCAGTTCAAAGGTGTGGCCGCCCCATCGCGCCGGGCGGCCCTGTTCGAGAGTCAGTTCCTGGCTGCGGGTGTAGGAGTTCGACGCCGCGAGAGCAACCGCCATCAGAATGACGCCGAGGTGCACGATCATGCCGCCGTTCGCACGTCCGACCAGCCCGCGCCACCCCTGTCGACGCGTGGCGAGAACAAGCTGGCGAAGCGCGGCACCTGCCGCGAACCCGCCGAGGCCAAACGTGAGGAGCGCCGCGAACCCGGTCGCCCCGAGCACGACGGCGAGCACGAGTGTCCCGGTGCCGACCCAAGCCGGCCAGAAGAGCCGTTCCGACAGCAGCTCGCCCGACGCCTTGCGCCACGGCAGCACCGGCGCCACGCACATCAAGAACAGCAGCACCAGTCCGATCGGCTGCGAGAGACGGTCGAAGAACGGCTCGCCGACCACCAACTGGCGGTTCTGCACCGCCTCGACGACGAGCGGAAACACCGTTCCGAGCAGCACGACGAACGCGAACACGGAGAAGACGACGTTGTTCGCAAGGAACGCCCCCTCGCGCGAGACAGGCGAGTCGATCACGCCCGGCGCGCGCAGTCGGTCGCCTCGCCATCCGATGAGCCCGATCGACACCACCACGATGAAGGCGAAGAACGAGAGGAGCCACGGGCCGATGTCGGACTCACTGAATGCGTGCACGCTGTTCAGCACTCCCGACCGGGTGAGGAACGTGCCGAGAATCGTGAGCGAGAACGTCGCCACCAGGAGCGAGATGTTCCACACGCGCAGCATTCCGCGGCGTTCCTGCACCAGCACAGAGTGGATGTAGGCGGTCGCGGTCAGCCAAGGAATGAACGACGCATTCTCGACCGGGTCCCACGCCCACACGCCGCTCCAGCCGAGCACTTCGTAGCTCCACCAGCCACCGAGAATGATGCCGAGTGTCAACATGCTCCACGACACGAGCGCCCACCGGCGAGTCTCGAGCAACCACCCCTCACCGAGACGACCGGTGATCAACGCTCCGATCGCAAAGGCGAACGGCACCGTCATACCGACGTATCCGATGTAGAGGATCGGCGGGTGGAACATCACGAGCACGTGGTTCTGCAGCAGAGGGTTCGGTCCCGGCCCGTCGAAGACGCCGGGCGGCCCCTCGAGGAACGGGCTCGCCGGACCAAGCGTCAGCATGAAGAAGAAGATGGACACGACGAACATCGTCGCCATCGCCCAGCCCACCATCGGGTCGTCGACGCGATCGCGGTACTTCACTGCGAGCGCGACGGTGAGCAGACACAGCACCACCAACCACATGAGGATCGATCCCTCGAGCGCGCTCCACACTGCCGCGAAGTTGTAGAGCGCCGGCGTTGAGGTTGAACCCACCTTCTGCACATAGGCGAGCGAGAAATCACGGGTGGTCATCGCCCATTCCATGGCGGCGAACGCCCCCACCGAGGCGAGACCCATCAACCAGGCGAACCTCGGCACGAGACGCGCAACCCGGCGGTCGGCGCCGCGCACACCCATGACGGCGGCGATGAGGCCGAACACGGCCCCCACGAGTCCGACAACGAGGGCCGCCCGACCGAGCGGGCCTCCTACGCCTCCTGCAGCGAGCATGCCGCCGACTCCTCGTCGGACGAACTGATGCGGTCGTCGTTCTTCTCCACGTACTCGTTCGAGTGCTTCACCTCGATGCGGTCGCTCTCGAACGTGCCGTTCACGACACGACCGTGCGCCACGACAGAGATGCACTCCTGGAAGACACCGCCAGGGTCACCCGCATAGGTGATGTTTATCTTCTTGCCGTTGAACTCGATCACGAAGGCACTTCCGGTCGCCGAACGCTCGAAGGAGCCCTTCTCGACGATGCCTTGGACGCGCATGCGTCGGTCACCTTCGCAGCCGCTCTTGGTGCCCACCTCGTCGACGTTGCAGTAGTAGTCGATCGCACTTGTGAGGAACTGGGTCACCACCACACCACCCGCAACGACCGCGCCCACGACGATCAGCATCGGCAGCCACCGCTTCTTCGCCTTCGGCGACGACCCGGGCACCTCGCGCGGGGTCAGGTCCACGGCAGCTCCTCTCGCGACGCGTTGCGCGACAAGGCCTTTCCGCGGCGAACCACCCACGCGGCATAGCCGCCGGTGGCGACGAGGCTGAGCACCCACGACAAGAGAATGAACCCGGCGTCGTCCATGGTGAAGGGCCACATGGTCACACCACCCCTGCTTCGCTCCGACGCGCCTCGATCGCGGCATCGAGACCACGGTCAGAGACGGTGTCTTCGAGATAGAGAGCGCGCTGGCGGTGCATCAGGAGCCACACCCACGCCGCCGTGAACGTGGCAAGACCGAAGAAGAGACTGAAGAGCATCAGGCCGTCGAGTTCGACGCGCGCATTGGTGTTCGCAACCGATGCCTCCTGGTGCAACGACCGCCACAGGACAACACTGAAATGCACGAGCGGAATCTCGAGCACCGCCAACAGCGCCAGAACTGCCGAGCGACGGGCGCGCTGCCTGTGGGTTCCGCCCAGTCGTCGCACCGCGAGATATCCGACGTAGGTGATGAAGAGGAACAATGTGGTGGTGAGTCGTGCGTCCCACACCCAGAAGGTGCCCCACGTGATGCGACCCCAGAGGCTTCCTGTCACGAGCGAGAGGGCCACGAACAAAACCCCGATCTCGGCGCTCGCCCCGGCAACGCGGTCCCACCCGAGCGAGCGCTGCTTGCCCGAGAGGTAGACCCCCGAGCACACAGCCGTGAAGGCAAAACTCATGTAGGCGACCCAGATCGTGGGAACGTGCACATACATGATGCGAACGGTTTGTCCCTGCACGACGTCCTCGCCGGAGAACCACAGCCCGAGGGCGACGAGCATCGCCATCATTGCGAGCACCGCCACCCCGAGTCGACGGGTGGCAGGTGTGCCGGTGCCGGCGGACGGCGACGAGGGGACGGTCACGGCTCCCTAGTCTGTCGGCGCCGGAACCCGTTGGGAAATCACGGCGGATCGTTCCGGAATGGTGTTCGTCACGCCCGGCCAGGGGCAACGGGCCTCACTCGTCGACAAGAGGCCCGAATGCAACGGACCCGACAGCCCCGAATGCGACGGCGAATGTGGCAAGAAGCCCGAGCCAGCCCCACCCTTCGTCGACTGTGGCGCCACCGGAGCCAAATGCGGCCTCAGTGGCCCGAGTCGCACCGATGAGCACCGGGGCAACCACCGGCAGCAGAAGAAGCGGCAGCAGTGTCTCGCGACCGCGGGCACCTGCGGCCAGCCCGCCGTAGAGAACGCCCGAGAATCCGAGACCGACAGTCGAGAACAGCGCCGTTGCCACCAACAGCACCGCCCCCGCGCCTGACACCGTGACGCCGTAGAGCACGACAGCAGTTGCCACCAAGATCGCCTCGAGGGCTGCCAACTGCACCATCAGCGCGAGCGACTTGCCGAGATACAACGCGGCCGGGTCGACACCGGCGACACGGAGTGAATCGAGCGCGCCGTCGGCTGTTTCGACGGCGAAACCGCGCTGCACCACCACGAGCATGCTGAAGAGCACCGCCAGCCATACGAGGCCGGGAGCGACCCGCTGCAAGATGCCCTCGTTGTCGAGAGCGAAGGCGAACATCACCATCACCACGGCAGCGAACGGGGCGACCTGGTTCGTGAGCACGCGGCTGTTCCACTCGATGCGCAAGTCTTTGCGTGCGACTGCGAGCACGATGCGCCGCTTCATGCGTCGCCTTCTCTCACGAGACCCCCGTCGACGGTGACCATGCGCGTCGCGAGCGCGGCGGCGCGCTCGGTCTCGTGGCTCGTC
>JBMTOT010000099.1:0-5241 GCA_049442935.1 Ilumatobacteraceae bacterium | reverse complement strand
GGCCGGTCCGAACAAACGCCCGGCGACGACACCGGTCAGGGTGGCCTGGACCGTCTGGCAGACGTTGACCGACAGAAGCAACGGATTCACCCACCGCTCGGGGTGGCTCACCATCGCGAGCAACGCGGCACCGCCGCGGGCGCCGGTGTCGGCCAGTGCCTGGGCCTTCGGCTTCGAGATGCGCGAGAGCCCCATCTCGGCCACCGCCATCACCACCAGCGCAAAAAAGAGCACGCCGATGACGACGATCATCCACCAATCGGCGGTGGTCGGGGCCTTGGCAATCATGACTTGTCTCCGTGGTCCTGGCGGAAACCGGCAGGAGCCGGACCGCGCCAATGGTGTCGCTCGAGAATCGATTTCTCCGCCGCACGCATCGCGGCCTCGTCGTCGGGGTCGTCGTGGTCGTGGCCGAGTACGTGCAAGATTCCGTGCACCACAAGAAGCGCCAGCTCGTCGTCGAGCGTTCCCGCATGGTCCGGAGCCTGATCACGCGCCACTGCCGGACACACCAACACGTCGCCGAGGAGCAACGGCACGTCGTCGCGGTCGGGATCGTTGCGCACCGGCCCCTTCGTGATCGCGCCGGGACCCTGGGCCTCGGCAACTGTCACGCCGTCGAGCGGGAACGCGAGCACATCGGTCGGACCGGTCTTTCCCATGTGCTCGGCATTCAACGCCGACATGGCCTCGGTGTCGACAAAGAACAAGGAAAGTTCGCAGGCTCCGCGCACACCCGAATCGGCGAGTGCGCCAGACGCCAGATCGCGCCATCGATCGAGGTCTATGGGCACCTCGTCCTGCTCATCGGCCGCCCACACCTCGGGCGTTCCCGCCCCGCCGGTGAGACGCGGGGCGTCGATTCGAGGTCGCCCGTCAGCCACGACTGCCCCCGCGAGGGCGAACTTGTCGCGGTGCACGCTGCTGCGGCGCCGCACGGTCGTAGGCGGCCACGATGTCGGCCACGATCCGATGCCGCACGACGTCGGCGCCGTCGAGATGCACGAATGCGAGCGAGTCGACTCCGGCCAGAGTCGGCTCGAGACCGACGAGCCCGCTGCGGCCGTCCGGCACGTCGATCTGTGAGACATCGCCGGTGACCACGACTTTCGAGCCGAATCCGATGCGCGTGAGAAACATTTTCATCTGTTCGGGCGTGGAGTTCTGTGCCTCGTCCAGAATGATGAACGAGTTGTTCAGCGTGCGTCCGCGCATGAACGCGAGCGGAGCAACTTCGACCGTCTGGCGCTCGATGAGCTTCTGTGCCGCCTCTGCTTCGACCATGTCGTAGAGCGCGTCGTAGAGCGGACGCAGGTACGGGTCGATCTTTGCCATCAGATCGCCGGGCAGGAAGCCGAGCCTCTCGCCCGCTTCGACTGCCGGGCGGGTGAGAATGATCCGCTGTACTTCCCGGGCATGCAGAGCCTGCACCGCCATCGCCACCGCGAGCCAGCTCTTGCCTGTTCCGGCCGGGCCGATCGCGAAGGTGACCGTGTTCTGCCTGATTGCATCGACATAACGCTTCTGGCCCGCTGTCTTTGGCCGCACCATGCGCCCTCTGGCGCCCTTCAGAATGTCGTCGGTGAGCACCGTGCTCGGCCGCTCGTCGGCACGAACCATGACAATGCTTCGGTCCATCACCGACGCATCAACACGCTCGCCTCGCTGCAGAAGGAGCACCATTTCCTCGAACAGTCGTCCGACCTGGTGCGACCGGGGACCAGCGACCGCGATCTCGTTGCCGCGCACCACCACCGACACGTCGGGAAAAGATTCCTCGACGCGCCGCAGATGCTCGTCACGTTCCCCCAGCAGTTCTGCCATGAGGTGTGTTCCCGGGACGACAACCGTCACGGTTGGGGTGGCGGTGGACATTACGAACCCAAGGCTATCCCGACAGCCGAGCGAGCCGTGAACCCTTCCCGCGCTGACGGAACCGGCCGTAGTACGGTCAATTTCTGTTCCAGCGAGGGAAAAGAGCGGTCTGATCGATGCGTAGGACTTTCACCGCGTTGTCTTGGGCAGTCGCCGCAGTCGGTGTCGCACTCGCCGCCGCCCACGCCACCGGCTCCGGAACCGGCGCCACGCCGGATGCAACCGCAACCGCGGCGCTCATCGTCGCAGGTCTTGCCTGCCTCGCAGGCGCCGTCGTTCACCGGTTGCCGGCTCGCGCGTGGATCTTCACTCCGGCAATCGTCGCCGGGATCGCCGTCGCGCGTGCGATCGACCTCGAGAAGGTCGCTGATTCGGCCCCAACAACCGCACCAGAGTCGCTCCTGATTGCATCACAGATCGTTTTGGCCGCCGGACTGGTCGCGGTCGCGCGACGACGCCTCGCCGACCGCGCAGCAAGCGTCATTGCAGACGGGCTGATCGTCGGGCTCGGTGCGTGGGTTCTGGCGTGGGTTCTGATCGTGCACCCGTCACTGGCCGACTCGCCCGCCACCGGCATCGAACCGGTGCTCCGCAGCGCCACCCTCGCACTTGCGATTGTCGTGGTCGCACTGCTGTCGGTCGTTCTTTTTTCTGATGCGGCACCGTCGCCTGCACTGTCGTTCGCCTCGACTGCAGTCGCACTGCAGGTAGCCGGAATGATCGTTCGCGCCCTCGCGTTGCGCGAGGGAAACACCATCGGCCGCGAGTGGATCGATGCCCCGCTCGTCGCGGCATGCGCGGCCGCGGCGGCCGCCCTCCTGCACCCGTCGGTGCGGATTCTGACCGTCTCCGGACGCATGCGGCAGTCGAGCCCCCTCATGGCGCGGCTCGTTGCCACGACTGCGGCTCTCGTGGCCCCGGTGATCACTCTCGCGGTGACCGACGCGGCCGACCAGAGCGACCGCTGGGTGCGCACCGTGTCGTCGGCGGTTCTTGCGGCCGTCGTGATGGCGCGCGTGGTGCAGTCGGTCAGGGCCAACGAATCGACGCAGGAGCAGCTCGTGCGCGGAGCGCTCACCGACTCCCTCACCGGACTACCGAACCGCACCCTCATGCTTCGGCACATCGACACCGCGCTTCGCGCGTCGTGGGGCACCCCGCGGCAGCCGACCGTGCTGTTCATCGATGTCGACCGTTTCAAGAACATCAACGACAGCCTCGGCCACTCGATCGGTGACGACGTGCTGTCGGGGGTTGCGTCCCGACTCATCGCGGCCGTCCCCGACCACGCGGTGGTCGGGCGAATCGCGGGCGACGAGTTCGTCGTGCTCGACGACCGATCGGTGAACGCCACCGAGTCGGTGATGCTCGCCGAGCGAGTGCTCGACGCGTTCCGCGACCCGATAGGAGCCGTCGGGCCCGACATGTTCGTGACCGCCAGCGTGGGCGTCGCATACGCGCCGGCCGGACTAGAGATCGGCGCCGATGCCCTCATGCGCCACGCCGACACGGCGATGTACCGCGCCAAGGATGCGGGGCGCAACTGCATCGCATTGTTCGACGACTCAATGGTCGCGCAGGTGACGCAGCGCCTCGACATCGAGACGGCCCTCTACCGCGCGCTCGAACGAAACGAGTTGCGCCTCGTGCACCAGCCCATCGTCGACGTGTCGCTCGGTCTCGTGGTCGGCTTCGAGTCGCTCATGCGCTGGGAGCGCGACGGATCGGCGGTGTCGCCCGATGAATTCATCCCCGTGGCCGAGGACACCGGCACGATCGTGCCTCTCGGGGGCTGGGCGCTTCGCGACTCGCTGGCCCAGTTGCGCACATGGATCGATTCCGGGGTCTGCAAACCGAGCACCACCATCAACGTGAACGTCTCGCCGCGCCAGTTGCACGACCCTCAGTTCGTCCAGACCGTCGTCGATGCTCTGGCGGCCACGGGAGTGCCGGCCGATCAGCTTTGGCTCGAGGTCACAGAGGGCGTCATGATCACAGACACCACCCAGGCGCTCTCCGCGTTGCGCCGGCTCGAGTCGATCGGGGTTCGCATTGCGATCGACGACTTCGGCACCGGATATTCCTCGCTCTCGCTGCTGCAGCGCTTCCCCATTCATTGCGTGAAGGTCGACCGCACGTTCGTGAACGACATCGACGACCCCGGCACGCAGTCGATCGTTCGCACGATCGTTGCGATGGCCGCAACTCTCGGGGCCGAAGTCGTGGCCGAAGGGGTCGAGACGACCGGACAGCTCGATGTGCTCTCCTCCCTCGGGTGTCACCGCGCCCAGGGATACCTCATCGGCCGGCCGCTCGACGGCGACGATGTTCCGGACGTCGTTCGCCGCCTCGAGGATCCCGACGAATGGCGGCGACTCGTCAGTCCGGCGCGCGGCTGAGCGACCCGTCGGGTGTGCGCACCCACAATTGCACCGTGTGGGGGCCGGGTGTCAGTGCGCGGTGATCGAGAATCGCGGTGAACTTCACGGTGCCCTCGGCCCCCGACAGCTCGCCCAGCACGGCCGCCGCGCGGCCGCTCACCGCAAGGATTCCTTCGGTTCCCGACGGCAACGGTCGCGACAGTTCGATCGTGCCGGTCACCTGCCCCGGAGCACTCGTTCCGCGGCTGCCGGCAACCGCGTCGAATGACTTTCTCTGCGTCAAGGTCCACGAGACGACCCGATCGTCGACGACGGTCTTGGGCATCTGAGTGCCGATGAGAGCGGCCGATCGGCCGACTGCGACAACCCGCTCGACCGGTCCGTCGGCATCGACCATCTCGTCATAGACCCCGACCCGAGCAACCACCGCCTGAAAGTCCTCGCTCATCACTGCCGTCTCCCCCGTTGCCGAGCGAACCTCGCGCACTCGGTCGGTCGGGCACGGACCGGCGAGCGACACACCGTCAAATTGCCACGATGTCTGGGTGTCCGTGACGTCGACGATCGTCGGCACGATGTCGAGGTTCGAGACCGGGCAGTCGCTGGTCTCGCCCGCCCTCTGCCCCGGGTACTTCACGAACAACGGCACTCGGAAGATGTCGTCTGACTGTCCCATGTCGGAGAAGTCGGTGTGGCGCTGGGGCTGAGACGCACGAAACGAGATGCCGTGATCGGCAGACACGACGAGCAGTGTGTCGTCCCAACGGCCGGAGGCCTTCAGATCGTCGATCATCTCGGCCACCACCCGATCGGTCGCGGCGAGCTGATGAAGGAAGGCCTGGTAGGTGTCGCGCACTCCGTCTTCGTCGTCGGGGTTCTTCGTGGAGATCTCGGGCGACTGGGGCGTGACCCGCAAGTCGGGCGTCAGGCGCCATGGGGCGTGGGGAGCAAGCACATGCACCACCGAGACGCGCGGACCTTCGTC
>JBMTOT010000098.1:0-5425 GCA_049442935.1 Ilumatobacteraceae bacterium | reverse complement strand
CAGCAAGGCACCGATTCCCCTGCTCTGGAGCGCCTTGTCGACCGCCATTCCCCGAAGTTGAACGCCCGGCGCGTCGGGCTCGGGAGGGAAGGGCCGTGGTAGCCATGACGACGTGGCGACGATGCCGGTGGTGTGATCGCGGGCGACGAGATGCACGGTGGTGTCGTGGTCGTCTTCGGCGTAGCGCGGGTCTTGTGACGGTGTGCCGTCGCGCAGCACCGACATGCGCAAAGCGAGAATCTCGGCGGTGGTTGCGATGCCGATGTCGTAGTGATGGGCGGTCATTGCCCGTCCGACGATAGTTCTGCCGTCAATTCGCCCGACAAATCAACAAGGCGAACGACGCGATCGGCAATCCTCTCGGCCTCGACGGGGTCGTGGGTGACGACGAGAGTCGTCGAACCCGCGGCTCGGATTACGCGGCGCAGGTCTTCGGCGAGCGCATAGCGCAGATCATGGTCCAGGCCCGCCAACGGTTCGTCGAGCAACAGCACGGGTGGCGAGGTGGCGAGCGAACGTGCAAGCGCGACCCGTGCGGCCTCGCCGCCCGACAAAGTGGCGACGTCGCGCTCACCATGGTGGGGCAATCCGACGAGTGAGAGCAGTTCCGTGACGCGCGCGTGGCGTTGCGCCGACGGCGCACGTGCGATGCGTAGGCCGTAACCCACGTTGTCGGCCACGTCGAGGTGCGGAAAGAGTTGATTGTTCTGGAATACGAAGCCGACACCGCGACGGTGCGTCGCGACACCATGCATGTCGACCCCGTTGACACGTACGGTTCCGGAGTTGATCTCGACGAGGCCCGTGATCGCGCGCAAGAGCGTCGACTTGCCCGACCCACTCGGGCCCAGGACTGCGACGATTTCACCGCGTTCGAGCCGAAGCGAGACGTTGACGAGCACGGACGAGTCGCCGAATGCCACGTTCACATGGTCGACTTCGAGGCCCGGTGTGGTCATCCGATATCTCCCGTGGTGACCCGGTCGACGAACGCGACCAGTGAGAGACAGAGTGCGGCAAGAACGACTGCCGCGACGAACGCCTGCGCCTGGAGAATGTCGCCGGGCCGACCCAGAAGGCGACCGATGGCCATCGTGAGCGTTTCGTTGCCGCGCCTGCTGAGCAGGCTGGAGGCCCCGAACTCTCCCAATGACACGAGTGCCGCAAGCGTCGTAGCCGCTCCGATGGGGCGCCGCAGCAGCGACGCATCGATCGACGAGAAGACACGCAGCGGGCTCGCCCCGAGGGTCGAAGCCGCATTGCGGAGGTCTTGGGGAATCTGACGCATCGACGCGGCGATCGTCCGCGAGACGAGGGGGAGTGCCACGACGGCGTGCGACACGGGCAGAAGCCACCACCGCCCTCGCCAGTCGACGGGGCTCTCACGAAATGCGAGGAGGAATCCAAGGCCCACCACAACGGCTGATACGACGACGGGGATCACCTCGCAGGCCGTTGCGATGCCGCGTGTCGTTCGTGAAGTCGCGTGGACCTGCACGAAAGCGACGAGAGTTCCGACGACAACGGTGATCACGGCCGCTACGAGAGCGGTGGCGATCGATGCCGTGATCGCATCGACGAGGTGCAAGGAAGTGGTCGAGCCGAACGCGTTTCGCCAGGCGGACAAGGTGAAGGCATCGCCGACGCGCAACGAACGCACGGCGAGACCGACGGGCGGAATCACGAAGACCGCCGCGATGATCACGGCGCCGAGGGTTACCCCGGCACGCCGTGCGTGTGTTGCGTTGCGCAAGTTGACCGGTCTCGCCGGTGTTGTGGCGTGTGATGCACCGTGTCTCGTGCTTGGCGCGGTGATCGCTAGGACGATGCCGACGAGCACGATCTGCGCGACGGCCAATGCCGAGGCCGCGCGCGTGTCGCCCGCCAGCACGGCGAAACGGTAGATCTCCGTTTCCACCACCGGTCGTGATGGACCGGCGAGAACGCGCGCTGTGCCGTACGTCGAGAAGCAGTACATGAATACCAGGCCGCCCGCTGCGACGATGCTGGCGCGCAGTGCGGGCCACGTCACGGTGCGGAAACGCACGACGGGGCCGGCGCCGAGCGTTGCCGCGGCATCGTCGAAGCCGCGGGGCTGTGATTCCCATCGTGCGCCAACGATGCGCACGACGACGGCAACGTTGAGAAACGCATGCGCAATGACGAGCGGTGCAACACCCGTCCGCAGACCGGAGGGCAGTACCGTGCGGAAAGCGAGGCCGACGACGAGCGTGGGAAGCACGAACGGCACGAGCGTGAGGGCACGAACGATGCGTCGTCCGACGAATTCGTGCCGAGTGAGTACCCAAGCGACGGGTATACCGACCACGAGTGTGGACACGGTCGAGATCGCTGCCTGCCATGTGGTGAACCACACGGTGCTGCGCAGGCCACCGTCGGTGATCGTTGCCGCTAGGTCGAATCCGCGCCGCAACGTCGTGACCGCAGGCCACACGGTGAACACGCCGACAAACATCGCGGGCACCACGAGCAACCGCCGTGCCGCCCGCGCGTAGGGAGTGAGGATCGCGGTCGTCACAACGCCGAGGCCCGCCACGCTTCGAGCCACGCCGTGCGGT
The DNA here is from genome assembly GCA_049442935.1 of Ilumatobacteraceae bacterium. Classification (GTDB taxonomy): domain Bacteria; phylum Actinomycetota; class Acidimicrobiia; order Acidimicrobiales; family Ilumatobacteraceae; genus UBA2093. The sequence continues at coordinate 2,846 of JBMTOT010000098.1, read as the reverse complement.
TCTCCTCGATTGTGGCCGGATCCATCGTCAACGGCATCGCGGGCGTCGCCGCGAAGTCGGTGAATACCTCGGGCAATTCAACTGTCGTATTCGCCGGATTCACGAAGAGAGTCAGTGGCAGGTCGGCCTGGAATGCCGGGCTCGACAGATAGTCGACGAGCTGTCCCGCAGCACGCGGATATTCCGAGCCGCGCAGCACGCCGGCGAACTCAACCTGTCGGAAACACGTCGACTCGACGACACCGGTCGGCGGCTCGGTGACCGGCGGGTCGGAGTACACCACCTCGGCAGGCGGGCTCGACGCATAGCTGACGACAAGTGGTCGGTTGCCCTTGCCGGACGAACCCGAGAACTCGACGGTGTAGGCCTGGGTCCAACCGTCGACGATCTTCACGTCGTTGTCACGCAGCGACGACCAGAACGACTCCCACCCGTCGTCACCGAATTCGGCAATCGTCGCGAGGAGGAACGCAAGACCGGGTGACGATGTCTCCGGGTTCTGTACGACGAGAAGACCCTTGTAGTCGGGTTCGGCGAGATCGGCGAGCGATGCGGGCGGAACGACGCCCTTATCAGCGAACCACGCCTTGTCGTAATTCACGCAGACATCGCCGGTGTCGACCGGGGTCAACATGTCGTCGGCAACCAGGGCGCGCGCGGCAGGTTCGAGGTCGTCGGCGTGCGCCGACGTGTGTGGCACGAAGACGTCGGCAGCGAGAGCACGCGACATGAGGGTGTTGTCGACGCCCCACAGCACGTCGCCTTCGGGCGCGCCGGCCGTGAGTACCGCCTTGGCGACGAGCTCGCCTGCGTCGCCACCGGTGATGACCTCGACGGTGATGCCCGTCTCCTTCGTGAACGCGTCGAAAATTCCCTCGGACGGAGTGAACGAGTCGTAGGCCAGCAACGTCAACTTCTCGGGAGTGGACTCGTCGCCCGAGCTGTCGTTGCCGCATGCGGTGGTGACCGACAGCAGTGCGGCAATTCCGATGATCAATGCCTTCTTCATGGGTTGTCTCCGTAAGCATTTGGTTGTACGACGATCAGCGATCCCTCTTCGACGGTGACGGTGGCGGCGTCGGCAAGCATTACGTTGCTCACGCCGCGGCTCGCCCACGGATGCAATGACTCACACGAGAGGTTCCAGCGCAGTCCCGATGTGATGATGCCGACGGCGGGCCCGTTCATCGCATGCAGCGCGAGCAATTGTGAGCCGCGTCGCGGGACGCTCAAGCTTGCAGGGCCGTGCATGACGCTGACGTGTGCAGTGTCGATGACCGCTTCGATGTTGACTCGCGAAAAGTTCGGGTTCGTCAACGCCGCTAGCAGCCCGTGGGCATGGTCGAGACGGCCACCACCGGGACTGAGGACGACGATCGTGTCGCCACCGGTGTCGACGGCATGGTGCAGCGCGAGTTCGGTATCGGTGAGGTCCTTGTCGGCCGGGGAGACGAGCGGCTCGATTCCCAATTCGCGCACGCGCCGCAAGCCAGCCTCGGATATCGAGTCGAGATCGCCGATCACGACGTGAGGTGTGAGACCGAGCGCGATCGCCGAGTCGACACCCGAATCGGCGGCAATGATGCGGTCGAAGGCCCCGAGGTTGGGCATAGCGCGACGAACGGAGCCCCCGGTGATCACGAGCACTCGGTTGTGCGGCGCCTGGTCGGCCATCTCTTCCTCCGCCGGCATTACCCGGATCAGGTTCTCGGGTCGGTGGCGGCGGCCACCCTCTCAGCCCGCCGATCCGACGAGCTCCCCGTGGTTGTTTCGCTCAGGCTACCGCGACGTTCAGCCGCGAGCCATGTCGGGCTCGAGGAAGATGAACCTCGCCCGCGGACAGGCCGCACGCACGCCGGCCTCGACTTCGTTGATTGCCGCAGAGAGTTCGGCGACGGCGAGGTCGTTGCGAAACTCCATCTTCGCGGCAACCAACAGTTCGTCGGGACCGAGGTGTTCGGTGCGTAAGTTGATTATGGTGACGACGGCAGGGTGCGCACCGAGTGCTGCGCGAATGGTTGACTGATCATCGACCGATGCTGACTCGCCGATGAGGAGACTCTTCATCTCGCCCGCCAACACGACCGCGATGACGATGAGCAGGACTCCGATCGACACCGAACCGACGGCGTCCCAGCGCGCGTCGTGCGCGTAGTGGCCCATCACCACGCCGAAGAGGGCGAGGAACAGACCGACCTCGGCCCCGATGTCTTCGAGCAGCACGACGGGAAGCTCGGGCTGTTTCGATGTTCGGATGAAACGCCACCACGAGATCGACTTTGGTTTCACATGTCGGGCTTCGCGAACAGCCGTCATCAGCGACACGGTTTCGAGACATATGGCGACGACGAGAATGCCGACCGCGACGCCGAAGCTCTCGGTTTCGTGCGGATCGATCAGCTTGCGGATGCCCTCGTACAACGCAAAGAGGCCACCCATGCTGAAGAGCACGAGCGCAACCACGAAAGCCCAGAAGAAACGCTCGCGACCGTGACCGAACTGTCGAGTGGCGCTGGGTCGACGTTTTGCGCGGCTTCCGCCCAGGAGCAGCAACGCCTGGTTGCCGGTGTCGGCGAGTGAATGTGCGGCTTCGGCGAGCAACGACGCCGACGCGGTGATGAGAAAGCCGACAAACTTTGCGATCGCAATACCGAGATTGGCAAAGAACGCTGCGATGATCGCCTTCCTGCTGCCTTCTTGCACTTGGTTATGTTTGCACACATGGGACTTCTGGACGGTCGTGTCGCTCTCGTCACCGGTGGGGGAAGGGGCATCGGTGCGGGCATCAGCCGCCGGCTCGCCTCGGAAGGTGCAACAGTCGCCATCAACTACTCACGTGGCGCCGA
>JBMTOT010000097.1:0-5435 GCA_049442935.1 Ilumatobacteraceae bacterium | reverse complement strand
CCCTCCTGGGCGCCGTCGGCGATGTTCTCGAGACCGAACTGTGCGAGCAGCGACCCCACGAAGGTGTTCGACGTGACCGAGTACAGAGTGTTGTCGAGTTCGTAGAAGTAGGACGTGCCCTCGGGCGCGGTGATGCCCTCGGTTGCGGCCGCAATGCGGTCCTTCATCGACTGTACGAGCGCGGCCGCTTCGTCGACTTTGCAGGTTGCGGCACCGAGTTCGGTGATCTGTGTGTAGACGTCATCAAGGCTCGTGGCCGCCGCTCCCGTCCACACGGTGATCTCCGGGTCGGCCGTGGTCAGCTGCGACGAGATGTTGTTCATGTCGTTCGAGATGAGAACGAGGTCGGGGTCGTAGCCGAGAATTGCCTCGGCATTCGGCTCGAATGCCGAGATCTTGGTGACCTTCGATGCGACCTCTGCCGGGTAGGTGCTGAGCGAGTCGACCGCAATGACCGAGTCGCCCGCGTCGATTGCGTACAGCATCTCAGTGGCCGTCGGCGACAGGCTGAGCACCTTCGCGTCGGGGTTCGCGCACTCGACGGCATCGGCCGGTGCCGTCGTGTCGACGGCCGAGTCGCTTCCCCCGCCGCATGCGGCCAGGAACGAGAGCGAGGCGGCCGCCACAATGGCGACGCGCCTCGAGATGAGTGTTTTCTTCATGGTTCTTCCTCCGAGATGTCCGGAGAAAGAAGAGTGGGTCACAGATTCCGGCTCAGCCGGTTGCCTCCGCGGACCGCCCTTCCTTCGAGGACTGGTGTGTCGCACACAGAGTCAGGCGACCGGACTCGTCTGGAGCGGGTTTCCCCGCCCAGAACCACCGTTGCGGGACAGTGCCGGGATCTCACCGGACTTCGCTGGGCTCTGTGCACACCCCTATTGGGGTGCGAATGCGACCGTAGCAGAGGAACCGAGCGACGTGTGAAATCGATGTAGCGCCGCGTCGTCTACGAGACGAGGTCGGCGATGCGGCGCACGCCCTCTTCGAGATCGGCGTCACCGAGCGCGAACGACAGTCGCGCAAAACCTGGTGCACCGAAGGCTTCGCCCGGCACGATCGCCACGTTTGCCTCCGACAACAGCAAGTCGGCCAGCTCGAGCGAGGTCGCCGCTTTCTTGCCGCGAATGTCACGGTTCAAAAGACCGGTCACATTGGGGAAGCAGTAGAACGCGCCTTGCGGCTCCATGCACGTGATGCCCGGAATGTCAGACAGCATGCGGTGCATCGCTGCCCCGCGTCGCGCGAAGGCATCACGCATCTCAGCGACGGCGGTCAGGTCGCCCGACACCGCAGCGAGCGCGGCCACCTGTGACACGTTGCCAACGTTCGACGTCGCATGCGACTGGAAGTTGATCGCGGCCTTCATCACGTCTTTCGGGCCGATCATCCAGCCCACTCGCCACCCGGTCATGGCATATGTCTTTGCAACGCCGTTCACCACCAGGCACTGGTCGGCGAGGTCGGGAACAAGTGTCGGCATCGACGTGAACCGGTGCGGGCCGTACGTGAGGTGCTCGTAGATCTCATCGGTGATCACCCAGATGCCGTTCTCGAGTGCCCACTTGCCGATCGCCTCAACTTCTTCCGGCGGGTAGACCGCACCGGAGGGGTTGTCGGGCGAGACGAACAGAAGCACCTTGGTGCGCGGTGTCTTCGCACGTTCCAGTTGCTCGACGGTGACCCGGAAGCCGGTCTCTTCGTCGGTGTCGATGATCACCGGCACGCCGCCTGCGAGCGTGATCGCCTCCGGATATGTCGTCCAGTACGGCGCCGGGCAGATCACCTCGTCACCCGGGTCGCAGAGAGCGGCGAATGCGGTGTAGACGGCGTGCTTGCCGCCGTTGGTAACCAGCACCTGGTCGGCCGTGCAAGAAAAACCGCTGTCACGCAGGGTCTTGGCCACGATCGCCTCGCGAAGCTCGGGCAGACCGGCCGCCGGCGTGTACCGGTGGTACTTGGGCTCGCGGCACGCCGCCACGGCGGCCTCCACGATGTGGGCCGGGGTCGGAAAGTCGGGCTCGCCGGCGCCGAAGCCGATCACGTTCAGTCCCTGGGCCTTCAATGCCTTCGCCTTCGCATCGACGGCGAGGGTGGCCGACTCGGCGATCGCGGCGAGTCGGGCTGACGTCCTTTTCGGTTCTTTGCGCGGGGTCACGGGTGCAATGCTTGCACAGTGACCCAAAGCAACCCCCATGCATTCGTCATTCCTGAGTCTGATCGGCCCCGCGACGGCCGCTTCGGAGCCGGTCCCTCAAAGGTGCGACCAGAGCAACTCGACGCGATCATCGCCCGTGCGACATCTGTCATGGGCACGTCGCATCGTCAGTCACCGGTGAAGAACGTCGTGGGTTCGGTTCGCGCCGGGCTTGGCGCGTTGTTCTCGCTCCCCGACGGATGGGAGATCGTGCTCGGCAATGGTGGCGCCACTGCCTTCTGGGATGTCGCAACGTTCGGGTTGATTCGAGAGCGCAGCCATCACCTCGTGTTCGGCGAGTTCTCCTCGAAGTTTGCCGAAGCCGCGGCGGTCGCGCCACACCTCGCCGACCCTGTGGTGGTGCAGAGTGACCCCGGCACTGCGCCGGCATTGGAGGCCGCGCCGGGCTGCGACGTGCATGCACTCCCCCACAACGAGACCTCAACCGGAGTTGCCGTGACACCAGTGCGTCCCGGCGACGACGCCCTGGTGGTGGTCGACGCAACGTCTGCCGCGGGAGGCCTCATGTGGTCGCCGGCGGAGGTCGACGTGTACTACTTCTCGCCGCAGAAGTGTTTCGCCTCCGACGGCGGTCTCTGGCTCGCGGCAATGTCACCGGCCGCGCAGGAACGCGTGCGCGAGATCAAGGCGTCGAAGCGCTGGATGCCCGCGTCGCTCGACTTGTCGATCGCACTCGACAACTCGGTGGCGAACCAGACCTACAACACTCCCGCACTCGCGACGCTCATCATGCTCGACGAACAGGTCAAGTGGCTGAACGCGAACGGCGGACTCTCGTGGGCGGCGGCGCGGTGCTCCGAGTCGGCGACGGCGCTGTACTCGTGGGCAGAGGCGAGCGAGTACGCAACTCCGTTCGTCTCGGAGCCGACACTTCGCTCCGACGTTGTTGGCACGATCGACATCGACGGCGTCGATGCGAACGACATCAACAAGGTGCTGCGAGCAAACGGCGTCGTCGACACCGACAGCTACCGCAAACTCGGCCGCAACCAGATCAGGGTCGGAATGTTTCCGGCCATCGACCCCGACGACGTGCGGGCCCTCACCCGCTGCGTGGACATGGTGGTTTCCCACCTTCGTTCGTAGAGTTGGGGACGTGCCACTCGGGGTCGACGACGTTCTCTCCACGTACTGGGACGACTTTCCCCCGCTGCGCAACCCGGTCCTTCTGGTCGCACTGCGGGGACTCTTCGACATCGGTGGCGTTGCGACGTCGGCACTTGACTGGATGGTGAAAGAGCGCGATGCGATCACCGTCGCCGACATCGACCCCGACCCGTTCTTCGATTTCACGCAGGAGCGCCCCGAGGCGTATCTCGACGAGGACGGCGACCGCCAGATTCGCTGGCCCGAGAACGAGTTCGTCGTCATTCGCTACCCGGAAGGGTCGCGCGACATGGTGATCGTGAACGGCGTCGAGCCGCATCTCGCCTGGCCCACATTTGCCAACTGCGTCGTCGCAGTCGCACGCGGTCTCGGATGCAACCTCGTCGTCAGCCTCGGCGCCGCCGCCGAGCAGGTGCCTCACACGCGCGTGCCTCTCGTGGTCGGCTCGACAACAAATGACGACCTCGCGGCCCGGCTCGGACTGCAGCGGCCGCAGTATCAAGGACCGACGGGGGTTGCCGGCGTCTTGTTGCAGGCACTCGACACGGCCGGAATCGCATCGGTGAGTCTGCGAGTGGGCGTGCCGCACTACCTCATGAACGCCCAGCACCCGAAGAGCGCGGCGGCACTGTTGCAGCACCTACAGCACGTGCTCGGCATTCCGACTGATCATGCGAACCTCGTGAGCGAGATCTCACGTTGGCAAGAACTGCACGATGCCGCAGTCGAGGGCGACCCGCAGGCGGCGACGTACGTTGCGATGCTGGAGCGTCGCCACGACCAGTTGACCGAGCAGATGATGCCAACGGGTGACGACCTCGCCGCTGAGTTGGAAGAGTTCCTGCGCGGCCAGTCAGACGACGACTGACCGCGCAGCGCGTCACTTGATCGCGGCGAAGCCCTTGTCGAGGTCGGCGAGAATGTCGGCAATCGACTCGAGTCCGACCGACAGGCGCACGAGACCGGGTTCAACACCGGCCGATCGCTGCTCGTCTTCGCTCAGCTGGCTGTGCGTGGTCGATGCCGGGTGGATGACGAGCGAACGAACATCGCCGATGTTCGCCACGTGGCTGTGCAACTCGAGAGCCTCGGCGAACCTCTGACCGGCCTCGCGGCCACCTTTCAGCACGAAGGCGATCACGCTGCCGTAGCCCTTGCCGCCGAAGTACTTCTTCGCGCGCTCGTGCCACGGGCTCGAGGCCAGCCCCGCGTAGTTGATGCTCTCGACCGCGGCCTGCTTCTGCAGGTGTGCAACCACTGCGTCGGTGTTCGACCAGTGGCGCTCCATGCGCAGCGACAGGGTCTCGATTCCCTGCAGCACCGACCATGCGTTGAACGGGCTGATCGCCATGCCGAGGTCGCGCAGCATCTGCACACGCGCCTTCAAGATGTACGAACCCGCGCCGAGTGCCGGCCAGTACGCGAGACCGTGGTAGCTCGGGTCGGGCTCGGTGAAGTTCGGGAAGCGGCCGGACGCAGAGAAGTCGAACTTTCCACCGTCGACGATGCCGCCGGCGATCGACGCGCCGTGGCCTCCGAGGAACTTGGTCATGGAGTGCACGACGATGTCGGCACCCCACTCGAGCGGACGCACGCCGTATGGGGTCGGCACGGTGTTGTCGACCATCAGCGGCACTCCGACGTCGTGTGCGACACGCGAGACACCCTCGATGTCGAGCACGTCGTTGCGCGGGTTTGCGAGCACCTCGCCGAAGAAGACCTTCGTGTTCGGTCGCGCGGCCGACTTCCACTGCTCGAGGTCGTGCGGGTCGTCGACGAAGGTCACCTCGATGCCCATCTTCGGCATCGTGTAGTGCAGCAAGTTGTAGGTGCCGCCGTAGAGCGAGGGCGACGCGACAATGTGGCTGCCGGCCTCGGCGAGCGTGAGGATCGCGAGAGTCTCGGCGCTCTGACCCGACGACACCACGAGTGACCCCGGAAGACCGACTGCGGTCGTGCACCCACCCTCAAGCGAGTTGAGACGCGCCTCAAGAACCGCCTGCGTGGGGTTCATGATGCGGGTGTAGATGTTCCCGATCTCTGCGAGCGCGAACAGGTTCGCCGCGTGCTCAGAGTTGCGGAACTGGTACGACGTGGTCTGGTAGATCGGAAC
>JBMTOT010000096.1:0-5527 GCA_049442935.1 Ilumatobacteraceae bacterium | reverse complement strand
GCCGAGCGGCTGGTATCCGCTCGTGACCCCTTTGGCGAAGGTGATCATGTCGGGCGTGACGCCGTAGTCCTGTGCGCCGAACCACTCACCGAGCCGTCCGAACCCTGTGATCACCTCGTCGAAGATGAGCAGAGCGCCGTTGTCGTCGCACAACCGGCGCAGACCCCGCAGGTACTCGTCGTCTGCGGGCCAGACGCCGCCGGCACCTTGCACCGGTTCGGCGATGACTGCCGCCACGCGCCCGGCGTGTCGCTCGAATTCAAGCGACATCGCCTCGATGTCGTCTGCCGCCGTCTGGATGACACCCGACAACAACTCGCCCCAGCCCGCCTTGTTGAGCGGGAGCCCCTGTGCGCTGGTGCCGCCGTAGTTCGTGCCGTGGTACCCGCGGTCGCGGGTGATGATGACCTCGCGTTCGGGGTGTCCGGCCTGGATCTGCGCGGTGCGTGCGAGCTTCATGGCGGTGTCGATCGATTCCGATCCGCTTCCGCACAGGAACACGCGCGCACCATCAATGGGCGAGAGGGTGGCGATGCGCTCTGCGGTGCCATCGGCGAGCGGGTTCGTGAACGGGTCGAATGTCGAATAGGTCTCGAGAGTGCGGACCTGTGCGGCGATGGCATCGGCCATTTCTTCACGTCCGTGGCCGATTTGGCAGTACCAGAGCGATCCGATCGCATCGACGTACTCGCGACCGGCGTCGTCCCACAGCAGCGCCATGTCGCCGCGAACGACGTTGATGAACGACTCAGACGACGGCTTTGCGAACGAATGCAGGAAGCGACCAGGCATGCATCCACACTAGGCGTGCTCCCGGCGTCGGCCGGGGGAGATTCGTCAGATTCGCTCGATGATGGTGGCGGTTCCCATGCCACCGCCGGTGCACATCGTGACGAGACCAGTGGTGAGGTCACGTCGCTCGAGTTCGTCGACGAGGGTGCCGATCAACATCGCCCCGGTCGCACCGATCGGGTGACCGAGCGCCATCGCGCCCCCGTTCACGTTTACCTTCTCGGGGTCGACACCGGTGTCTTTCAGGAACTTCAAGACCACGGAGGCGAACGCTTCGTTGACCTCGAAGAGGTCGATGTCGCCGAAGGTCATGCCCGCCTTCTTCAGAACTCTCTCGGCTGCTGGTCCGGGGGCGGTGAGCATGATCACCGGCTCGGTGCCTGCAACGGCTGTCATCACGATTCGTGCCCGGGGCTTCAGACCGTGCGCCGTGGCCCACTCGGGAGATGCGACGAGAACCGCTCCTGCGCCGTCGACGACGCCGGAGGAGTTGCCGCCGTGGTGCACGTGGTTGATCGCACCGAGTTGCGGGTACGCCTTGAGCGCGGTCTCGTCGATCGAGAGACCCTCGGCGTCCTTCTTGAATGCGCCCATCTGGGCGAAGCTGGGTGACAGTTTGGCGAGATCCTCCAAGGTGGTGCCGGGTCGGGGGTGTTCGTCGACGGCGAGGGCGAGAGTTCCGTCGTCATGGAAGATCGGAACCAGTGAGCGGTCGAAGCGACCCTCGCGGATCGCAATTTCCGCGCGACGCTGACTCTCAACGGCCAGTGCGTCGCACTGTTCGCGAGTGAAGCCTTCGAGCGTGGCGATCAAGTCTGCCGAGATGCCCTGCGGAACCATGTCGAACTGCTCGCGCAGATGCGCATTGTTGGCGGTGAAACCGTCGACATGCATCGGCGAGGGTCGCGACATTGACTCGACCCCGCCGGCCACGACGACATCCTGCATGCCCGACAGAACGCCCATCGCGGCGAAGTTCACGGCCTGCTGGCCTGATCCGCAGAATCGATTCAACGTCACGCCGGGTGCATCCAGTGACCACCCTGCATCGAGTGCCGCCATGCGGGCGATGTCCATCGAGTGGTCGCCGCTTCCGGCGCCGCATCCCATCACGACGTCGTCAACCTCGGAGGTGTCGAGTCCCACGCGGTCGCGCAGCCCGTTCAAGACCTGTGCGAGTACCCGCTGCGGGTGCACGTTGTGCAGCGCACCGGTTTCTTTCCCCTTGCCTCGCGGCGAGCGAACTGCATCGATGATCCAGGCTTCACGGTCCATGTCGGTGTTCCTCCTCGAGCGGGCCTCGTGCGGCATCCCCCTGCCGCGTGATATAGAACCTTACGGGAGCCGCCACGGGCGGTCTCTATCGAAAAATGAGCCGCGGGAGGTGCCGTGACCGAGAGCGAAGTGCCCAGCAACGAGGAGATCTTCGAGACGCTGGAGGTCACTGTCGACGGAACGATCGGTCGACTGGAGTTGGCGCGGCCCGACAGCCTGAACTCGCTCTCGCGGCGCACGCTCCAAGATCTCGCCGAGGCCGCGCGGTGGTTCGATGCGCATCGTTCGGTGAAAGTCGTGGTCGTCTCGGGTGCCGGCCGGGCGTTCTGTGCCGGGTTCGATCTCGGTGATTTCTCGACGCCCGACCCCGAATGGTCAACTCGCGAGACGGCTGACCTGGGTCGCCTGATGGCCGAGGCGGTCACCGACATGCGGGCCCTCACGATCGCCTCGATTCACGGACACTGCGTGGGCGGCGGATTGGTGCTTGCGGCCAGTTGTGATCTGCGCATCGCCGCCGCCGACGCAATCTTTTCGATCCCCGAAGTTGATCTCGGCATTCCTCTCGCATGGGGCGGAATCCCGCGTCTCGTGCGAGAGATCGGCCCCGCCGCCACGAAGGAACTCGTCCTCACCTGCCGCAGATTCGGCCCCGACGAGGCGCGTGCCCTCGGTTTCGTGAACGCGGTGGTCCCGCACGACGAACTCGGCGGGCATGTCGATGCGCTGGCGGCATTGCTCGCGGCCAAGCCGGGGTATGCGCTGCGCACCACGAAACAGCAAGTGAACGCCGTGACCGAAGAGATTGCCGGCACGAGGCGCAACGCATCGGATGCCGACGCGTTGGTCTTCGCCACCCATGACGCAGAGAGCCGTGCTGCGAGTGCGTCATATCTCGCATCCAAGAAGAAGTCGGGCCGGCAGTCGTGACGAAGGTCTTCGTGCACGGGAATCCCGAGACCGACGACATCTGGGATCCGCTGGTCGCAGAACTCGGCGCCAGGGGAGTCACCGACGTGGTGCGTCTGTCGCCTCCCGGGTTCGGATCACCAACACCCGTCGGGTGGGGAGCGACTCGCGATGACTACGTCGCATGGCTCGTCGACCACGTCGAGGCGACGGCGGCACGAACCGGTCAGCCCGTCGACCTCGTTGGTCACGACTGGGGTGCCGGACACGTCTTCGGTCTCCTGGCGGCACACCCTCACATGGTGCGCTCATGGTCTGCCGACTGCGTGGGTCTGCTTCATCGTGACTACGTGTGGCATGACGCCGCGCAGCAGTGGCAAACACCCGATGTCGGAGAAGAGGCAATCGGTGCGGTGGTCGGGCTCGACGAGGACACGTTTGCGGCGGTGTTCTCCTCTCTCGGCATGTCGGACCCTGTCGCACGGGCAGTGAGTCGGCGACTCGATACCGAGACGGCGCGATGTGTGCTTGCGCTCTACCGAGACGCTCGCCAACCGGCGATGGTCTCACTGGGTGAGCGGTTCATTGCGTCGGCACCGCCACACGGCTTGGTGATCGTTGCCGAAAATGACTCGTTCGCCGGTCCGCACGAGAATCACCGCGAGATCGCAACCGCTGTCGGGGCCGAGGTGCGTGAGATTTCCGGCGCAGGGCACTGGTGGATGAACGAGGCGCCCGAGAGGGCCGCAGATCTCCTCATGGCGCACTGGGCCAGCATCGACTGACCAGGTCAAAGAGTGTCCATCGTCTCCACGATCGGGGCCAGTTCAGACGGTGTCGCGCCGTGCATGATCACCCCGTCGCAGCCGAGATCGAACTGGCCTTGCACCGTCCGGGCGCATGCCTCGGGTGATCCGGTGGCCGCCGGTGCGAGCCATTCGTCGGGAATGAGCGGTGCCACACGCTCAAGGTCGGCGGTCGTGCCCTTCGCGTCGAGTGCACCGGGGAACGTGCGGACGAAGTCGTCGGCTCTGAAACGGGCGAGCACCGCCGGGTCCCAGTTGTTGGTGCGAACCATCAGATCGCCGTATGCCTGCAGGTAAGTGGCGAGTCGACCCACGGTCTTCTTCAGGCGCAGCTCCGGTGTGATGTGATCGCCCACCGTCGCGAGGCACGACCACACCTGCACCGAGTCTGGGTCGCGTCCGGCGCGTTCAGCCGATTCCTTCACGATGCGAACCGCGCGAGCAGTGGTTTCGTCGGTGAAGAACGTGTGCAAGATGACCAGGTCGTAGGCACGCCCGGCCATCTCGAGCGTCTTCGGGCCGAACGCGGTCACCGCGAGGGGAATGTCGAGGTTGAAGTCGGGGTCGAGTCGCAGCACCGGGTACGAACCGGAGATGTCGTTATGTCCGAGAACCGTCTCTCCGTGCCAGAGGCGGCGCATGAGGTGAGCAAACTGTTCGAGTGACTCTGTGGTGGCCATCGGCATGCCGTAGGCCTTGAACATCGCCTCGATGCCGCGCCCGAGACCGAGGGTGAATCGCCCCTCAGAGAGCAGGTGCAACGTGCTCGCCCACGATGCGGTGACAGCGGGGTGGCGCGTGGTGTGGTTGGTGGCACCAGTGATGATGCGCAACGACGAGGTCGCCGCCACGGCGGCTCCGGTGAGTGCCCCGGCTTCCTTGATGTTGAAGCGCTCCGAGATGAATGCGGCTCCGAGCCCCATGCGCTCAGCCTCGGCGAGCTCGTCGAGCATGTCGCGAGGTGAGCGGGGTGCACCCGCGAGGGTGTAGAAGCCGAGACGTGGGTGGCGCACCGTCATGGGCGAGACAGTATCTGCCACTAGGTTCGCCACCGTCACCGACACGAGGGAGCCTGGTCTCAATGGAACGCTGGGAGATCGAGAAAAAACTGCACGAAGATCGCGCGTGGCTGCTCGCGACGTATGCAGAGCTCAGTCACGAGCAACTGCATGCCGATCTCACGCGCAGCGAGCACGACCCTGAGAACTGGTGGTCGGCGCTCGATCACCTGGCGCATCTCGCGCTCATCGAACGGAACTTCGCTCAGATGGTTCGACGGCACGTGAAGGGGGACAACGACCCGGTCGGCATGTCCCGCGACACCTCGGGTGCCCCGCGCACCCGAGACCAGATCATGGCGGCCGTGCACGAGATGACCGATGAGTGGCAACAGCGTCACCACGACAAGACGTTCGACGAAGTCGTCGCGCTCGGAGCCGCCGCGCGCGCCGACACGCTCGCATTGCTCTCCGAGTTGACCGACGAACAACTTCAGGAAGTTCTTCCCGGTGCACCGTGGGCCGACGGAACCGTGGGCGGCGTTCTCGCCGCCAATGCCGATCATGGACGCATGCACTGGAAGTGGGCGCGCGACGCGGGGGTCCACGACAAGTGATCCACGAGGAACCTCTCGCGCCCGACACAGTCGGTCTCCTGGAAGGGCTGACGACGACGCGCTCCATCCGTCGCTACCTGCCCGAGCCCATTCCCGACCATGTCCTGCGCGACATCATGTTCGCGGCCAC
>JBMTOT010000095.1:0-5595 GCA_049442935.1 Ilumatobacteraceae bacterium | reverse complement strand
GCGCCAGGAGCCCGCACAAAACCCGAATCCACGGATTCCAGGTCTTCCTGTGAACTGACAGCGAGCCAATGATGACCGTCGGCAGCATCTGAGCACCCGCAGCCCCGAACAACGGCAACAGCAGAGCCAGACCCGCACCTCGGCCAATCCTGTCGCTGCGTCGATCACCAGCCGACATCATTGAGCTGATACCGGTCCCAAGCCCGGACACCACGAATACTCCAACCACGACAACTGTCCCACCCCACGAGAACTCTGGGTCATTCGAAATAAGTCTCATCCACACTCGACTGATGACGCCAAGGGCGAGACCGAACAACAGCCGGTTCACCAACAGGGGCATCACGGCGTTCGCCTCAGTTCGACCACGACGCCATTCGTGACACTCTGCAGAACTCTCGGATCTATCGGGAACACGTCGTGCCAAGTACCAGCAGCGGCCCACACCTCATCGAACTTGAGGAGGTCGGGGTCGACGAAGATTCTCAATTGAGTTGCCAAACCCAAAGGCGGCACGCCACCAATCGGGAAGCCGGTGGCCTCGCGGACAGCATCGGCATCGACGCGCTGGCACTTCGCTCCCCCGGCAGCCGCGGCCAGCTTCTTCTCGTCAAGCTGGTTCGAGCCACTGACGAGGGCCATCACGATCTCATCGTCGACGCCGAACACGAGACTCTTCACGATCGCGCCGACCGGGACGCCAATCGCATTGGCCGCATCCTGAGCTGTCCTGGTCCCCTCGGGAAATCGTCTGGTCTCGATCTTGAGCCCTGCGGCACGAGCCGCCTCGACAACGCGCTTCACATTGGGGTGGACCTCGTCTGACATCGCGCCAAGGCTACGAATGTTGCAGACGGCACACACCGGTGGCGCCAGGGCCTCTCTTATACTTCGGACAACGAAGGGGAGTATCCCACTCCACTCTGAGTCGTCATCACGACCCGCACGGGTCCGGCAAAGAGGGGCCGAAAGGCTCGGGAGAGACCTTCGGCAAGCCGAGATCATCGACACGCCGAAGGACATCATGACCCCCACCTCCACCCTGAGCGAGACGCTCGAGTCCCCACATGCACTCCACGCCGCGGACGTCATCAGCTGCTTGGGTTCATCAGAAGAGGGCCTCTCGTCTTCTGCGGCGTTGTCGGCCTTGGAACGACACGGCCCGAACCGTCTTGCTGAAGCCCCGCCCATCCCGTCCTGGAGGCGATTCGCCGCTCAGTTCGCAAACGTGCTCACGATCATTCTCATCGCGGCCGCCGCCGTCAGTTGGTTGGTCGCCAGAGAACTGAAAACTCCGGTCGTGGTGATGGTCGTCGTACTCGCGAACGCCGTCATCGGGTTCGTTCAGGAACATCGGGCAGAAGCTTCGCTCGCGGCACTGAAGAAAATGCTCTCGAGCCATGCGAGGGTCAGACGCGACGGCGGGTGGCAGAACATCGCGACAGAGGAAATCGTTCCCGGCGACGTGGTCTTGGTGGAGGCAGGCGACCGCATCCCCGCCGACGGCCGGGTGATCTCAGCTGCGAACTTCGAGATTGAAGAAGCGGCCCTCACCGGAGAGAGTCACGCGGTCGAGAAGAATACCGACCCGGTGGATCACGATGTGCCCATCGGAGATCGCCGCGGAATGGTGTTCATGAACACCACCGTCAGCCGCGGACGAGGCGAATTTGTCGTCACCTCGACCGGAATGTCGACCGAAATGGGGCGCATCGCAGGGCTTCTCAACGCCACCGACACCGAGAAGACACCGCTGCAGAGGCAACTCGACCATCTCGCACATTCGCTCGCCAAGTTGGCCGGAGTCATCGTCACGCTCGTCTTCGTGATCGGACTCGTCTCGGGCGAATCTTTCTCGCAGCTGTTCTTGACATCGGTCGCACTCGCCGTCGCCGCCATTCCCGAGGGCCTGCCGGCTGTCACCGCGGTCACTCTCGCCATCGGCGTGTCGCGCATGGCAAAGCAGAACGCGATCGTCAAGCGTCTCGCGAGCGTCGAGACCCTCGGGTGCACGAGTGTCATCTGCTCCGACAAAACCGGAACACTGACGCTCAATCAGATGACCGCACGTGAACTCGTCTACATGGGCGAGCCACACGAGGTGACTGGAGAGGGCTACTCCCCCGACGGCCGCATCGTCCCGGCACGCGGCGACGATCCGATGGCACTCATTGCCTCAGTCATGCCGATGGCACTGTGCAACGACGCGGTCGTGCGCACGAACGGAAATGGTGAATGGGAGTTGGTCGGCGACCCGACCGAAGGCGCGATGGTCGTGCTCGCCATGAAGGCCGGGGTTGACCCTGTCGACCTGCGCGCCCACCGCCCGCGGCTCGCCGAGGTGCCCTTCGACAGCGCGAACAAGTTCATGGCCACCTTCCATCAAATCGTGACCGACGAGGGACGGGAGGTGGTGCGCCTGTACGCAAAGGGCGCCCCTGACGTGCTCCTCGCACGTTCGTCACGGACCGTTGACGACTCGGGAACGGCGGTCCCCATCTCGTCGCAGGTCATCGCGCTCGAGAATCACAACGAGCGGCTCGCCTCGCGCGGTCTGCGGGTGCTCGCGGTTGCACAGCGCGACTTCGACATCGAGGCGTGGGACGAACTGCGCGGGACCGACCCGATTGAACTCGTCTCCGATCTCACCTTTCTGGCTCTGGTCGGCATCGTCGACCCTCCCCGGCCAGAGGCTCGCGACGCGATTGCGACAGCTCACCTCGCCGGCATCTCGGTGAAGATGATTACCGGCGACCATGCGATCACTGCCGGCGCGATCGGACACCAACTTGGCTTGCGTGGCCAGGCGGTGACCGGCGCGGAACTATCGCGCATGACCGACGACGAACTGACCGACATCGTCAACGAATCCGAGGTCTTCGCCCGGGTGTCCCCCGAGCACAAGATTCGGCTCGTCACGGCACTCCAGAAAAACGGAAACGTTGTCGCCATGACCGGTGACGGCGTGAACGATGCCCCCGCGCTGAAGAAGGCCGACATGGGCGTGGCCATGGGAATCACCGGCACCGAAGTCTGCAAGGAAGCCGCAACCATGGTGCTCACTGACGACAACTTTGCGACCATCGTGCGCGCAGTCGAGCGCGGTCGCACCATCTACGACAACATTGTGAAGTTCGTCCGGTTCCAGTTGTCGACGACGGTTGGTTTCGCGGCCGTATTCCTTCTCGCATCGGTGCTCGACATCTCCGGGCGCAAACCCTTCACTGCGATCGCGATCCTGTGGGTGAACATCATCATGGACGGCCCACCCGCGATGGCACTCGGTGTCGACCCGACCCAGCGCGACGTCATGACGCGATCCCCCCGCCCGACCGAACAGCCGATTCTCACCGGACCGCGGTGGACAGCCATTGCACTGTCGGCGACAACGATGGCGGCGGGAACACTCGCCGTGTTCGCGTTCGCCCCCGGCGAGCCCGTCGCCGCCGGCACGGCGAGCGTGGCCGGCACGATGGGCTTCGCGACGTTTGTGCTGTTTCAGTTCTTCAACATTTTGAATGTCCGCAGCGACGAGGCGTCTGTCTTCAGCAGGCAAACACTCGCCAACAAGACACTCTGGATCTCGCTCGGCGCCGTGCTCGGCCTGCAGGTGATCGTCACGCATGCTGGCCCCGCCCAGAGACTCTTCGACACCGTCAGCCTCACCCTCGGCCAATGGCTCGCATGCGTGGCCATCGCCTCGGGCGCTGTCGTGGTGGAAGAGATTCGCAAGATGTTCGTGCGACACTCTCGTGCGACGACTACCCGATAGAGAGAGGGACTACATGTTCAAGAACACGATGAAGACGACCGTTCTCCTTGCCGCACTCGGCGGACTGATCGTCGGGGTGGCCACCGTCCTCGGCGGCGGAAGCTCGGGTGCCGTGATGATCGGCCTCGCCCTGGCGCTCGTCATGGTCGGCGGCTCGTACTGGTTCAGTGACCGGCTCGCCCTCGCATCGGCCAAGGCCCAGGTAATCACCGAGGCCGACCACCCCGAGTTCTACGGAATGGTGCGCGACCTCGCCCACCGGGCGAACCTGCCGATGCCGCGTGTGGCGGTGTCGCCGAGTGACCAGCCGAACGCGTTCGCGACCGGTCGCGGCCCGAACAACGCGGTGGTCTGTGCGACGACGGGGCTTCTGCAATCGATGCCGCGCGATGAGGTCGAGGGGGTCATGGCGCACGAACTGATGCACGTGCGCAACCGCGACATCCTCATCGGTTCGGTCGCGGCCGCCGTCGCAACGGCGATCTCGTCGATCGCACAGATGGCGATGTTCGCGACGATGTTCGCGGGTGGACGCGACGATGAGAACCGCCCGAACCCGTTCGCTGTACTCCTGGTGTCACTTCTCGCCCCGATCGCGGCGAGCATGATCCAGATGGCGATCAGCCGCAGCCGCGAGTTCGAGGCAGACCGTGGCGCAGCCGAGTTGTTGGGCACGGGCGAGCCGCTCGCGCGCGCGCTCGAGCGCATCGAGTCGCTCGCCCAGCGTCACCCGATGATGGTCTCGCCCGCACAGGCCCAGGCCTACATCCACAATCCGCTCGCGGAGATGCACCACCGCCGCGGCACGGGAGTCGACGTCGGCCGTCTCTTCTCGACGCACCCCGCCACAGAGGAGCGCATCCGCCGTCTCCGCGAGATGACCTTCTGAGACGGGCGCTGCTCAGCGCTGACGCGCGGGGGTACGAGCGTCAGTGCCGACTTCGGCTGGACCGCTGAGGGTGAACAACGCAGCCCCCGCGAGCGACACGAGCCCCGCCACCAGGTAAGGAACCCTGTAGCCGCCCGTTGAGTCGCGAATCGCGCCAATGAGAATGGGGCCGATCGCGGTTCCGGTGAGAGAGATCAACCCTGAGCGGGCCGAAATCTTCGCGTAGTCGCGCACGCCGAAACGCTGCGCGATGAGGAGCGACTGCATCATCAGCACGTTGCCGACCATCGCGCCGAACAGGCCCACCGACAGCATCAGCGGAATCGCCGACTCCATCTGGCCGATCAGGACGATTGCCGAACCCTGCACGGCGGCGACGAACACCATGAACTTGGCGAGGGGGAACTTCGGGATCACGCGCCCGCCGACGAGACGGAAGACGACGCTCGCACCCGACAGCACCGACGTCGCGAGCGCCGCGGTGGCGGGCGTCGTGCGCTCCTCCACGAGTTTGACGATCTGTTGGATCGCACCCACCTGCGCGCCCATCACGAGCACGTACCCGATGGTGACGATCCAGAAGAACCTCGTACGGATCGCCTCTGCCATCGGCACGCCCGGCAGGTCCACCACGTGTCCGTCAGGCTTGGGTTCTCCATCTGGCATCCAGTTCAACGCGTACGGATCTGCCCTGATGAAGAGCCACGTCGGCGCGGCGATGCCGACGAACCACATGAGCGCCATGTAGGGGCTCGCACCCGACAATTCGCGCGAGTCGATCAGGCTCTTCACAATTGGGGTGAGGACGATGCCGCCGACCGAGAGCCCCGACGAGGTCGCCGCGATTGCCATCGAACGCTTGGCGTGGAACCATCGCGTGACCACCGTTGTCGCCGCCGTGAGACCGCTCGACGACCACGCCACGGCAAACACC
>JBMTOT010000094.1:0-5746 GCA_049442935.1 Ilumatobacteraceae bacterium | reverse complement strand
GAGCACACGCCTGAAAAGCGTGGGGTCACCGGATCGACGCCGGTCTCGACCACCATGTGAGGCGCACCTCGGTGCGCATTCAACCCTCGTCGCGGATGCGCACGAGAGTCTCTTGTGCGACCGTCGCGACGTGCTCGCCCGATTCCGAGAACACGTAGCCGAAGGCAAGCCCGCGGCCGTGCACGAACGCATGGCAATTCATCTCGAAGAAGTGCCACTTGTGCGCCTCTACGTCGCGGTGGAACCACACGGTGTGATCGAGGCTGGCGGAGAAGAAAGCGTCGTCCTGGCCCCACTTCGCGCGAAGTTCGGGCACCGCCCTGATCACCGAGCCAGTCGGCAGGTCGTCCGAGAGGTACGCAAGTGCGCAGCGGTGCAACAGTTGATCGCCGCCGAAGTCTTCCTTGGTGCGATACCACGCCGCGAGCCGACCCGCTCCGTCGCGGCCGTCGGCAAACACATGATCGAGCGGTAGTTCGCGTTGCTCGAACGCATCGCTGAACGGCGGGTAGTCGGGCTCGGGCAATTCGTCCGGTCGCGGCACGTTCACAGGCATCGCGACCGTCGTGAAATCGGGTGAGTCTTCTGTCGTCTGGAAACTCGCCTCGAGGTTCAATATCGCGCCCACCGCCTGTCGCGCAACGACGCGCCGCGTGGTGAAACTGCGGCCGTTGCGGATGCGGTCAACTTCGTACCGGACAGTCTCGGAGTTGTCGCCTCGACGAATGAAATATGCGCGCAACGAATGGGGCAGGAACTCGCCGTCGACCGTCAGCGCCGCGGCGCGCAGTGACTGAGCGACGATGTGACCGCCGTAAAGACCACCCCACGGATACGGGTGACCTTCGCCGACGAATGTGTCGCCGCCGTGTTCGGACAGCGCAAAGAGACCTTCGAGGCTCATCGCGTCAGCTCCCGAACTCGAAGCCGAGATCAGGCGCCGTGAGAAGAGGTCGGTACTCGATGCCCGCGTCGGCTGCCATCTGTGCGCACGTGCCGCCCCGGTCGACGATGACTGTGATCAACACAGGATGTGCCCCGAATGCACGCACAACCTCCACCGCCTCGAAGATGCTCGTTCCGCGAGTGACCGTGTCTTCGGTGATCACCACACGGTCACCTGGCTGCAGGGCTCCGGCAACGCGGCCCGTCACGCCGTGGTCCTTGGCCTCCTTGCGCACGCTGAAACTTCGCATCGCACGGCCCCTCGTCGCGGCGACGGCTGCGATGCCGAATGCCACCGGGTCTGCACCCATGGTGAGACCACCGATTGCGTCGATATCGGGCGGGATGATCTCCAATGCCGCGTCGGCAACGGCGAGCACACCGTCGGCGCGGCAGACGGATTGTTTGGTGTCGAGAAACCAGGTGCTCTTGCGGCCCGACTTCAGTGTGAAATCGCCGGTCTTCAATGAGTGCTCAAACACATGATCGCGAAGTCGCGCAAGCACTGGCGACAATTCAGGCAAACCTGCAGGCGTATGGGGGTACATCAGGTGCCGAAACTACTCAGCCACCGGAGACAGACACGTGTCTTGGGGGCCAACTACCCGCAAGTAAATTTGTCCCGTTGCACATCACAACTTACAGTAGGAATGTCCTTCACAGAAACAAGTACCCTCCCGAACAGGCGACTATGAGCACCAAAACAGCCAAGAAAAAGCCGCAGATGTCGACGGCACATAAGAACGCCCTCGCGACCGGCCGTCGCGAGGGTCGAGTGATTCGCGAGTACCTCGAGATCGTCGAGGCAACCAAGCCTCGCCGCGGACGTCGCCGCACTCCCGAGTCGATCACGCGCCGACTCTCGGCGATCAACTCAGAACTTCGCTCTGCAGATCCGGTCACGAAGGTTCGGCTTCTCCAGGAGCGACTGAATCTGCGCACCGAACTCGCGGGAATGAAGACAAAGACTGAAGTCGCGGCCGCCGAGGCGAAGTTCGTGAAGGTCGCGCGTTCGTTCAGCAAGCGAAACGACATCACCTACGACGCATGGCACGAGTTCGGTGTCGCCGACTCGGTGCTGAAGAAGGCCGGCATCAGAAAAAACGCCGGCTGACGCGCAACTCGTCAGCCAATCGCGGCGCGCAGCGCGTCGATGCCCCGCGACGAGTGGCGAAGAACCCTCGACTCGTCGAATGCGACATCGAGCACCTCGTCGGTGACCGCGCCGGTCGCGGCAATGACGTCGCGCAGGTGTCGACCCTCGTCGTGCGCGGTGCGCGAGGCCGCCTGAACGATGCGGTACGCCTCGTCGCGCGACATGCCCTGATCAACGAGCGAGAGCAGCACCGACTGCGAATACACGAGGCCCCTCGACGCATCGAGGTTCGCGCGCATGCGGTGCGCGTCCACTTCGAGGCTGCGCACCAGTCTCGTCATGCGCCTCGTCGCGTACAGCGCGAGCGAGGCAGAGTCGGGAAGAACGATGCGCTCGGCGCTCGAGTGCGAAATGTCGCGCTCGTGCCACAGTGCGACATCTTGCAGTCCCACCTGGGCGTTCGCGCGCAGTACGCGTGCGAGACCGCTCACATTCTCCGCCGAGATCGGGTTCCGCTTGTGCGGCATCGCACTGGAACCTTTCTGACCGGCGGCGAACCCTTCGCGAACTTCGTCCACTTCGGTGCGTTGCAGGTGGCGCAATTCGACCGCGATCGCCTCGAGCGTGGTGCCCAGCGACGCGCACACCCAGAGGAACTCGGCGTGACGGTCGCGCGCAATGACTTGAGTTGCCGGCACCGGACGGAGACCGAGTCGCGCCGCCACCTGCTCTTCCACCGCAGGATCGATGTTCGAGTGGGTGCCGACGGCGCCCGACAACTTGCAGACCGCGACGGCTTCGCGCGCTCGGCGAACCCGCTCGCGGTCGCGCAGCAACTGCAGTCCCCACAGTGCGACCTTCGCCCCGAACGTCGTCGGTTCGGCGTGCACTCCGTGCGTGCGTCCTGCCATCACCGTGCCGCGGTGCGCCTCGGCGAGATCAGCAACCGTCGCCACGAGTTCGGTGACGGCGGCATCGATGAGATCGCACGTGTCGCGCAACGCCCAGCACAGTGCGGTGTCGACCACATCGGTGCTGGTGAGCCCGTGGTGAACCCATGCACCGTGCGGCATGCCGATCGCACCCTGCACGACGTCGACGAACGCGGCCACGTCGTGGTTCGTGATCTCCTCGCGCGCCGCGACCTCCGAGGCGAATCCGTCGTCGACCGTGGGGGCGTTCGCGCGGCACGCGGCTGCGCTGCCGGCCGGCACTGCACCTGCGGCCTCGAGCGCCTCGACGACGGCAAGTTCGATCTCGAGCCACCGCGACAGCTTCCCTGTCTCGGCAAAGAGGGCCTCGGTCTCGGGCGTCGAGTAGCGCGGGATCACGACCGCACCACCAGTGCTTCGCGCGCGGCGCCCGTTCCGACCATCGTCACCGGAATGCCGGTCTCGCGTTCGACGATCTCGACCAGCCGCTTCGCCGACTCGGGCAGATCGTCCCAACGCGCGATGCCGTCGGTCGACGACTGCCACCCGGGAAGCGTCTCCCACACCGGCTCGACGCGCGCGAGTGCCTCCGTGGTGTCGGGGTAGTTGGGCACGTCGACTCCGTCGATGCGATAGCCGACGCACACTTTCACTTGGTCGAACGTGTCGAGCACATCGAGCTTGGTGACCGCGAACTCGGTGAGCGAGTTCAAACGTGCCGCATGGCGCAACATGACCGTGTCGAGCCAGCCGGTACGTCGGCGGCGGCCGGTGACCGTACCGAACTCGCGACCGATGTCGACCAGCGCGTCGCCCTTCGCGTCGGTCAACTCCGACGGAAACGGTCCTGAACCAACCCGTGTGGTGTAGGCCTTCGCGATTCCGACCACACGGTCGACGTGGCGAGGGCCGAGACCAGAACCGACCGTCGCGCCACCGGCAACCGGGTTCGATGAGGTCACGTACGGGTACGTGCCGTGGTCAATGTCGAGAAACGTCGCCTGTGCGCCCTCGAGAAGGATCTCTTCGCCACGTTCGCGGGCGTCATGCAAGAGGTTCACGGTGTCGCCGACATACGGAACGATCCGGGCGGCAAGAGCGACGAAACGCGTCACCACTTCATCGACGTCGAACGGCTCGCCGTCGAGCGATGCGACCTCTGCGAGCGCCACCTCGGCGCGAGTGCGCAACTTCTGTGCGAATGATGTGGCATCGAGTGTCTCCCCGACACGCAGACCAGTGCGGCGCACCTTGTCGACCATCGCCGGGCCGATTCCCTTCATGGTCGTGCCGATCTTTGCGTCGCCGCGACCTGCTTCGAGCGCGGCGTCGATCAACTGGTGCCACGGAAACACGAGATGTGCGAGGCTCGAGACGCGCAATCGTGCACACGACACGCCGCGCGACTCGAGTTGGTCGATCTCTGCGAACAAGGTCGGCAGGTCGACGACGACGCCATTTCCGATGACCGGCGTGACCGAGTCGTAGAGCACTCCGCTCGGGATCAACTGGAGTGCGTATCGCTGATCGCCCACGACGACGGTGTGACCCGCGTTGTGGCCACCCTGATAACGGGCAACGATCGAATGGGAGGCCGCCAAGTGGTCGATCACCTTGGCTTTGCCTTCGTCACCCCATTGGGTGCCGACGACGACGGTGACGGGCATGAACGCTCCCTTCTGGAACGTGTGGTGATTCTAGTGCGGCCCGGCGCAATCACCGGCTGTCGTTTCGTGCCCCACCGCTAGGTTTTCTCGGGTGACCGTGCTGCGACGCATGACATGGGCCGACATGGACCCGGCGGCCAAGGATCTTTTGTGCGCCCGCGGGCTCGACGACATCTTCGAGCCGTCGCTGCGCGAGTCAATCTCGCGCCTCATCGACGACGTCCGGGAGCGCGGCGACGAGGCCGTGTGCGAGGCGCTCTCTCGCCACGACGGCATTTCCCTCGAATCCCACCAGTTGCGCGTCAGCCCCGAGGAGATTGCCGGGGCAAGGGTCGACGGCGACCTCGAGGCAGCCATTGCAGATGCGATCGCACATCTGCGCGCCTTCAACGAAGAACTGCTGTCCCGTTCCGCCGACTGGCAGATCGAGCTCGAGCCGGGACTCACCGCCGGCGAAAAGGTGAGCCCGATCTCGAGCGCCGGGTTGTTCGTGCCGAGTGGCAAGGCCTCGTATCCGTCGGTGGCCTACCAACTCGGCGTGCCGGCCGTGGTCGCCGGAGTTCCGCAGATTGCACTCGTGGTTCCGCCTGTCCCGGGCGGTGCAGGTGAAGTCGACCCGGCCGTGCTGGTGGTCTGCCGCATGCTCGGCATCACCGAGGTCTTCCGCGTGAACGGTCCCGCCGGCATCGCCGCTCTCGGTTTCGGCACTGCGACCATTCCGAAAGTTCGCAAGGTGGTCGGTCCGGGGAGCCCGGCGGTGACCATCGCGCAGGTCGAAATGCAACGGCACGGACTCGCCACCATGATGCTGCTCGGCCCGACCGAGAGCCTCGTGATCGCAGACGAGACCGCCGATGCGGCGCGGCTCGCGAGCGACCTGCTGATCGAGGCCGAACACGGCGAAGACTCGAGCGTCGTGCTCGTGAGCACGTCAGCCGACCTGGTCGACGCAGTCGATCGCGAACTCGACCGACAACTCGCTTCACTGCCTGCCGTCCGCGCCGCCGCGGCCCGTGCGTCTCTCGGTGTAAACGGTGGAGCGGTGCTCGTCTCGACGCTCGACGACGCCGCCGATGTGGCGAACATGTACGCGGCCGAGCATCTCC
>JBMTOT010000093.1:0-5775 GCA_049442935.1 Ilumatobacteraceae bacterium | reverse complement strand
TGGTCGGCGAGGTGAACGGCGGATGGATGGTCGCGATGACGCTCCTCGGCAACGAACGCGGCGCCGGCGCGGCGGTGAACTCGATCTCGTTCCGAGGCGAACTCGACAAGTTGACCGCACTCGCGAAGGAGAAGGGTCTCACCGATGATCCGCACATTCGCCAGCGCCTCTCAAAGGCTCACACCAAGGTCGAGATCATGCGCTTCCTCGGATACCGCGTGCTGACGGCATTCATGAACGGCGCAAAGCCCGGTGCTGATGCGTCGATCGGCAAGCTGTGGTGGAGTGAATATCACAAAGAGATCACCGAACTCGCAGTCGACATTCTCGGTGCCGATGCACTCGTGCCGGTCGGCCAGACACCCCAGACGGCGTTCACCACCGATGCGCCCGGGTCACCGAACGACTCGGCGAACTGGGTGGGCGTGTTCTTGAATGCGCGCGCCGGAACGATTTACGCAGGTACCAGCCAGGTGCAGCGCAACATCGTCGGCGAGCAGGTGCTCGGACTCCCGAAGGAGCCGCGTTCGGACGCCGGTCCGTGGAAAAACATCCCCGGTCACGGCTGACCGTGAGATCACCCACGAACCAGTAGCCGTGAGCCCTTCCATATAGGCAATTCGTTCTCTACTATTGCCCCTCGTCAGAGTTTGCTGACTAGGGGGAACGATGAAATTGAGGAAGATCGCAGGGGTGGTCTGCACCGCGGTGTTGCTCGGCAGCGTGCCCGTCGCGGTGTCGACAGCCGCGGAGCGACAGATCGTCGACGAAGGTTTCATTCCCGCAGGAACTCAGGGGGTGCTCGGTCGCCAGGGTGTCGTGATGATGGAGCGCCCCGACGATATTGAGACTGCATCGGTTCTGCGAGGGCGACCGAAGATGGGCTCAGGCGGATGGAAGTCGTGTTCGAGCTTGACCGATTCGAATTGTCAAAACGTGGAACAGATCATGTTTGGAGCAATTCTCCAACCTTGTTTGACATCGACATCTCTCGACTGCGTGGTGGGTTTTGGAGTTGTCGGTGCCGATGGCTCGAAGATCGCTGCAACAGTCGAGAGGAGTTTCCCCTCCGAGGCCTACAACAAGTACCCGGCCGATGCGGCGGCCGGTCTGCCCGTGGGAGCACCGGGTGCGCTGTGGTCTGTCCCCGCGTCGGCCGGGTTGACAGAGTCGTTGCACTATCTGCGTGCCTCGGTGAACGGCGAAGTCGACAAGGGCAAGGCCGTGTTCACGGGCTTCGCCGCGTCGCTCACACCTGTGTCAATGACGACGATGCAATGTCGGCAGAACACCGGCAACTACCGAACTGCAGAGGAGGAGTGCACCAGCGGAGACTTTGAGACAACGCGCGACGAACCCGGGTATAGCGGTTTCATCGAGGGATCGGGATGGGACCAAGACCTTGACTGCGAAATGGCCGGCAATACGAACTTTGCCGCCGCAACCGCTGAATGTGCGCTGCGCAAGCCCGCATCACTCGACACGAAGTACTACCTCGAGGTCCGCTTGTCGCAGTCGCCGCAGGGGTGGCTGCACGGGCGTCTCGCCGATGCAGACGTCACGATCGCGCCTGTCGCTGGGGTGAAGGGGGCAGTGACAATCTCAATGATCGGAAAGCCAGTGCGTGTGCCGATTTTGTACAAGGAAGTTCCTTTCGGCGACCTTCCTTCGAGTCTGCAGGACAAGTACCAGGCGCGGGGCGAGTGGCCGGGCGGACTCGGAGGTGCCGCCAACTGGGGCCTCGCGGATTCCGACTCGAACAGCCCCACTGGCCGCAATCGTCTGTCGAAGCCGCCTCCCTACGGCGCACCGGGAATCGAGGAACTCGAGGCATGGATGGGGTTCCTGAACGACACCTCGACGGCTGACCGCGTCACCTGGTCGATGCGCACGCTGCGCAACTGGGAGCGCGAGCAGGCGAACAACTGCATCGCTGACACGACGCGCGTCACCGGGCTCGTGCTCACCAATGCAACGCAATATCTTGCCGGGGCACCCACCTACAACAAGGCGACGAAGTCGCTCGACTACAAGGTGGCCGCGCCTCACTACATGTCGAACGGCGAGGAGTTCAAGGGCACGTACCAGATGATTGTGCGTTCCGACGTCGCGAAGTGCATATACGGTTTCTCGTCGAGTGCCGTGCAGGCAAAAGTCGATGTCGTCGAGTCGGAAGACGGACAGGCATCGGCCGCCGTCACGAACGTGTCCGAGTCGAACGGCTGGCTGCGCCTGTCAGCAACCGGCTACACGCACTCGTCGCCGACCATTCGCGCCACATTCACAGAGAAGGCGGCGGCGCGGGTGAAAGCGAAACGCTCGCTGAGCAGCGCAAAGTTGGCGAAGGCGGCGAAGATTGCAACGAAGAAGTCGTCGAAGGTGACGCTGAAGGTGGCGAAGGCTTCGTCGAAGGTGTGCCGTGTCCAGGCCGGGTCTCTTCGTGCCCTGAAGAAGGGGGCGTGCCGGGTGACTGTCTCGGTGAAGACCGGCAAGAAGACGACCAAGAAGACGATCCTCGTCTCAGTTGTCTAGCTGCCGGTCACCACTGCACGTGGACGGGCTGCACCTCGCCGATTGAACGTTCGAGGTCGCGGCCTGCCGCGAGCAGCAGGTCTTCACGCCACGCGCGCGCGGCGATCTGAACTCCGAGCGGCGTTCCCTCGTGTGACCCGACGGGAAATGCCAGCGCGGGCAACGCAATCGCCGACAAGTTGATGCCCCAGCGCCCGGTCTCGTCGAACTCGTTCATGGCGCTCTCAGTCGCGATGTCTCCACGTCGAGGAATGGTGGTCATTGTCATGAGGGGAGTGACGAAAACGTCGTGTTCAACGAGAAAACTCGTCCACGCCCGCATCACCATGTCGCGCTCCTGCAGAGCCTTCAGGAACATCTCTCCGGTCACGGGCGGAAACGAGTCCTTCCAGTTGTTCCAGGCGGTCGTGAGCCCGGCGTCGTCGATTGCGGGCAACATCGCCACGAGCCCGAGGATCATGTCGAGAGCACCGAGGCGCTTCCACAGAGTAAAAAACTCGTCGAGCAGGGGCGGGGCGGCTTCCACGACATCGTGGCCGGCGGCGGTGAGAATGTCGGCGGAACGGCGCACGGTGTCGCGATCGATCGGGCCGTGGAAGAAGCACCGTGCCTTCCACGAGGCATCGGTCACCGTCCCATCCGCGAACTTCAGGATGAAGCCGCCGTCGCCGATCGAGCGGCCGTATTCGCAACCGGTGCCGGGATCGGCGTTGTCCTTCGCGAGCACCGCGATCGTCATCGGGTACTCGGGCAGGAGATCCACCGCGACCACATTGTGCGGAAGGAAGTCGATCGAATCGACGGCGACGAGCCTGCCGTTCACATACATCGCGAACCAGTTGTCCGCGTACATCGCGGCCTTCATGGTGTCGCGCATCTCGGGCTTGACGACGCCGCCCTGCGGAGGCTTGCCTCCCTTTCCAGCGCGGCCGCCCTGCCTGCGCGGAGCTTCCTGCAGTGCGAGCGAGAACGCGCAGAGGAGCACCATGGATGACGCGAGGATCATCCGGTTCTTCGCGAGGATCGTCCGGTTCTTCATAGCGTGGTTCCGTTCACGGCTTGATCTCGTACGAATCGACGACCGACCCGTTGGCCTCGGGCCTCGCCGCCTGACCACCGCGTCGACCGCGGCCATCGGCGGGCGACGAGCCCTCGAGTGCCGTGCGGACGAACTCCACCGTCGCGGTGCCGTCGGCGGCGAGACTCACGCGCAGGTGGCCGGGGCTTCCAAGAAGCGTGCCCGAGGTGTAGCCGTACTCCTCCGCGCTGCGCGTGTTTCCCGCGAGGTTTCCGGGCTGGGGCACGCACTGGTAGTGCACGCCGTCGAGCTGGCTATGGACATAGAGATGGTCGTGCCCATGGAACACGGCGGAAACGCCGTGCTTCACGAGCAGTTGGTGGATGGGCATCGGCCAGCCCGGGCGGCGCGCGGCGAAACCATCGCTTCCGTCGGCGTTCCGACCGCCCCATTCGAAGTAGGGCGCACTCTCGACTCCGCCGCGCGATGCGGAACCTCCGATGCCGCCGACGAGATGATGGATGAAGACGAACTTCTGCTTCGCCTTCGACTTCGCGAGGGTCTCGGCGAGCCAGTCGTACTGCGCGCGTCCGAGCGTGCTCGACCAGCTCGTGTCGACAGGCGAGAGCCTGGCGCCTTCCGGACCGCCGCCACCCTCACCCCTGCCGCCTTGGCCTCCACCCTGGCCTCCACCGCCCTGTCCACGCCCTCCGCCGCCGCGCATCCGTTCGGTCGTCGACCAGAATGGATCGAGCACGACGATCAGCGCGTCGCCCCACTCGAAGGCGTAGTAGTTCGCGCCACGGCCGTTCTCCATCGCGGTCGCGCCCGTGTAGGTCGTGCCATCGATCACGGGTGCGGGGAAGCGCGCGACGCGCTGGTTGTACGACCACGCTCCCATGCCGCGCGCCGCGTCGCCCTTCTCGCCATCGTGGTTTCCGAGCACCATGAAGAGCGGCATCGCATGGCACGCGAGGCCGAAGTAGTAGCGCTGCGCGTCGTACTGCGCGAGCGCACGCTCGTAGTCCTGCCCGCGCTTGTCGGTCATGAAGGTATCGCCGAGATCGACCAGGAAGTCGGGCTTCGACGCGACCATGTTCGCGAGTGTCCGCTCGTAGGCCTGCGGCGTGACGCCCTGATCGAGATGCGAGTCGGCCTGGATCACGAAGCGAAACGGCGCGCCTGCGGCGCGCGGCGTGTGGAACTCGCGTTCGTCGCCGCGCACCGGCGGCGCTCCTTCGCGCGGCCACCAGACGAAGCGATAGGTATACGCCGCGTCCGGCGACAGCCCCGTGAGCTTGAAACTCGTGGGGATTCCCGCCTTCATCGCGATTCTCTCGGTCGTGTCCCCCTTCTCGGCGCCCGTGCGCGCGAACTCGATCGCACCGAGACGATCGGTCGACGCGCGCACGCTCGCCGTCACGCTGCCCGCAGTAGGCTGGACGAGGATGACCTCGTGATCGGTCGCAGGAACTTCGGTCTGGAACGCGGTCATCTGGGCGAGGAGCCCACCCCGACCACCGCCCGCCTCGCCAGCGGCCTGCCCCCCGCCGCCCGGTCCCCCCCCACGCCGCCCCCCCAGGCCTCCACGACGACCGTCCTGTTCACCCTGCCGGTCACCGCGGCCTCGCTGCGGCCTGGCGTCATCGCCATCAGTCGCGCGCGCGTAGCGGAGATCCACGCTCGCCGTGCCGAGCGTCGTGCGCTCGATCGCCTTCAGGAGTTCCGCGCGCGTCACGCCTTCGCGCGTGCGCTCCGGCTTCGGCTCGGCCGCCAGCGCGTACACGGTCGCGGTGTACACCTTCTCGCCGCGCCCCTGTGAGCACGGCGGTGCGTACGACGCGCGCCGGTCGACCGAGTTCACCCCCCACTTCCCGATGTCGCGCGCACCTTCCCGCAGGCCCGTCGCGGTCGCGGGCAGGCCGTAGACGACCATGTACACATGCGTGTCCTCGTCGCCGGGCGGAATGTGGTGCATCACGATGGCGATGCTCTTCGTGCCGTTGGGAAGCCCCGACCACTCGAAACCAGGCGCGATGCCTTCGCCGTCGCATGTGCAACGGGTTTCGAGGAGACCCGCCGCGTCGAGCGACGAGCACGCGAGGCTCAAGCCCACGGAATTCACGCTCTTCGTCGGAGGCGTGGGCGCGCCGCCCTCACGCGGTCGCGGCGGCCGACCTCCACCATCCGCCTGCCCGCCACGCCGTCCGCCTCGTCCGCGTGCG
>JBMTOT010000092.1:0-6131 GCA_049442935.1 Ilumatobacteraceae bacterium | reverse complement strand
AATTGAGACGACTCAGAAGCGCGGATCGATCGGCGTCTCGAGTCCGAGTGCGGCCTCGATCTGCTCGGCTACTGCAAGGCACCTGAGGTCGGTGTACGCGCCACCCATCACCTGAACCCCGACAGGGAGCCCTTCTGCCATGCCGGCCGGCACGACCGCGCACGGCAAGCCGAGAAGGTTCCCCGGCAGAACCGGTCTCATCAACTCGAGCGTGCCGGTCGATCCTTCGTCGCCGCTGATGTCCCAGTCGGCCGCGAATGCCGGCTGCGTCCATGTCGGCAGGAGCACCGCATGGTGATCCGCGAACCACATCGACCACTTGCGGGCGAGCTGGTCTCGTTGGGTCTGCACGAGGTACCACTCGAGTGACGAGATCTTCGGGAACTGCTCGAGCGCCGAGGCAATGATCTTCTTCGCCCCCTCGCCCATCACCATGTCGAGCTGGTCGCGGATGTCGTGCAGTTCGGTGAACAGCATCGCCGCCCACAACAGGTACGACGCTTCCATGTCGGGAGGCGTCGCCTCGACGACGTTATGCCCTTCGTCTGCGAGAACGTCCGCCGCCGCGCGCACTGCCGCCTGAATCTCGGGATGGGTGGCGCCGCCCGGCGGGTTCGGCATCATTGCGATCGTGAGACGCTCACCGGCGGCAAGACCGGTCAAACGCACCGGCGGCTGATCGGGTCGCGGGGATCCGGCCCGGCGACGATGTCGAAGCCGGCGCGCACGTCGGCCACGCGGCGCGCCATCACGCCTTGGTTCAACATCACCTGTGATGACAACGAACGATCGGGCGTCGGATACGTCTGCGTGTCGGGCACGACACCGCGGGACGGCTTGATCGATGCCACGCCGCACGCATGGGCGGGGTTTCGCAGCGAGCCGCCGATGTCGTTCCCGAGTCCGATTGGGCTCATTCCGGTGGCGAGCGCAGCGGCCTCTCCACCGGACGACCCACCTGCCGTGCGACCGTGCATCCACGGGTTCTGCGTGCGCCCGTACAGAGACGAATCGGTGTCGATGCGAAGCCCCATGTCGGGCAGGTTGGTTCGCCCGATCGGAATCGCACCGGCCGCCAGCATGCGCTCGACCACAGGGGCATGGCCGGGTGCGACTGCTTCGGCGAAGATCGGAAGACCATTGGTCGTCGGCTGACCCGAGACGTCGATGTTGTCCTTGACGGTGAACGGCACGCCGTGAAGAGCACCCAGCTCTCCCCCACGTGCCAACGCACGATCGGCCTCGTCGGCCATGCGGCGCGCATCGTCGGCGAGAACCCGCACGATCGCATTCACCCGCGGGTTCACCTGCTCGATGCGGGCAAGGTGCGCCTCCACCACCTCACGGCTGGACACGGCGCGGTCGGCGATGTCGGCGGCAATCTCGAGAGCGCTCTTGTGCCAGATCTCCGTCATCGTGTTCCTCCAGATCGCGGTCTCGACGTGACTCCATGTGCACGGCAGCGACCGTCCCCATTGTTGCCCACAGGCGAACCCTAGGCTCGCGACGTGCCCACGCAGTCTCCTCTCGCCCTGGCGCGACGTCTCGCACCCCTGGTCGGGCTCATGATTGGTGCCGCCGGCCTCGCATTCGTGGTGCGCACGCTGGTGGTCCGATCCGACGAGGTCGCAGACGCGTTCGGCGAGATGAACCCGGTATCACTGGCCGGAAGCGTCGCGCTCGGAACAGCCGCCATGTGGTCGATCGGGCACAACTGGCTGTCAATGCTGGCGACACGCGGGCACGCCGCACCCCCGCGCCGGGCGATGCGCTGGTATTTCGCCGGCCAACTCGGCAAGTACGTGCCCGGCGGCATTTGGCCGATCGTCGGACGAGCAGAATTGGCCGTGCGCGGCGGTGTCTCGCGACCCGTGGCCTACGGATCAACGACGTCGTCCATGGCGGCGACCTACGTGGCCGCCACGGTGGTGACCGGTGCGTCGTCACTGATTGCCTGGTCATACCCGGTCGTCGGCGGCGCATTGATCGCCGCCGTCGCGCTCGCCGCCGGCGCCGCGTGGTCGCCGCAGGTGCGCGCGGTCACCACCCGTCTCACCTCCCGAGCCGGGGTCACCCTTGCCGCATTGCCGTCGGTGCGAACGATGGCACTCTCAGTGGCGTGGCATGTACCGGCGTGGCTCCTCATCGCCGCGTCGACATGGGTCACCGGCCGCGCCTTCGGCGCAGATTTCACCGCCGCCGAC
Organism: Ilumatobacteraceae bacterium; assembly: GCA_049442935.1. Lineage (GTDB taxonomy): Bacteria > Actinomycetota > Acidimicrobiia > Acidimicrobiales > Ilumatobacteraceae > UBA2093. The sequence continues at coordinate 3,927 of JBMTOT010000092.1, read as the reverse complement.
ATCGTCTTTGCCTCGACTGCGTCGTGGCTGGCGGGGTTCGTGGTCGTCGGCGTTCCGGGCGGCATCGGCGTGCGCGAGGCGGTCTTCACCGCGATCGCGACCCCTGCGGTGGGCTCGTCGGTTGCAGTGTCGGTCGCGGTGGCGAGCCGTGTCGGCTTCATCGCCGTCGACCTCGTGGGAACCGCTCTCGCGACCGCGATCAGCGGGCGCGCACCGGCTCAGCCGTGATCAGCGGAATCCGTCGAAGCGCTCCCTCGGGATTTCCTTGCGCTGGCCGGAGATGCTCTTGACACGCAAGATGCGCACCGCGAACCACCGCACATAGCGCATCACGTAGGAGCGCAGCTCGAGAGTGGCCTTGCGCCATTTCATGTAGCGATACCTGCGCTGTGCCATCAGCGACTGTTTGCGCACCAGTTCCCGGTGGAACTTTGCGACTTGACGCCGAGGCTTGAGGGTGCCGTGTCCCGCGTTCGGGCCGCGCAACTCGGGAACATGTCCGCCTAGTTCGCGCAGGTGATCGGCATAGGCGTAGGCGAATTCGCCGAACACCACGCGATCGGTCTGTGACTCGCGGATCTCCTCGGCACCAACCTCGATCGAGACGCATGAGCCGCCCTGCACCAGATCGGTGAGCACCTTCTCGGCGAACGAAGTGCGGCAGATGACAAGGCTCACTCCGGTCTTGGTGAAGACCGTCGACGGCAGCCACGCGTCGCCCACCACGACGTCGGCGAGGAAATTCGAGTGGTTCACACAGACATGGCAACGGCTGGTATTGAAATGACGGTCGAACGCGACCTGGTACCCGAAGTCGACGCGACGACTCGCGGTGTGCACGGCACCCGACTGCGTCGTCACCGTCAGCTTGCCCACCGGACCACCCCCGCGGTACGAGATGTCGGCGATCTCAGCCGGGTCGTACCCGAGGTACTCACCCATCGCCGCGATGCTGTGGTGGGAGTACTGCCACCCGCACAACAAGCCGACGGTGAGTGCGACCTTCTCGCGCAGTGCAGGCTCGAACGAGCGCACCCACTGCCACATACCCTCCAGCTGGCACGGAATACCCACCAGCGCGAGGCGCCCGGGCGTGTCACGCAACAACTCGAGAGCGCGGGTCTGTTTCAGGTTGTGGTAAATCGAACCTGGGAGAGAATCGACGTCGTCGGGGTCGGTGACGAGACGCGCGGCGAAGTCGACACCTGCGACGTGGTCGAGCGCGATGACACCATCAATCTGATTCGTCGCAAGAAGATTTCGCAGCACCTCTTTGATGAGGCCGCCTGAGGAGGCCTTCACATTTCGGTCGTTGTCGGTGCTCTGGGCGAGGTGCACCGATCTGACCGCACCGTAGGGGCCGATGTCTTCGCCGGGGAACAACCACGACTGAAGCCCGGCGTAATCGACATGCACTGCCGGACACACCGAGGCGGCATCTGCGCCACCGGCCGACTCGGGCTCGTAGATGAGACTCTTCGGGTTCAGAGAGACCTTGACCGCACCGTCGGCCATCTCGCATGCTCCGCACCCGATGCACATGCCCGACGAGATGACACCTGAGAGGTCGTTCGCAACGTTCACGTGGCGACCCCCGTTGCGTCCACCACCGCGGCCACCTGAGCGAAGTTCGCGAGCGATCGGTCGCGCACAGACGGCAACGCGCCGGCGATCTGTTTCGAGATCTCATCGTGCCGGGTCAGACAATCCTGAACGAGCGCACAGATAGCACCGGGTGTTGCCAACTGGGCGGAGTCGCAACCGAAATCGGCGAGGCCGAAGTCGCCGAGAACCTCGCGATATTTGTGGCTCCACCCCACCACCACGGTCGGCGTGCACGTGGCAAGTCCGGAGATCATGGCGTGAAAGCGGCTGGTGACGAGCACCTGCGAGCCTGCCACCAGATGCCGCAGCTCGCCGGCGGTGAGGTCGCCATCGACGAGCACCGTGCCGGAGTCGTCGGCGAGACGACCTGCGATCTCTCGGCACACGGGTCCGTCGTTCATACGCCCCTCGGCCGCCCCCGCACGATACGAATGCGGGGCGATGACGACCGACAGACCGGTTTGGGCGCGTAGTTTGCGAACGAGCTCGACCATGGCGGCCACGTAGGCGGTCTGGCGGCCGTTCCCGTCGCGTTCGAACAGTTTCTTCACGACCGCACTCGGCATCACCACGATGTGATCGCCCGCGACGGCGACACGGGCCTCGATCTCTGGCGGCAACGAGCCGGCCTCGTCGAGTGAGAACGCGAGATCGGCGACGTCGACGACGTTCGAGAGCCCGAGCGTGTCGAGGTGTTCCCGTGTGCGCGCACCACGGGCGCACACCACGGCAAGCCGAGGAAGCACCATGCGCGCGAGGGTCTTGTTGGGCTGCGAGGAGAACGGACCGAGCGCCTGGGCGAGTTTCACGGTCGGCACGCCCAGCAGAAGCGGCAGACCGGTCATGAGCGCGTTGTAGACGGTGATCGGAAGCCCGCGGCCGTCGGCGAAACTGATGCCTGCAACGTCGAGTGCGGCGTCAGAGTCGAGAATCGCCCGGTTCGCGCGTGTGCGCACCCACACCCGCGGAATGCGCAGCACTCGCAGCAGCGCTGACAAGAGTGCGACCGGGAACTCGACGAGTGCGAGACGCCACGGCTCGAGCCCGACGACACGCACCGGCGCTCCGCCATGGGGCACTCTCGGGCGGTCTGCGGCGGGATAGGTGGTGAGGAGTGAGAACTCGCACGCACCGACCGCGTCGGGCGTGCGCGCCACGACACTTTCGACCATCGCGGCCGCTCCCTTGTTCGCCGACAGAGCGGCGCCCAGGATTGCGAACCGTGCGGGCGCCGATGAAGCTGCGGTCACGGGTTCGACCTCAGGTGGGAGGCACCGTCGACGACGGCTTGGTTGCCCGCACCACGAGATCTGCGAGCAGCCCCACCGTGATCACCTGCAACGACGCAAAGAAGATCAACAGCGTGTTCGCCGCCAGACGGAAGTCGCGCTCGGCCCAGTCGAACCCGAGTTTGACGAGCCCAAGCACGAGAAGTCCGAGCCCGATCGGCAGGAACACCTTCAGCGGGTTGTACGAAAGGGTCATGCGAATCACCTGCAGGATGTAGCGGCGGGTGTCTCGCAACCAGTGGAATTTCGATCGTCCGGCTCGCGGGAAGTAGTCGATCGGCATGAACCCGAGCGAGTATCCCCCGCCGAGGAACGACATGGTGAGCGTCGTGACACACGAGAAGCCCTTCGGAAGTTCGTGCACGTACTGCATGGCGACATCGCGGCGGAACGCGCGCAAGCCCGAGTTCAGGTCCTTGATGTCGGTCTCGGAGAGGTACGACGCGAGCTTGCGGATCAGCCACTTTGCTGGCGTGCGCAGCAATTTGTGGGTCCCCTCCTCGGTCTGGCGCCATCCGACGATGTGGTCCCAGCCGTCCATCTCGTCGACAAGTTCGGGAATTCGGTCGTTCGGGTAGGTCATGTCGACGTCGGTCCACACCACCACGCGGCCGCGCGCGGCGGTGGTGCCGGTGCGCCGCGCCGCACCGCTTCCCTGATTCTGTCGATGAGTCAGCAGGGAGATGCCGGGGATGTTCTGCAGTTCGGCCTCTGATCCGTCGTTCGAGCCGTCGTCGACGACGATGATCTCGAAGGAGTACTTCGACGCCTCGAGCGACGCCCTGATGCGGTCGATCTCGGCGCGGAGGTGCCCCTTCTCGTTGTAAATGGGGAGCACGACGCTCACGTCGCACGTGTCTGGTTCGTAGGTTCTCATGTCATCTCCGACGCCGTCCAGACGGTTAACAACCGGCCGCTCCGGCCCTTCTGAACAGTACCCGCCCGTGCACCGGCTCCTCTGCCACCAAATTCCAGGTGTCACCGCGCGCGGGCTGGTCGGCCCCGCCATAGAAGCCCGAATACGCCTCGGTAC
>JBMTOT010000091.1:0-6242 GCA_049442935.1 Ilumatobacteraceae bacterium | reverse complement strand
ATGACGAGCGATTCGACGCACGTCTATTTCGAAGTGGCCGCCACAGTGACCGCGTTCATACTTCTCGGGCGATACCTGGAGATGCGTGCCAAGGCCTCGGCAGGTGACGCACTGCGCGCACTGATGGCACTCGGTGCGCGCTGGGCGACGGTGCTGCGCGACGGCGAAGAGGTCTCGATACCGGCGTCGGTGGTGCGCGAGGGCGACATTGTGGTGGTGCGCCCGGGGGAGAAGGTCGCTGTTGACGGCGTGGTGGAAGACGGCTCCTCGAGCCTCGATACCAGCATGATCACCGGCGAGAGCGTGCCAGTCGATGTCGGCCCGGGCGACCCGGTCACGAGTGCGACTGTCAACACCACCGGCAGGTTGTTGGTGCGTGCGACCCGTGTCGGCACTGAGACGACCTTTGCCCGCATGGCGAAACTCGTGCGCGACGCCCAGGCCACGCGGGCCCCGGTGCAGCGCATCGCCGACAAGGTGAGTGCGATCTTCGTGCCGACCGTGTTCGTGATCTCAGCCGCCACTCTTGCTGGCTGGTGGGTGTTCGGCGACTCGGTCGACGACGCCTTCACGGCAGCTGTTGCGGTGTTGATCATTGCGTGCCCATGTGCGCTCGGGCTCGCGACCCCGACGGCTCTCATGGTCGGCAGCGGCCGTGCCGCTCAGATGGGCATCGTCATCAAGGGCATTGATGTGCTGCAGTCGACGAGGCGAATCGACACTGTGATCTTGGACAAGACCGGCACAGTCACGACCGGCAAGATGTCGTTGGTCGACGTGGTGACGGCCGGGTCGGTGACGCGCGCCGAGGTGTTGCGCCGTGCGGGCGCGGTGGAAAAGGCCAGTGAGCACCCGATTGCACGCGCCATTGCCGCAGCCGCCGAAGAGGAAACCGGTCCGCTGCCGCAGCTGGACGAGTTTGCCTCGATGCCAGGCGTCGGGGCTGCCGGGCGAGTCGACGGGCTGGTCGTGCAGGTGGGGCGCGAAGAGATGATGACCGGGTCGCTTGCGATCGTGCCAGGAGTTCTGCGCACCGCGCTCGCAGAGGCTCGTGCGGCAGGACGAACCGCAGTGCTCGTGACGTGGGGTGGTGAGGCACGGGCGGTGCTCGCCGTTGCCGACCAACCAAAGCCCACCAGTGCCGAGGCGATCGCATCGCTCAAAGTCATGGGCCTCGCACCGGTTCTCGTGACCGGCGACAACCACGTGACGGCACGCGCGATTGCAGAGACGGTCGGCATCGACACCGACGAGCATCACTTGTATGCCGGCGTGATGCCAGAAGACAAGGTGGCGGTAGTGCGCGACCTGCAAGAGCGCGGCTATGCGGTCGCCATGGTGGGTGACGGCGTGAACGACGCCGCCGCTCTCGCTCAGGCAGACGTTGGCATCGCGATGGGTGGCGGCACCGATGTCGCGATGCAGGCAAGTGACCTGACGATTGTGAACGGTGACCTGCGTTCGGTGCCGGACGCCATTCGGCTCTCGCGTGCGACGTTGCGCACCATCAAGGCGAACGTCTTCTGGGCGTTCGCCTACAACGTGGCGGCAATTCCGCTCGCGGCGAGCGGACGACTGAACCCGATGTGGGCGGGGCTTGCGATGGCGTCGTCGTCGGTGTTCGTGGTGATGAACAGCCTGCGCCTGAAGCGCGTGCGACTCGCGCGCTAGTCACATGCCGCTGTCGACCACGAGCCGTCGCACGGCATCGAGTGCTGCGCGGCGGCGATTACGCAACGTGCGTGGCGACATGCCAAGAGACGCGGCAATCGTCTGGGTCGACTCGCCCGCCGCATAGCGCCGCAGAAGCGACAGATATTCGGGCTCGAGCCCGGCGAGTGCGGCGTCGCGCAACACGTCGTCAAGTTCCTCGGCAGAGGTTGGCTGCTGCTCGGGAGCCGCTCCGAACCCGTGGTCACTCTCGACGCAGACTTCGGTCACGCGCTTCAGGCGTGCCGAACGCACATAGGTGAAGTACTCGATGTCGCGCACGATGTTCGCGGCAACTTTGCGGGGTCGTCTCTCGCACGGATAGGTGCGGATCACTTCCCAGGCGGTGGTGAGAAGTTCGCCCATCGCCGCATATGGGCCCTGTGGGTGAATACGACCGCGCCGTTTGGCGATTGCCATCACTGCCGGCAGAACCCGGTGCAGGGCGACACGTGCGGCCAACTCGTCGTGTGCGGCTTCACGCACCAAGAGCCAAAAAACATGATCAGCCTCGGAGTCGTCCACCGGCCGGCCGAACCCGCAGCGCTCGAGTGCCTCGTCGAGGTGGGCGACCGGGCCACCGAGGAAGCCCCACGAGTTGACGTGGCGCAGCACCGATCGGCTGCGCGAGAGGCGCTCCCATTCGGCGACCATGTGGCTGGCGGGGCCACGACCGCGCACCACCGAACGTACGAGCGGATCGCGGTGACGGGGTGCGGGGGAGTCGGGGTCGGGAGCGTTGTGAGGCGACGGGTCGGTGTGTGTGGGTGAAGGCAGGTACGCGTGCATGGCACGCACCGTGACGAGCCACGCTCACCAGAACCCATGCCCGAGCCTTCACCCGAGGTCTCACCCAGAGACTCATGGGGCGTGTTTTGTGGTCGGCAATACTTGGGCCCATGCGCATCACGCTGCCGAGCGGCACCGAAGCAGAGATTGTCCGTCACCCGAACCCCGTTATGGGGTTGGTGGTCGCCCCTGACATTTTCGGGTTACGGCCGCTCTTCGACGGGCTCGTGCAGCGGTTCTCCGACGAGTGGCAGATGTCGGTGTGCGCGGTCGAGCCGTTCCCGGGGAGGAACCTCGGTGCGGAGGTGGAGCCGCGGTTCGCCGCCGTGCCGGAACTCTCTGACGACGACAACCTGCGCGACCTGTTGGAAGCCGCCGACGCGCTCGGTACGCCGACGGTCGGGCTGATCGGTTTCTGCATGGGCGGCATGTACTGCTTCAAGGCCGCCAAGGTGGAGCGCTTCGCGCGCATCGCTTCGTTCTACGGAATGATCACGTTGCCCGACGCCTGGCACGGGCCGGGGCAGAGTGAGCCACTCGGCATCATGATGGCCGGCTACCCCGAACAGGTGCTTGCGATCATCGGCGGCAAAGACCACTACACACCTGAAGCCGACATTGACCAATTGCGTTCGACCGGTGCACAGGTGGTGGTGTACCCAGACGCCGAGCACGGCTTCTGCCACGATGCATCGCGCCCCGCACACAGGCCCGATGACGCGTCCGATGCGTTCGCACGCACGAAGGAGTGGCTGCTCAGCGCGATGCGCTGACGCGGTTGGTGTGTTCGTGGCCGCACATGAATGGCCGCACGGTCACATTGCGCGTTGCTGGAGGCTCTCTCGATTGAGGATCGTGTAGCTGCGGTCCTGCTGCTCGATCCACTTCAACTTGATGAACGAGGCGATGGCTTTGTTCACGCGCTCGCGTGAGGCACCGACCATGCCCGCCAGCTCTTCCTGCGTGATGGGGAGAGTGAACGAGTCGTTCCCGCCCGAGATCTCGAGCAGGCGCTTGGCGGTACGGCCCGTGACGTCCAAGAAGACGCTGTCGGCAAGAGCCTGGTCCATGTTGCGTAGGCGGTTCGACAGCATGCGAATCACGTTCCACATGAGGTGGTTCGACGAGTTCAACTGGTCGAGCACCGCGGCATAGGGAATCTCGAGCACCGACGAGGCTTCGAGTGCGCGCGCACCTGCCGAACGGGGACGCGAGTCGAGCATGCCCATCTCGCCGAACAGGTCGCCTTCGTCCATGAGGGCGATCACGCTCTCGCGATGATCGAACGGACGGTTGCCGATCGCGATCGCGATGCGACCCGACAGAACGACGAACAGCGACGACGGATCGTCGCCGGTTTCGAAGAGCACATCACCGCGCACTAGGTCGCGCACCTTTCCGCCGGCGGCTACGGCGCTGAGCACCGCTTCTGGTGCCGCCGCGAAGATTTCCGTCTCGGACAGGATCTGCTCGTGTGCCATCAACTCTGACGGTACTACCCTTCGTTCATGCCCCAAAGCGAGACGGTGTGGTCGATCGTGGTCGCCGCTGGCTCGGGCCTTCGGTTCGGCGGAGCAAAACAATTCACCCGCATCGGCGCCAGACGAGTGGTCGACTGGGCTGTGGAAGAGGCTGAAAGACATTCACTCGGCGTGGTGGTGGTGGTTCCCCCCGGACACGCCGGCGAAGTGAACACCGCGCGGACGGTATTCGTGGAAGGTGGTACCACCCGCAGCGAATCGGTGCGGCGCGGACTCGCTGCTGTTCCGGCCGATGCGACGATCATCTGCGTGCATGACGCAGCCCGGCCGTTCGCCCCCGAGACCGTCTGGCATCGAGTGGTGGGAGCTGTCGTCGACGGAGCAGATGGTGCAGTGCCGGGTGTGCCGGTGACCGACACCATCAAAGAGGTGAACGAATCGAACGTGGTTGTCTCAACCCCGCGGCGCGAGACGCTGCGCGCGGTGCAGACCCCGCAGGCATTTCGTGCCGAGTCGCTGCGGCGTGCGCACGCGAGTGACGGCGAGGGAACTGACGACGCGGCACTGGTCGAGAAAATTGGCGGTGAAGTGGTTGTTGTCGAGGGAGACGCAGTGAACCGAAAGATCACCACCCCTGACGACTTGGAGTGGGCCGCTGTGCACGCCGAGCGCATGGTGCGGGGCGAAGTATGACGACTGACATTCGCATCGGCCAAGGGTTCGACGTGCATCGCTTCGCCGATGTGACAGAGCCCGGTCGAGTTCTCGTCTTGGGTGGGGTGACCTTCCCGGGTGAGCGCACGCTTGTCGGTCACAGCGATGCTGACGTCGTCGCCCACGCAGTCGCCGATGCAATGCTCGGCGCGGCCGGGCTCGGCGACATTGGCATGCACTACCGCGACACCGACCCGCAGTGGAAAGGTGCCGACTCGTTGAAAATTCTCGCCGACGTGGCGCGCATGGTGCACGCCGAGGGCTGGGGGCTCGCAAACGCCGACTGCAGCGTGGTGTGTGAGTCACCAAAGATCGCACCCGCGCGCGAACAAATGATGGAGTTGCTCACCGCTGCCGCCGGTGGGCCGGTGTCGGTGAAGGGTCGCCGCGCAGAGGGTCTCGGTGCAATTGGGCGCAATGAAGGCATCATGTGTTTTGCTTCTGCGCTGCTGATGCGACGTTGAGCACAGTGAGAGGGAGATGACGATGGCGCCACGGGGTCGAAACACGGGCAAGGGCACGGCCGGCAAGAAGTCGGCCGGCGGTCGCGCACCGGCGGCGAAGAGTGGCCGTGCACCGGCGGCGAAGAAGGGTCGACCGTCGACAGCGAAAGCATCACGTTCTGCTGCTCGCCCTGCCGCACGCACGGGGCGTGCACCGGCACGTGGTGTGCGCAGCGGTGCAGGTGACGCTCGTGGGCCGCGAAAGCCCGCGGAGAAGGGTCTCGGCGGCGAACAGGTGGAAGGTCGTCAGGCGGTGCGCGAATTGCTGATCGCACAGCGCCGCAAGGTGCGCGAGATCTGGTTCGCAAACGACATTGACTCAGCCCCGATCATCGAAGACATCGAACAATTGGCTCATGCCTCGCGCATCACCATTCAAGAAGTGGCGCGCAAGCGACTCGACGAGCGGGCCCGTAGCGAGGCACCCCAGGGTGTGATCGCGTTCGCGGCCCCGGTGCCCGAGGCGTCGTTTGCCGACATGTTGCGCGGTACCGCGAACACGCCGCCGTTCTTGGTGGCCGTGGACGGTGTCACCGACCCGGGCAACCTCGGTGCTCTGCTGCGTTGTTGCGACGGGGCCGGGGTGACCGGGGTGGTGTTGCCGCGCCACCGAGCCGTGCACGTGACGCCAACGGTGGCGAAAGCGTCGGCCGGGGCGGTCGAGCACGTGCCGATGGCGCTCGTGTCGGGCCTGCCGACCGCGATCAGTCAGATGCGCGAGAAGGGCATCTGGGTGGTTGGCCTCGACGACAAGAGCGCACGGAACCTGTGGGAGATCGGCGACCTCGCCCGCGAGGGCATCTGCGTGGTGCTTGGGGCAGAGGGCGCGGGGCTCTCGCGACTGGTGCGCGAGCGCTGCGACGAGGTGGTCTCCATACCGATGCGTGGGCAGGTGTCGTCGCTGAATGTGTCGGCCGCTGCTGCGCTCGCGACATACGAAGTGGCCCGTGCGCGCCTTGCCGGCCGCTCGTAGGCTTCACACTCTCGCCGAGTTAGCTCAGTGGTAGAGCAACCGCCTTGTAAGCGGTAGGTCGTGGGTTCAATC
>JBMTOT010000090.1:0-6258 GCA_049442935.1 Ilumatobacteraceae bacterium | reverse complement strand
GCATCTCGGGTGCCACCCAGCACATGGTGGGCATGAAGGGCTCGAAGAACATCATTGCGATCAACAAGGACAAGGAAGCGCCGATCTTCGGTGTTGCCGACCTCGGCATCGTCGGTGACGTGCACAAGGTGCTCCCACAGATCATCGAGGCGCTGAAGGGCCGTTAAAGACCGTCGCGCGCCGCGAGCGCACACGACAGTCCTTCGTCGCGATCGACGAGGACCAGACCGAGCCCCCACCCTGCGGTGGGGGTTTCGTCGTTCTCAAACAGACAACACTCCAGGTTGGAGACGAGGTCGCCCATCTCGACCGGGTCGACTGGCCAAGGATCCTCGACCCCGAGAAACGTCGCAAGCAGCCACCATGCTTCGCCTCGTCCGCTCGCCGCACCCCGTCGACGCCCTCTGGCGCCGCCGTCAGTGGCGGCCCATGCGAGATGTGCCAGCGCGTCAGCCGGGGTGACGTCGGTGAGTCGTGCTGCCTCGACGCCAATCGCGCCGAGCGCCTCTTCGACGCCCCCTTCTGTTACTGCGGCTGATGCCCTTCCGTTCGACTGTGCCGTCCACGGAGTCATCATCTGGCGGAATGCATCGACGGTGGGATCTGTGAGCGACCGGCCGGAGACGCCGCGGACGGTGCGCCACGGCGCGGCAACGACATCTGGCGGAGGAGCGTGCACACCGTCGTCGCCGTAGGTGGCGAGGGCATACGTTGGCTCCCACGGCAGCGGTGCGACAGGAATGTCGAGGAGCGCCGGTTCGTGCGGATCGACTGCGTCGCCGCGCAGTGCTCGTTCGTATGCGACGAGAGCGCGGTCGTGCCCCGGGTGAAGCAACGGGGACAGTTCTGCCCACGTGTGGTGTTGGGCGAGAATCTCGCTGACAGGACCCGGCATGAACGTGCGCGCCGAATCGTCGAGGGCCCGCACGGCCACGTCGGCCGGAGCCCACAGCGCCAATCGGTAGTTGGCGAGCGTGGCAATCGGCCACAGTTGGCGACCCGTGTCGACGGCGGCACGGGCCGCGTCGCGCACACGCAGGAGGTGGTGCCAATCGCGGGAGTAACAGGTGTCGTCGACATGACGCACGAGCGCATCGAGATCGGCGCGGTGAATCAGGTCGTCTAGAGAATCGGCCACGGGTACTCGTACCTCGACGACGGAGCGGGAAGCACCCTGTTCTCGACGAGCCAGCCGATGCGCTCGCACATTGCGTCGGTCTCGTCGTCGGTGAGCACTTCGCGCACGGACGCGGGCACGGCCTCGAGCCAGCGTTCCAACGGTGCGAGCACCTGGTCGTCAATCTCGTCGCCGGCGAAATCCCAGATGACCGTGCGCAACTTGAAGTCGGGGGAGAAGCAGACGCCGTGGTCGATGCCCCACACGTTGCCGTCGAGGCCGAGCAGCACATGGCCGCCCTTTCGGTCGGTGTTGTTGGCGACAATGTCGAACACGGCCATCTTTCGCAAGGTGTCATGCACGTCGGTTCGCGACTCGAGAAGCGTGAAGTAGTGCTCGCGCGGGTCGAAGTCGACGAACAACTGCAGCGACCCCTCCCCGTGTGGACCGTCGCAGACCACGGTCGGCGGAACGAGATCCCACCCCAGCTCCTCGCTCACACGGAACGCGGCGACCTCGTGCAGATAGAGACCTGGCTCGAAGTCCCACAATGGTCTCTCGCCCTGGAGGGGTTTGTAGACGCCGCGCAGATCGGTGCCGCACAGGCGCACCAGGAGCGTGGCATTCGACGAGTTCGGAAGACGCCCGATCACTTCCAGTTGCGCCCCGGAGAGCGTCGCGAGGAGGTCAGGGTCGGCCGCCATGGTCGCTCAATTCATGCGCGGACAGGCGTGCCCCGACGTCTCTTTCGGGGCACCGCACCAGCGGCACGGCTCGCGACCGGCCATCACCACCGAGTCGGCGACGTCGCAGAAGGCCTTCGCCTGGGCCGCGGTCAGAAGCACCCTGACCACCGTCGACGACAGTTCGTTCTCGTCATCCTCGAGGAGCGACTCGAGCGCGGCGGCGATGTCGGCGTCGTCGGTCTCGTCGTCGAGATCGAGATCGTCTTCGTCGAAAACCTGCATCTCTTCGAGTTGGATCACCATGCGGCTCGATGCACGGTCAATGCCGAGCCCGATCGACCCGAGCACGAAGTCTTGTTCGACGGGCGAAGTCAACCACGCGCTCGCCGAGTCGGCGCTGCCGACGTCGGGCAAGTCGGAGAGCATTCCGCGCATGTGGCGGGAGAGTTCGGCCACTTGCGTCTTTTCGCACTTGACGCTCAGGGTGCGGCCGTCGGCACGAATCTGCAAATAAAAAGTCCGCTCGCCCGGTTGGCCGATGGCACCGGTGGCGAAGGCCTCGGCGCTCTCGAAGTCCCAGTACTCAGCCATCTCGATTCCCAGTGTGCCAGAGGGTGACCCCGACCGACCAACGCCCCGGCGGGCCGTGGCAGGAGTCTCAGGACGGGCGAAGATCGGTGAGTGATCCGGTCGAATTCACTGCGAGAACGATCGGGCCGTGCGGAGACCAGGCCACGGCACTCACCGAGCAGGTCCCCACCACGATTCTCTGGAACAAGTCGAGGTGCGTGCCCATGGCGTGGGCCACGGCGGCCTTGATCGGGTCGGCATGCGACACGCACACGACTGTTCCCCCCGGGTGTCGGGAACGAATGTCCTCCAGTGCACCCACCATGCGCACCTGCATTTCGGTGAACGACTCGCCGTTCGGAAACCGGAACATGCTCGGAGCCTTCTGCACGGTCGCCCATTCGGGCTTCTTCATGAGCGATGCGAGTTCCGCTCCCGTCCAGTCTCCGAAGTCGCACTCGAGCAGACCGCGATGAATCTTCGTGCGCTGACCGACGGCACGCGCGATGGGCGCGGCAGTCTCACGTGCGCGTTCGAGAGGGGAGGCATACACGGCATCGATGCGGGGGAGGGACGTGATGCGTTCTGCCACCGCATCGGCTTGACTGCGACCGGTGTCCGAGAGACTGAGACCCGGTGCTCTGCCCGGCAGAATGCGTCCGGTCGTCGGGGTCTGGCCGTGGCGCACCATGAGAATCAACGTCGCAGACGGCGGCGCCGACTTCTTTGCCGCTCTCTTCGGCCCAGTCGATTTTGTGCGTGGTGTCACCTTTCCAACCTACTGTTGATGGTCGTGGACTCTCTCACGGTGCTCGCCGACGACATCTCGTCCTGTCGGGCGTGTCCTCGACTCGTCGAGTGGTGCGAAGACGTGGCGCGTGAGAAGCGTGCGGCTTACCGCCACGACGACTACTGGGGTCGCGGGGTTCCCGGCTTCGGCGACCCACGGGCACGACTGTGGGTGCTGGGCCTCGCCCCGGGCGCACACGGGGCCAACCGCACCGGACGCATGTTCACCGGCGACCGCAGCGGCGATTGGCTCTTTCGGGCAATGCACAAGGCTGGCTTTGCAAATCAAGCCGCGTCGGTTGGCCGCGATGACGGGCTCGAACTTCGTGAGGCGTGGGTGTCGTCGGCCGTGCGGTGCGCGCCACCCAACAACAAGCCGACACCGGCGGAACGCACCGCGTGTCGGGGTTACCTGGTGCGCGAGCAGGAGTTGTTGGCCGGTGTGCGGGTCGTGGTCTGCCTCGGCAGTTTTGCGTTTACGGCGGCGTGTGATCTGTGGGGCGTGCGACCACGGCCGAAATTCGCGCACGGACTCGAGCACGCAGTCGGCGGTCTCACGCTTCTGTGTTCGTATCACCCGAGTCAGCAGAACACGTTCACGGGAAGGCTCACCGAGCCGATGATCGATGCGGTGTTCGGTCGCGCACGCGAGTTGTGCCGCTGACGGGTGTCCTCAGGCGTCAAGTGCGCGCTTGAGCGACGCGGCCGCGATCTCGTGGGCGTGGTTGGCATCGTCGAGAATTCCGACCATGCCGAAGAAGCTGTGGAACTGGCCGTTGAAGCGAACCGTCGAGGCCTGTGTGCCGTTCGCGATAAGGCGTTTGGCATACGCCTCGCCCTCGTCGCGAAGCGGGTCGTACTCGGCAGTGACAACGAGCGCCGGGGGAGTGCCCTTCACCAGCGCGTCGGAGGCAAACAGCGGCGAGGCGAGCGGGTCGCGCTTGTCGGTGCCGGCGGGCATGTAGTGGCCGATGAACCAGTCCATCGCCTCGCGGGAGAGAACCGGCCCCAGCATGTTCTCTTCGTGCGAGGCATGCGACATGGTCATGTCGGTGGCGGGGTAGATGAGCAACTGGAACACGACCGGCACCGGTCGTTGCTGCGCGACGACAGCGGCGAGGTTGCCACCGGCTGAGTCGCCGCCGACGGCGATGCGGTCAGGGTTGATGCCGAGTGCGGCCGCGTTCTCGTGCGCCCACCTGAGCGCACAGAGCGCATCTTCTGCCGCGGCAGGAAACGGGTGCTCAGGCGCGAGTCGGTAGTCGACGGCGAGCACGGCATGGCCGCTGCGCACGGCGATCGATCGGCACACGTTGTCGTGCGAGTCGAGCCCGCCGATCACCCATCCGCCGCCGTGGTAATAGACGAGCAGCCCGGTGCCTGTCGCCGAGGTCGGTCGGTAAAAGCGGCAGGGCACGCCGCCAGCCGAGATGTCACGAACTTCGTGCACGTCGAACGTCGCCGGCATCGATCGTGAGTCGTAGTAGGCGCGGAACTCCGTCGGTGTCGACTCGTGAATGAGCGGCCCACCGAGCGCGGCCATAGCCTCGAGTACGGCTGTCGCCTGCGGGTGAAGTGTCGGTCCCATGTGTCCCCCTCGATGTCGACGGTCAAGAGTGTGTCAGACCTCGGCTGGTGGCGCGGCCGGGGTCTCTGCCTTTTTCTTTGGCGGTGGCACGCCAATCGTCACCGACTTTTCGGCCCACTCGGGCCAGCGACGACGGCTGACGATTGAGAGGGTGCGCAGCAACTTCATCGCGACTTCATCCTCCTGGGCGGGTCGTGCCTCGATGACGCCGGCTTTGATCATGCGCTCGATCACCTCGACGCCGAGCTTCGTGCGCACGATCGTGAGAGTCCAGTCGTTGTCCTTGCCGATGCCGCCGGTGGAGATGTCGGCGTGCTCGGCGGCGAAGTCCGGGCACGTCTTGCAGCCCTTGCGGGTCCACTGGTGGCATTCCTTCAGGTCGATCTCGTGGTACGAGCCGTCCTTCATCCAGATCTGGAAGACGCCCTTGATATTCATCTTCACCATGTCCTGCTTCTTCAGGCCGTACTTGGCCTCGAAGAGCTCGGCAAAGATTGCGTCGTCGAAGGTCTTCGAGCAGAGCAGCCCGATCGTGAACTGGAAGGGCTTCGACACCTTGCCGGCCTTGCGGTCCCACATCACCGGCGGAGACGAGGTCTGGCACCCCATGCCGACAAGCGCGAGCTTGTTCAAGCCCATCTCCTTTGCGTCGCGCAGCGCCAACGGGTTCGCACAGTATGTGTAGCGGCTGCCTGCAGTGGCGAGCACCTCGTCACGGTTCGTCACGACCGCAGGCTTCGCCTTCCATGCGTCGTCGTCCTCGACACCGCTGACGAGTGCACCGTCGATGTAGCCGTTCTCGAGCAGCCAGATGAGCATCGCCGAGACAAACCCGCCGTCTTGGCCCTTCTGGTGTGCCTCGGTGTCGACAGCACGCGTGAGCAGCAATTGCTCCCAGATGCCGGAGAGTTCGTCGTCGTTTCGATCGCGGCCGAACAGGTGGTTGTTTGCCGCCGACTCCCACGTGCGGAAACGAGGGCAGGCGCGCGTGCAGGTGGTGCAGCCCTTCTCGCCGTGGATGCAGTTGTCGAGGCCGAGTTCTTCTTCCAGGTGGAAGGGGATGTACTTGCCCTCCTCGTGCTCGTAGCCGATCACGTCGTGCGGGCAGGTCACCACACAGCCGGCGCAACCGGTGCACAGTCCGGTGGTGATGACCTCGGCGTAGAGCTCCTTCCACTGAGCGGTCCAGCGGGCAGGGGCGTCGGAGACGGACATGTGGTGAACCTAGACGCTCGTGCGGCTCACACCGCTGCCGAGCCCTCCTCGCCGGTGCGGATCCGGACGAGCCGCTCGACCTCCGTGACCCAGATCTTGCCGTCACCGATCTGGCCGGTCGCGGCGGCGGCTGCGATCGCCGCGACGACCCGGTCGGCGAGCTCGGTGTCGACGACGACCTCGACGCTCACCTTGGGCACGAAGTCGACCCGGTACTCGGCACCGCGGTAGGTCTCGGTGTGACCCCCCTGACGGCCGAAGCCGCGCACCTCGGTGACCGTCATGCCGGCCAC
>JBMTOT010000089.1:0-6411 GCA_049442935.1 Ilumatobacteraceae bacterium | reverse complement strand
CCGATCGGGCAGCAGCGATCGCAGCCGCCATCTCGGGCTCGCGGCGTGGTGACATGGTGCTGATCGCCGGAAAGGGTCACGAGGCGACCCAGGAGATCGCGGGTGTGTTCCACCCGTTTGTCGACGCGGATGTCGCCGCGGCGGCACTCGAGAGCCGGAAGGGAGACAACGCGTGATCGCCGTCATCATCGCCGGTGCCGTCTCCATGTTGCTGTCACTGTTCGGAACGCGCTGGATGATCCATCTCTTCGACCGTCTCGGAATGGGCCAGCCGATCCTCGGGGCCGAGGATCACGGCCCGGTTCAGCATCTCCGCAAGCAGGGCACCGCAACAATGGGTGGGGCCGCGATTCTGTTGGCGGCGTTCGTCGGATTCATGGTCGCGCACCTGAGGCCGGGTATCGCGGTGTCGGATCAGGCGCTCATCATGTGGGCCGGGGTCGCTCTGCTCGCCATCATGGGTTTCCTCGACGACTGGCTGAAGGTGCGCCGGGCGCACAATCGCGGAATTTTCTGGAAGCGCAAGGGCTGGATCACGTTCGGCCTCGCCGCCCTGGTCACGCTGTGGCTGTCGGCCGGTACTGGGATCAGCGAAACGCTTTCGTTCACGCGGTTCGACCTTCCCGGGTGGGAATTGCCGCAAATGTTGTGGGTGCTGTGGACGGCGCTCATGGTGTGGGCGACCACGAATGCGGTGAACGTGACCGACGGTCTCGACGGTCTGGCGGCCGGGTCCGCGTTGTTCGGTTTTCTTGCATTCACGGCAATCGCCTACTGGGGATTCCGCAACCCCGACGTGTACCACCTCGTGAACCCGCTCGACCTCGCGGTCTTCTCCGCGGCGATGGCCGGCGGGTGCGGCGGCTTCCTGTGGTGGAACGCGGCGCCGGCGCGCATCTTCATGGGCGACGTGGGGGCTCTCGGCATCGGTGCTGCGCTCGGGTTGCTCGCGGTCGCAACCAACACCCATCTTCTGCTTCCGGTCATTGCATTCCTGAACGTGATGGAGGCCGGATCTGTCGCAGTGCAGATGGGGGTCTTCAAGGCGAGCGGGCGCACGAGGCGCCTGTTCCGCATGTCGCCCGTTCACCACCACTTCGAACTGGTCGGTTGGCCCGAGACAACTGTCATCATCCGGTTCTGGATCATCGCGGGACTGGGCGTGGCAGCGGCACTGGCGATCTTCATCGCTGATTTCACGAACATCGCTGACGGATTCGCAAGGAAGCAGGGCTGATGGCCGGGGCAGACACGACAGGCACGGACCGCGCGCGCGACGTTCGTTCCCTGCGCGAGCGACGGCTCGAGACCCTTCGCCGCACGGGTGCCGCCGATCGCCACCGCATCGCGCTTGCGCCGCCGACGCGGACGTTCTACTGGATCCTCACCATCGTGGCGACTTTCGTCGTGCTCGGTCTGGTGATGGTGCTGTCGTCGTCGTCGGTCGTGGGCATCCAGAACGGCGGCTCTGCCTGGGGGATGTTCATCAAGCAGTCGATGTGGGCGGTTCTCGGTTTGTTCACACTGTGGTTCGCGTACAACACCCCGTACGACACGTGGGTCAAGCCCAGATGGCTGCGGATCGCGGCGACCGTGATCGTCGGGGCGAATGTCGCAGTGATCGGCGCGGGAGTGGTGGTGAACGGCGCCACCGCGTGGCTCGACATCGGGCCCATCCGTTTGCAGCCGTCGGAGTTCATGAAGATCGTGGCGATCCTCTTTGCCGCAAACTTGATCGCTCGCCGGCACCGGTCGGTGCACATCGGCGAACTCGTGCATTACCCCTTGCTGGGGGTGATGGGACTCACCGCCCTGATCTGCATTCTCCAGCGCGACTTTGGCGGTGCACTGATCTTCATGGGCGTTCTCCTCATGATGATGACCATGTCGGGAATGAAGGTGAAGCGCCTTCTCGCAACCGTCGGACTGGTGGGGCTCGCAGGTTGGATGATGCTCCAGTTCTCGACGCGCGCGAACCTTCGTCTCATGGCGTTCCTCAATTTGGAGGAGACCAAGAACGATTTCGGATATCAGGTCTGGCAGGCGATTCTCTCGATGGCCAACGGCGGCTGGACCGGGACCGGCATCGGATCGGGAACGAGCAAGTGGGGATACGTTCCCGAGGCGCACACCGACTTCATCTTCGCCGTCATTGCCGAAGAGATGGGCCTCGTCGGCACCGTGCTGGTGATCGGCGGCTTCGCGCTGCTGGTTCTGTTCGGGACACAGGTCGCGCTCGGTGCGCCGGACATGACAGGTGCACTCATCGCCGGCGGTGTCACGGCGTGGTTCGGGTTCCAAGCCTTCGTGAACATCGGGGGCGTGGTCGGTGCGATGCCTCTCACCGGGCTCACGCTTCCGTTTCTCAGCTACGGCGGATCATCGCTGATCGCCACGATGACGGCGGCGGGGTTGCTGTTGAACGTCGCCCGCCACGTGAAATCCTGAGGTGATGTTTTCGCGTCGACGCTCCTCCGGCGACGAGCAGCGCATCGACGCCGTCGTGACGGGCGGGGGGACGAGCGGACATGTGATTCCCGCTCTCGCGATTCTCGAGGCACTGACCGAGTCGGGGATGCCGACATCTCGATTGCGCTACGTGGGTGCGCGACGAGGAGTCGAAACTCGACTCGTGCCGGCTGGGAGCGACGTCGAGTGCGTGTTTCTTCCGATCTCGGGTCTGCAGCGTTCGCTGAACGTGCGCGCACTGCGCCAGAACATGGCGCTGCCGTTCAGGCTTCTGGTGTCGACATCTCTCGCGGTGCGCGCCGTGCGGATGTGGCGGCCGCGTGTCGTGGTGTCGGTCGGCGGGTATGCGAGCGAGCCGGTGGCACGTGCGGCGCGGCTCCTCGGCGTGCCATTGGTGTGCGTCAGCTACGACCGAACGCCAGGGCTTGCGACCCGACGGCAAGCCCGTCGCGCAGCTGCGTGTGCTGTGGCCTTCCCGGGTTCGTCGCTTCCGAACGCCGTCGTGACGGGCGCGCCGGTGCGCGGCCGTCTGCGCCGACTCGACCGTCGCGCCGAGCGAGACGACTCCCGTCTCCGCTTCGGGGTGTCGGGTTCGTCGTGGGTCGTGGCGGTCGTCGGCGGTTCGCTCGGCTCGGGAGCGCTGAACGATGCCGTGCCGGTGATCGCAGAAGCGCTCGTCGGCCGCGACGCAACGATCGTCCATGTCACGGGGCCGCGCTTCTTCGACTCTGGGTCGCCGGTGTTGCCGCCCGGTGTCGACTACGTGCGGCTTCCGTACTGTGACGACATGGCATCGCTCTATGCCGCGTGCGATGTCATGGTGTGTCGTGCGGGGGCCAGCACGATCGCCGAGATCGCAACTGTCGGCGTCGCCGCTGTGATCATGCCGTGGTCGGGGGCGGCAGACGACCACCAGCGACGCAATGCCGAGTGGCTGACAGAGGCAGGAGCGGCGGTGCTCGTCGACGACGGTGACGCAACAAGGTGTGCCCGAGAGGTTGCGGCGCTCGTCGGAGACCGCGCGGCGATCGAGGCGTTGTCGTCGGCTTCGCACAGGTTGGGCGAGGTTCATCGCGGAGATGCCCTGGTGCACCTCGTGCGCGACGTGGCCGGCTGAGCACGCCCGCAGATCGCGCACAGTCGTTGGAGAGACACCTCACTTCGCCTGTTCGGTGAAACAATGACGGCAGTTATGGACGACCACTCCCGAGACAACCACGTGCCAGGTCGCACCTCTCGCGACCGGCAGGAGCCGTTGGAGGATCTCGGTCGTTCCCGTCGTTGGCACCTGGTCGGGGTCGGCGGGCCGGGCATGGCTCCGCTTGCGCTCCTGTTGCAGGCGTGCGGCCAGCAGGTCTCGGGCTCGGACATGCGCGAGGTGCCGGTGCTCGCCGAATTGCGGGACGCCGGTGTGGCTGTGCATGTGGGGCACGACCCTCGGCTGGTCGAGGGGGTCGATGTCGTCGTCTATTCGACGGCCGTGCCGGCCGACAACGTCGAGATCGTGGCGGCGCGCGAGGCGGGCATCCGGGTGTGTCATCGCGCAGTTGCACTCGGGTCGGTCTGTGCGTCTGCGGTGGCGATCGGTGTCGCCGGTGCACACGGCAAGACGACGACGTCGGCGCTGGTCGCCTCGATGCTGCGCACTGCAGGGCGCGACACGGCGTCATACATCGGGGCTGATGTGCCGGGCGGTGAGACGCTGCCCCCGAACGGGGTGGTCGGTGCAGACACCACGCTGGTGGTGGAGGCCGATGAAAGCGACGGAACGATCGAGATGCTCCCGTTGAGGGCGATTGCCGTGACCAACATCGACGTCGACCACCTTGACTATTGGGGAGATCTCGAAGGGATCGTCGCCGGATTCACCGATGTCGTCGAGTCGGCCGCATCTCGCGGTGATGCGCCGGTGGTCCTGAATGCCGACGATCCGTTGTCGAAGAGGCTTGCCGCGGTGATTCCCGAGGGGCGTGCGAGGTGGTTCGGCACCGGAATCGGCAGCGACGTGAGGATCGTCGGCACGGTGCCGGCGGCGAGCGGTGTCGAGGTGCTCCTCGTCGTCGACGGCCAGGAAGTGCTCGTGAGGTTGCCGTTGCGGGGCGCGCACAACGCCGCGAACCTGGCGTGTGCGATTGCCGTCGCCACGTCGCTCGGTGTCGATCTGCCGGCGTGTGCGGCGGCCGCGGAGTCGTTCGGTGGAGTCGAGCGGCGCTTCAGTGAACGCGGCGATCTCGACGGAATGGTCGTGATCGACGACTATGCGCACCTGCCGGCAGAGATCGCGGCCACACTCGCCGCCGCGCACGAACACCCCCGACTCACGGGTCGTGTCATTGCCGTGTTCCAGCCGAATCGATTCCACCGCATCGCCGTGATGGCCGACGACTACGCCGATTGCTTCGCCGGTGCGGACCATGTCGTCATCACGGACATCTATGCATCGGGAACGGCGGCGATCGAGGGAGTCACCGGTCGTCTCGTGGTCGATGCGGTCGCGAGACGCCATGGGTCGGTTGTGTGGGCACAGTCGCGCGCCGACGTCGTTCGCGCTGTGCTCGAGGTGGCCCGGCCGGGAGACGTCTGTGTCGGTATGGGGTGCGGCGACATCGCAACCCTCGCCTCCGATCTCGGGGTTGCCGGTCGATGAGCCGTCAAGGTGCCCCTGACCGCGCGGGCGGTGACATCGACTGGGATCTGGTCGTGCGCCAGATGATCGATGCGGGGTGTGCCGTCGAGACCGATGTGGCGCTTGCTCCGCACACCACGTACCAGGTCGGCGGGCCTGCGAGGTGTGCTGTGCGGGTGCGCGGCATCGACGAGGCCGTGCGCACAGCCGAGGCGCTCGCCGGCGTCGGTGACGTGCCATTGGTGGTGGTGGGACGCGGGAGCAACCTTCTGGTATCTGATGACGGCTTCGATGGTCTTGCGGTGATCGTCGGGTCGATGAACGCCGATGCGGTGTCGATCGACGACGAGACAGTGACGGCATCTGGTGGTGTGCCGCTTCCGGTGGTGGCCCGGCGAACGGTCGCGGCGGGCTTGTGCGGGTTGGAGTGGGCGGTCGGAGTTCCCGGTTCGGTCGGCGGGGGCGTGCGCATGAACGCTGGCGGCCACGGATCTGACATGGCAGCGTCGCTCGTCGACGTCGACGTGCTATCGCTGCGTTCCGGCCGGAGAGTGACGGTCGGTGCAGCCGCCCTTGATCTTCACTTTCGTGGCTCTGCGCTCGCTGATCATCATCTGGTGCTGTCGGCCCGTTTCGCGGCGGCGAGGGGCGACTGTGCCGAGGCACTGGCAGAGATCGTTGCGTGGCGCCGCGACAACCAACCGGGGGGACGCAACGCGGGTTCTGTGTTCGTGAATCCGGCGCCAGGCACAGGGAGCGCGGGGGCAATCATCGACTCGCTCGGCCTGCGCGGACTTCGGTGCGGCGGGGCACAGGTGTCCGAGAAGCACGCGAACTTCATCGTGGCCGAGGCGGGTGCCCTGGCGGCCGACGTTGTCGAGGTCATGACAATCGTGCACGACAAGGTGCGCGACGCCACAGGCACCGTGCTGCGCAGCGAGGTGCGACTGGTCGGTTTCGATGCTCGCACGGTGTCGCGTTTCGCCGATGTGGCGCACAGCGGAGCAGATCATGACGCGGCGCGAAGCGCTCTTGCGGCAATCATGGGTGAGTTGTGACGACCCCCAACGACGACACGCGCGACGGTGCCCTGCCAGGTGGCGCCGAATCCGGCGAGCCCGGGCCGAACCCGGTGGTGCAGATCGGAGACGTCTCCGACGAGGTGAAGGCCGAACTCGAGCGGCTGTTCGGATCCACACGGCCGTCTGCTCCTGCGCCTGCGAATGACACCACGGCGCAGACGGCCGTCGACGAGGCGCCTCTCGACGACACCGCGCCCTCCGCGGCGGGCCCCCACACGACAGGTGGTGCGACGC
>JBMTOT010000088.1:0-6564 GCA_049442935.1 Ilumatobacteraceae bacterium | reverse complement strand
CCGGCACCGAGCCACGGCATCATCGCGCGAAGGCGCTTGCCGACCTCTTCGATCGGATGCTTTGCGCCAGCCTCGCGCAGTGCGTTGAAGTTCACGCGGCCGGTCTCTGACTCCTTGATCCACTCGCGGGCGAACTTGCCCGTCTGGATCTCCTTCAAGATTTTCTGCATCGACTTCTTCGTGGCGGGCGTGATCACGCGAGGACCACGGGTCACGTCGCCATACTCGGCAGTGTCAGAGATTGAGTAGCGCATGCCGGTGATGCCCTCTTCGTACATCAGGTCGACGATCAGCTTCACCTCGTGCAGACACTCGAAGTAGGCCATCTCGGGCTGGTACCCGGCCTCAACCAGGGTCTCGAACCCGGCCTGCACGAGCGCGGCGACTCCGCCACAGAGCACTGCCTGCTCACCGAACAAGTCGGTCTCGGTCTCTTCGGCGAAAGTCGTCTCGATCACGCCTGCGCGGGCGCCGCCGATTGCCTCGGCGTACGAGAGCGCCAGGTCCTTGGCCTTGCCGGTCTCGTCTTGCTCAACGGCGATGAGCGCCGGAACGCCGCCACCTTCGGTGTAGGTGCGGCGCACGAGGTGACCCGGACCCTTCGGGGCGATCATGATCACGTCGACACCCTTCGGCGGACGGATGCGCTTGAAGCGGATGTTGAATCCGTGCGCGAAGGCGAGAGCCTTGCCCGGCTTCATGTAGCGCTTGATGTGCTCGGTGTAGGTGGCCTTCTGCTCGGTGTCGGGCATGGTCAGCATCACCAGATCGGCCCACTTGGCGGCCTCAGCGATGGTCTTGACGGTCAGTCCGGCGGCCTCGGCCTTCGCTCTCGACGGCGAACCTTCGCGCAGACCCACGACGACCTGGACACCCGAATCCTTCAGGTTCAGCGCATGGGCGTGACCCTGCGAGCCGTAGCCGATGATCGCAACCTTCTTGCTGCGGATCAGTGCCGGATCGGCGTCCTTCTCGTAGTACATCTGTGCTGCCATCAGCTGGCCTTTCCCTTTGCGGCGCTCTTTCGCGCCTCCCTGTCGAGCTTGGGCAGTGCGACCCGCCCAGTGCGTTGGCTCTCCACGATGCCATACGCCTTCAGCAATTCCTCAAAATCGTCCAATTTCTCGGGGTTTCCGTCGAGCGAGACGGTCATCGCCTCGGCCCCGACCGCCAGGACCTTGCCCTCGAAGATGTTGGCCAATTCGACTACTTCGCCCCTTTGGTCACCCTCGGCCCGCACCGTGACAACCATCAGTTCGCGCTCGACCGTCTTGCGCGGGTCGAGCTCGGTGATGCGCACGACGTCGATCAACTTGAAGAGCTGCTTGACGATCTGCTCGAGTGGCGTCGCCGAGATGTCGACCACGATCGTGATGCGGCTGTAGTTCTCGTCTTCGGTCGGCGCGACCGCGAGCGAATAGATGTTGTAGCCACGTCGCGCGAAGAGTCCCGACACGCGCGCAAGCACGCCGGGGCGGTTCTGCACGAGCACCGACAAGATGTGGTGGCGGTGGGAATCGCCGTACGGGTTGTTGGGGTTGATGTTCCTCATTTGAGGAGTTCCCTTCTCTCTTCCTGGCTCGGGTGCAGCATCAGGTCGTCGTTCGAGGTGCCGGCGGCGACCATCGGGAACACCTTCTCGAATTCGTCGACGCGGAATTCGATCACCACCGAGCGATCGTTGATCGCGTTCGCCTTTTCGATCGCGGCGTCGACTTCCTCGGGCGACTCCACGCGAATGCCGACACATCCCATTGCTTCTGCCCACTTCACGAAGTCGGGGCAACCAGAGAGGTCGACCTCGGAATACCGCTCGTCGTAGAACATCTCCTGCCACTGACGCACCATGCCGAGGTAGGTGTTGTTCAAGATCGCGATCTTCACGTGAATACCCGCGGTGGTGGCGGTGACGAGTTCTTGTGCCGTCATCTGGAAGCAGCCGTCACCGTCGACCGCCCACACCGTGCGGTCGGGCTTGGCGGCCTTGGCGCCGATGGCTGCCGGAACGGCAAAGCCCATCGTGCCGAGACCGCCCGAGTTCACCCATGTGTAGGGCTCGTTGAAACGCCAGAACTGGCTCGCCCACATCTGGTGCTGGCCGACGCCGGCGACCACGATCGTGCCCTCGGGTGCGAGGTCACGTAGGCGTTCGAGGCAGAACTGCGGCTTGAGGGCGGCGCCCGGTGCGGCCTGGTCGTAGGTGAGCGGGAAGTTCTCCTTCCAGCCCGACACCTTGCTGCGCCACGCGGTGATGTCGACCGGCACGGTTCCCGATGCGGTGAGCTCTGCGATCTGCTTGTTGATCTCTTCGATGACAAGTCGACAGTCGCCCACGATCGGCACGTCGGGTCGGCGCACCTTGCCCTGCTCGGCAGGGTCGATGTCGACGTGGATGATCTTTGCGTCGGGAGCGAACGCGGCCACCTTGCCGGTGACACGGTCGTCGAAGCGAGCACCGAGCGCGATCAAGAGGTCCGCACGCTGCATCGCGTTGATCGCAGTTGCCGTGCCGTGCATGCCGGGCATGCCGAGACACAGCGGATGGTCGTCTGGGAAGGCGCCGCGCGCCATCAGGGTGGTCACGACCGGTATCTGCGTCGCCTCGGCGAGTTCGCGCACCGCGTCGGCGGCACGTGCCTTCAAGATGCCGCCACCGAGGTAGAGCACCGGTCGTTCGGCGGCGAGGATCATCTTTGCCGCCTCGCGGATCATGCGCGCGTGACCCTTCATCGTCGGGCGGTAGCCGGGCAGCGATTCCATGACCTCGTCGTCGGTCGGCCAGTGCCAGGTCATCGTGTTGTTGAGGATGTCTTTCGGCAGGTCAATGAGAACCGGCCCGGGGCGGCCGGTCGTGGCGATGTGGAAGGCCTGGCGCACCGCCATCGGTATGTCTTCTGCACGCATCACGAGTTCGTTGTGCTTGGTCACGCTGCGCGTGATGCCGACGGTGTCGCACTCCTGGAACGCATCTGTGCCGATTGCAGTGGTTGACACCTGACCGGTGATCGCGACCATCGGAATCGAGTCCATGAACGCATCGCACAGCGGCGTGACGAGGTTGGTCGCGGCAGGACCGCTCGTCACGATCGCGACGCCCGGGCGGCCGGTGACGTGCGCATACCCCTCGGCCATGTGCCCGGCGCCTTGTTCGTGGCGCACCAAGATGTGGCGAATCGACGACTCGAGCAGCGGGTCGTAGACCGGCATGATGCACCCACCCGGGAGGCCGAACATGATCTCCACGTTCTCCATCTCGAGGGCGCGGATCAGCGCCTGTGCTCCTGTCAGCGTCTCTTTTGTCGTCATCGTGGTCTCCTGTGGCTGGCGTGTCGGGTGTCGGTTCGGGGCAAGAAATGAAAAAACCACCCCGGGTGAGGGTGGTCAACGGCGCAGGACGGCAGAGGCCGCCGCGCCTACGCGAGTACTACGAGGCTGGTGAGGGTGCCGGTCTCCGTTGTCATCGCCTGAAGTCTGCCACCGGGTTCTCCGGCTTGGCAACCCCCAACCAGTCGGCAATGTCGGCCCACGCAAGCCGCCCCGCAAGAACCATGACCCCGACGGCAACCGCCGCCAGCGTCACCCCCGGGTTGGCGGCGAGCGCTTCGACCGGCTCACCCGCCAGCAGGTGCAGCCCCGCCCGGGTGCCGCCGCAACTCGGGCATGCCACGCCGAACAGAACCTGGGACGGGCAAAGGCTCGGCGCGGTTGCGAGGTGGTCGGCCATGTGCGAAGCGACCGGCGAGGCCGCCAGCACTCCTGCCGCTGCGATGACCAATCGCTCAGTTCTCACCGACGACCTTCGTCTTTGCGATGAGGTCCCAGACCGCCTGGCGTGCCGGAGAGGCGAGAACCATGACGGCGCTGACCAGGAAGAACAGATTGCCAAGTCCGATGATGTTGTCGAGGCCGACCGCCGGGCTGAGGAGATTGAGTGCGACAGCCGCACCGAATTTTCCTGCCAGTTCGCGCATCAGCATCTGCTGCATGGTGGCCGGAGCGCCCGTCGTCGAGTCGACGACGCGCAGCCCGAACATTTTCTTCGCTGGCGACGTCGACTGCTGCCACAGCACGATCGACCACACGAACCATCCGATGAAACATGTGACGATCGCGAGAAGAGTGTCGACGAGATAGGCCACAAAGCGCTTGCCGTTTGCGACGGGCACCGGCCCGATCGAGCTGGTCGAGCCGGCAGGAAATTCAGGGGGCGGAAAGGACGAAATCGACTCAGCCCTTCACCACGGTCGTCTTCGAGAGGTAGTCCCACACTCCCTGGCGGCTCGGCGTGACGAGAATCAGCACACCGCTCACCAACGGGAGAATTCCTGTGATCGTTCCGATGACGATCTTGCCGAGGCCCTCACGCAGCAACATCTGTTGCATTGTCGCAGGCGCCCCGGTGGAGAGATCGACGACGCGCAAACCGAGCATCTTTTTCGCCGGCGACGTCGACTGCTGCCACAACACGATCGACCAGATCAGCCACCCGATGCCACAGGTGACTATTGCAAGAAGGACATCGAGTGCGAATGCCCCGAACCGCACCCCGTTGTCGCACGGAGTCACCGGGCCGCCCTGTGCGGGAGCGGGCGACCATGAGGGTGGCGGCGGCGGAGTATCGAAAGGATCTGTCATGGAATGCACCGTACTAGGCGCGCTGATCGCGGATTTCCCATACGGTCGGGCACATGAAGGCACTGCGCACACCCGACGACCGTTTCGTGAATCTTCCCGGCTGGAACCACGAACCCCGCTATACCGACGTCGCCGCGACCGATGGAAGCGGCAACAGTTTGCGCGTTGCGCACTACGAGGCCGGGCCGGCTGATGCGAACGAGACGTTTCTTCTCATGCACGGCGAACCGAGCTGGAGCTACCTCTACCGACACATGGCAGATGCACTCGTTGCCGCCGGACACCGCGTGGTGATGCCCGACCTCGTCGGGTTCGGCCGAAGCGACAAGCCGACCGAACTCGACGACTACACCTACGAACGTCATGTCGCCTGGATGCTCGAGTGGTTCGACGCCAACAACTTCGACGGCCTCACGTTCTTCGGCCAGGACTGGGGCGGTCTCGTCGGATTGCGGCTCGTGACCGCGCGACCCGAACGCTTCCGGCGCATCGTGGTCTCGAACACCGGGCTTCCTCTCGCCGGCCGCGAACCGTCGGAGGCGTTCCGTGCGTGGCAGAAGTTCTCAAGAGAGATTCCCGAGTTCACCGTCGGCAAGTTGGTCTCGGGCGGGTGCGCATCGAAATTGCCGCCGGAAGTCATCGCCGCATACGACGCCCCGTTCCCCGACGAGTCACACAAGGCCGGCGCGCGCATCTTCCCGTCGCTGTATCCCGACGGCGACGATCACCCGTCGAACATCGCCAACAAGGTCGCGTGGGCGGTGCTCGAGTCGTGGACCAAGCCGTTTCTCACCTGCTTCTCAGACGGCGACCCCGTGACTGCGGGCGGCCAGCGGGCATTCGAGCGCGCAGTTCCCGGGGCGTCTGGTCAACGACACATGATCGTGGAGGGCGGCGGCCACTTCGTGCAAGAGGACAAGGGGCCCGAGTTGGCCGCGATCCTCGTTGACTTCGTGGCGTCGAACCCCGCCAACTGAGCCACGCGCCGACCGCACGGGGTGTCTCTCACAAGGGCTTTCGGGGGTTCACGAGGCTGACGGGACCCGATCGCATAGCGTGGCACCATGCCTGAACCCCGCTCCATCGCCCCTGCCGACGGAAAACTTGGCGTTTTGACCGTCGGCCTCGGTGCCGTGGCCACCACGCTCATTGCCGGTGTCGAGCTCGCCAAGCGCGGTCTCGGCCAGCCCTTCGGGTCGATGACCCAGATGGGCACGATTCGCATTGGCAAGCGCACCGCCGACGACACCCGCCTCGTGAAGGACTTCGTGCCGCTCGCCCGTCTCGACGACATCGTCTGGGGCGCCTGGGACGTGTTTCCCGATGATGCCTACGTCTCGGCCACTCGTGCCGGTGTGCTTGAACAGGGCCGCCACATCGAGTCGATCGCAGACACCCTGCGCGAGATCCGCCCCATGAAGGCGGCCTTCGAGCGCAAGTACGCGCGCAACCTGACCGGCGAGCACACCATGGGCGACGTCTCGAAGCGCCAGATGCTCGAGGCCATCCGTACCGACATCAACCGATTCCGCGACGAAAAGAAGGTCGACCGCGTCGTGATGATCTGGTGCGCGAGCACCGAGATCTACATCGAGCCGGGCCCGACACACCAGACGATTGAGTCGCTCGAGGCGGCGATCGACGCGAACGACGAGACCGTCTCGCCATCGATTCTCTATGCCTATGCGGCACTGCTGGAACGAGTGCCGTTCGCCAACGGATCGCCGAACCTCGCCGTGGATGCTCCTGCGTTGCGCCAGTACGCAACCGATCACAACATCCCGATCTCGGGCAAGGACTTCAAGACCGGCCAGACCCTCATGAAGACCGTTCTTGCTCCTATGGTCAAAGCGCGCCAGCTCGGTGTGTCGGGGTGGTACTCGACGAACATCCTCGGGAACCGCGACGGCGAGGTGCTGGACGCCCCGG
>JBMTOT010000087.1:0-6780 GCA_049442935.1 Ilumatobacteraceae bacterium | reverse complement strand
CACTCGACGGCAGGGTTCATCGACGCCGGGTTCGACGGTCACGTCACGCTCGAGTTGGCGAACGTCGCGAACCTGCCGATCACGCTGTACCCGGGAATGAAGATCGGCCAGGTGAGCTTCATGAAGATGACCTCGCCGGCTGAGAACCCGTACGGCTCAGGTGCCAAGGGGTCGAAGTACCAAGGTCAGCGTGGACCGACCCCGAGCCGCTACTTCGAGAACTTCCGTTGAGCGAGAACCCCATGCGCGAGGTTCACCAGTCGCACAAACTTGCCGACGTTCTCTACGACATTCGCGGCCCGGTGCTCGAGGAGGCCAAGCGCCTCGAGGAGCAGGGTCATCGCATCATGAAGCTGAACATCGGGAACCCACATCCGTTCGGTTTCGAGGCACCGCCCGAGATCCTGGTCGACGTCGTGCGTCACCTGCAGCAGTCGCAGGGCTACTCCGACTCGAAGGGCATTCGCTCGGCGCGCACTGCCGTTGTGCAGCACTATCAGGAGCGGGGCATCGACATCACCGACCCCGACGACGTGTGGCTCGGCAACGGTGTCAGTGAGCTGATTCAGCTGGCATTGAACGCACTGCTCGACACCGGTGACGAGGTCTTGATTCCCGCGCCTGACTACCCGCTGTGGACTGCGTCCACGAGCCTTGCCGGCGGGACGCCCGTGCACTACTTGTGCGACGAGGGCGACGACTGGAACCCGTCAATTGCCGATATTGAAGCCAAGATCACGCCGCGCACGCGTGCGATCGTGGTGATCAACCCGAACAACCCGACAGGCGCGGTGTACAGCCGCGCCACGCTCCGCCGCATCGCCGACATCGCGTCAGAACGGGGACTGATCATCTTTGCCGACGAGATCTACGACAAGATCCTCTACGACGACGCGGTCCATCACACATTCGCCGAACTCGCACCCGATGTTCTGACCTTGACCTTCAACGGACTCTCAAAGGCGTACCGACTCGCGGGTTTCCGTTCGGGCTGGATGGTGGTGACCGGGCCGCGCAAGCACGCCGCGTCGTACATCGAAGGCATCGAGATGCTCACGAACATGCGTCTGTGCGCGAACGTTCCGGCGCAGCACGCAATTCAGACCGCTCTCGGTGGGCGACAGAGCATTCGCGACCTGATCTTGCCGGGCGGTCGTCTGCTCGCACAGCGCGATGCGGCGGTGAAGGCACTGGAGGAGATTCCGGGCGTGTCGTGCGTGAAACCGAAGGGTGCGCTGTATGTCTTCCCGAAACTTGACCGTGAGATGTACCCGATCGACGACGACCGACGCTTCGTGCTCGACTTCCTCCGCGCTGAAAAGGTGTTGCTCGTTCAGGGAACCGGTTTCAACTGGCCGAACCCCGATCACGTGCGCATCGTGACGCTGCCGTGGGCGAAGGATCTCACCGAGGCGATCGGACGCCTCGGCAGGTTCCTGTCGACCTGGACGCCGCCGAAAGACTGACCTCCGACAGCAACCGCGCTATTCGCCGACGGTGCCTGCGAACGGGGCAGTCGAACCCTCGGCGAGTTTCTGCTCGCCGTTCTCGATCGCCTCGAGAAGGTGGATCGCGATGTCGGCGACCTTGACCTGGTCTTCCTCCACGCCCTGACCCTTCACGCCGTCGTCGAGCATGATGTAGCAGAACGGGCACGCAGTTGCGACGCGCGACGCACCGGTCGAGATCGCCTCGGCCGCGCGCTCGTCGTTCACCTTCACGCCGATCGACTCTTCCATCCACATGCGGGCACCTCCGGCGCCGCAGCACATTCCCTTGGTGCCGTTGCGCGGCATTTCGACGATCTGCACGCCCTTGATCGAGCCGACCACCTTGCGCGGCGCCATGTAGACGTCGTTGTGGCGGCCGAGGTAGCACGAGTCGTGGTATGTGATGCGGTCTTCGAGTGAGGCATTGCGCACGTCGAGCTTGCCCGTGTCGATCAGGTGATCGAGGAACTCGGCGTGGTGCACCACTTCGTAGTTGCCCCCGAGCTGCGGGTACTCGTTCTTCAATGTGTTGAAGCAGTGCGGGCACTGCGTGATGATCTTCTTCACGCCCATGCCGTTCAGCGTCTCGATGTTCGGCAGTGCGAGCATCTGGAACAGGTACTCGTTGCCCGAACGGCGGGCCGAGTCGCCCGTGCACATCTCCGACGGACCGAGGATCGCCACGTCGATGCCGGCGCGCTGCATGAGCTTGGCCATCGACTGGGTGACCTTCTTGTTCTTGTCGTCGAACGAGCCGGCACAGCCCACCCAGTAGAGGTACTCGTGGTTGAACGCCGAACCCGGGTCGACCACCTCGACGTCGAGGTCCTTGGCCCAGTCGGCGCGTTCGCCCTGGTTCATGCCCCACGGGTTGCCCTGGTTTTCCATCGAGCGGTAGGCGTTGCCCAGCTCCGCGGGGAAGTTCGACTCCATGAGCGACAGATAGCGGCGCATGTCGAGGATCTTGTCGAGAATCTCGATGTTCACCGGGCAGATCTCGTCGCACGCCTTGCATGTGGTGCACGACCACACTTCTTCGGCGGTGATGCGCTCGAAGAGGCTGTTCGCACCGATCGTGATTTCCGAGTCGACCGACAGCGGTGGGCTCACCTTGCCGCCGGGTGCGTGCGAGGCGGTTGCGGCCATGACCTCACCCGTCTTCAGCACGATCTCGCGCGGGTCGAGCGGCTTGCCGGTGGCGTGCGCGGGGCACACGCTGGTGCATCGGCCGCACATGGTGCATGCGTCTGTGTCGAGCAGCTGCTTCCAGGTGAAGTCCTCGACCACGGCGGCACCGAACGACTCGAGCGAGGTCTCAGTGAGGTTCGGCATCGCGCGCATTGCGCCCTTCGGGCGGTCGCGGTCGCGCAGATACATGTTGAGCGGCGAAGTGAAGACGTGGCGCAGCATGGTCACGGGCAGAATCGCGAGGAACGCGATGAAGGTGAGCACGTGGAACACCCACCAGCCCTGGTGCCAGGTCTCGAGCGTTCCCGCCGACCAGCCGTTCACCGTCTGAGCGAGCGGGTAGCCGACGAATGCCCACTTCTCGTACGAGAGGTCGACACCGGCGGCCTGGCCGGCCGCGATGCGGAACATCTCGGCACCGAAACCCGACACGCCGATCGCGAGCAGCACACCGAGGATCACACCGTGCTCGGCCTTGGTCTTGATGCGAATGCGGTACGGGCGCTGCACATAGCGGCGCACGATGGCCCACACCACGCCGCCCGTGAACACGAGACCGGCGGTGTCGCCCACCATGGCGTAGCCGCGGTACACGTCGCCGTGGAGGAACTTGAGCGACTCGGGCAACTGGTGGTCGATCTCGAGCACCGTCGTGACGCCGAGCAGAACAAGGAAGCCGAAGTAGATCATCGAGTGCATGAGACCCGCGGCGCTGTCGCGCAGGAGGGTGCGCATGTAGACACCGGCGCGGTAGTCGGCGAGGCGACGTTTTGCGTTCTTGGCCGTGGTGCGGCGGCGGTCGGGCGCGCCGCGCTCCCAGTTGCGAATGCGGTCGGCGAATCGGAACGAACCCCAGATGAGCATCACCGGGATGACGGTGTAGAACGCGACCTTCAGCGGGCCGGGAATGCCGCCGAACACCTTGCGGTGAATCTCGGAGTCGCTCTCCCACTTGGTGAAGTTGGGCAGGATGCCCGACATGAGGGTGAACAGCCCGATGCCCACACCGAGACCGATGGAGATCTGGTAGGGCTTGAGCCTCTTGGGTCCGCTCGTGGCGGTGGCAGGTGCGTCGGCGCTCATAACAGAGCCAACGCTAGTGGTCAGCGTGGCTGTGGACAGCCCCCGAACCGGGCTCGATCAGCCGTAGTGGGCGCGGTCGAGTTCGCGAATGCGGCTTGCGAGACCCTTCATCAGCTTGCGCGAGATCGCCGGAATGTTCTCGATGGCGGCGTTCAGGGCGCGCTCCGACACAACCAAGAGGGTGATGTCGGTGTCGGCGACGACGGTTGCGGTGCGCGGACCGCGGTCGAGGAGCGACAACTCGCCCACGACCGAGCCTGGCTTGGCGGTGGCGATTTTCTTGCCGTTGCGCTTGATGGAGGCCGAACCTTCGAGCACCACGTAGGCCTCGCGACCCATCTGGCCCTGCTCCATAAGGACGGTTCCGGCCTTCAGGCTGCGCTCGGTTGAGTTCTCAACGACGAGACGGACTTCTTTGAGCGAGCACTCGGAGAAAAGAGGAATGCTGTGCAGGGAGGCGACGGTGGATTTCGGAATTGCCATGTGAACAAGTGTAAATAATCGCGCTGACGCAATTGTGAGTTATGACCCGATGTCACATGTGACGCCCGGCGCTGGTGGTCACACCACCCGCGACATTGCTGCCTTGGTCTCGCGAGGCTCCTCGTCGTCCTTGATGGACAGGACTAGCAGGATTCCGTAGAGACACAATGCGAGGGCGGCGGTGCCGCCGACGATCCTCCAACCGGAGAACTGCCCGACCGCCGCGGTGTAGAGACCGCCGATGATGTAGAGCGACCAGTCGAAATGGAACTTCAAAGTCCGCGAGCCGATGTCCTTCGTCGGTCTGCGGCGATGGGAGTACACCTGGATTCCGAGGTCCCTCTCCAGTTCTTTGAGTTGGTGTCGGTAGATGTGCGAGTAGCGGTGGTACCACCAGTAGTGGAGGACCGTGAAGGCGTAGAACACCAACCCGAGGACGGCCGCGATCTGGTTGGGCCAGAACTCCCCGAATCCGGGAATCGCGATGCGGCTCGCCGTGTCGGGGTCACTCTCGGGGCCCCGGAACGCGAAGCCTGCGAGCACGAAACTGATCGACATGAGGGCCGTGAAGGTCTGGTGGCGCATCTCGGTGCTCGACTGCTCCAACTTGGAGAGCGCCTCGTGTTCGGCGAGGACATGGTGGCGAGGCCTGCCACTCGCCGTCACCTCGAGGTGGCCGTTGTCTGCTTGTGTCACGCGACCGACACTAACGGTGGCCGGTATCCGGCAGGAACAGCGTGTCCGAGGAGGAGCAACAGCGTCGCCGCAACGTTCGAGATTCCCGGGGAGGCGACGTCGTTCGTGCTCAGCACCCGACCGGAGTAGTCGACGACGACGAAGGGCACCGCTGACAACGTGTGCGACTTCTTCGGCACTGGTTCGCCGTGCGCATCGATCACCGGGTTCCCCGCCGCATCGCGTTCCACGAGCACCTCGCAGTTTCCGTGATCGGCCGTGATGACGAGCGTTCCGCCGGCCGAGCGGACTGCGTCGTTGATCTGGACTAGTGCCTCGTCGATTGCCTCGACGGCGATCACCGAGGCCGGAATGCTGCCCGTGTGCCCGACCATGTCACCACCGGCGAAGTTGCACCGGATGAACGCGTATCTCCCCGTTGCGATCGCACCGACCACGGCCTCTCCGGTCTCCTTCGCCTTCATCCGGGGCAGTTGGTCGAATGGAACCTTGTCGGACGGAATCTCGAGATACGTCTCGAGCTCGTCGTTGAACTTGTCGGAACGGTTGCCGTTCCAGAAGTAGGTGACATGACCGAACTTCTGGGTCTCGGCACAGGCGAATTGCGCGATTCCAGCGTCGGCCAGCACTTCGGACACCGTCCCGACGACCGTCGTGGGTTGCACCAGGAACTTCGACGGGATGCCGAGGTCTCCGTCATAGAGGGTCATGCCGACCACGAGCAAGTTCTCGGGCAGGGGTCCGCGGTCGAATGCGTCGAAGTCGTGCTCGGTGAGGGCGCGGCAGATCTCGATCATGCGGTCGCCGCGGAAATTGAAGAGCACGACGGCGTCACCGTCGTCCATCGCGCCGACCGGTCGCCCGTCGGCGTCGACCACCGTGAACTCGGGATGGTACTGGTCGCTGACCCCGGGGTTCTCTGAGCGGAGGGCGGCGAGCGCTGCTCCGGCCGAGGTGAAACCTCGGGCGCTTCCCGCGGCGTGTGCCCTCCACCCCCGCTCGACGATGTCCCAGTCGGCCTCGTAACGATCCATCGTGGTACACATGCGGCCTCCGCCTGACCCGATGACGATGCGGACTCCGGGTGCATGTTCCGTCAATCGCTCGATGGCGTCCTCTAGTCGTTTGAGGTACTTTTCGGCGGTTCCATCCGTGACGTCACGACCGTCGAAGAGAACGTGACACACGAGGTGTCGCGCACCATCGTCGACCGCTCGGGCGAGCAACGTCTCGAGGTGGCGAATGTGGGAGTGCACGTTTCCGTCGGAGAGAAGACCGATGAAGTGGATCTGCGCGTTGCGGCGTGCCATGACCTCGCCCCATGTGTCGCCCCAGATGGTCCCCGATTCGAATGCGGCCTCCACTTGCTTGGCGCCCTGATCGAAGATTCGCCCCGCGCCCATGATGTTGTGCCCCACCTCGGAGTTCCCCATATCGGCATCGCTCGGGAGGCCGACGGCCGTGCCGTGGGCAGCAATGGGGCGGGATACCGCCGACCCCTCGGCAAGATCGCCGCCGATGGCACGATGGAGGAAGGGAGCGTGGGCCAAGGTGAGGGCGTTGTCGCCGGCCGGGTCTGCGAGTCCGACACCGTCCAGAATCGCCAGTACAAGAGGCGCAGATGCTGAATTGACCGCCGCGGGCATGGGCAAAGACTAAGACCTGCGCCTGATTCCTGAATCACCCCAGAAGTTGAGTCTATCGTTGTCAAGTTTTCTGTCACGAAAGTTGTGGGGAGTGATGACCACCCTTACCATGACGCCGTCACAGCCGGGTCCCCCGACTCGGCCCAAGTTCAGGAGACACAGCACATGAGCAAGGCAGTGGGAATCGACCTCGG
>JBMTOT010000086.1:0-7412 GCA_049442935.1 Ilumatobacteraceae bacterium | reverse complement strand
CACTCGTGTGCCATGCGCCGGCAGAACGCGTCGCCGTCGCCGTCTGGCTGACGCTCGCGCACGTCGCACATCACGAAGTATGTGCCCTCGGTGACACGCGGTCGCAGGCCCGCGGCGGCGAGGGCGGCGACCAGCACGTCGCGCTTGTGCCCCAGATCAGACGCAAGTGCCGTGAAGTAGTGGTCAGGGAGCGAGAGTCCCTCGGCGATCGCGGCCTGGAACGGCGTGCCACCGGCGAACGTGAACAATTGCTTCGCCATGCGCACCGCGTGCACTAGCTCGGCCGGCCCCGTGGCCCAGCCGATCTTCCACCCGGTCGTGTTGAACGTCTTGCCGCCCGAGGAGATCGTGACGGTGCGCTCGCCCATTCCGGGAAGAGTCGCAATGGGGATGTGCCGTGAGCCGTCGAACACCAAGTGCTCGTACACCTCGTCGGCGACGACGATCAGGTTGTGCTCTCTCGCGACCGTCGCAATGGCGTCGAGCTCGGCGGCGGTGAAGACCGTGCCCGTCGGGTTGTGCGGCGTGTTCAGCAAGATGACGCGTGTGCGGGGCGTGATCACCCGGTGCAATTCGTCGGGGTCGAACGTGTGACGTCCGTTCGCGTCGGGACGCATTGTGACTGGGGAGAGGTGTGCGCCGGCGAGAGCGACACAACCGGCATAGGTGTCGAAGAGCGGTTCGAAGACGATGACTTCGTCGCCCTCCTCGAGAATGCCGAGCAGTGCGCCAGCAATTGCCTCCGTGGCACCCATGGTGATCAGCACCTCTGAGTCAGGGTCGACCTCGAGGCCCCAGAATCGCCTCTGGTGTCGTGTCACGGCGGTGCGCAACTCCGGCGTGCCGGTGCCCGGCGGGTACTGGTTGCGTCCGACGGCGATCTCACGGCGGGCGCACTCGAGCACGTTGCCGGGTGCGTCGTAGTCGGGGAAGCCCTGACCGAGATTCACCGATCCCGTCGACACCGCGAGAGCGGTCATCTCCGCGAAGACGGACGCGCCGAAGCCCTGAAGTTTGCTCGTGAGCGGCGCCCTGGTCACCGCATCAAACTAATGCCTCGATTGTGTGGAGGGTCAGGTTCGCGTCGGGTGTCAGGCTTGCCAGCCGGAGAAGGCATCGATCATCGCGCGCACGTCGCCGAGCGGGTAGAGAATCGGGCAGGTCGCCCCGTCGCGCATGTACTCGCGCACCTTCGCGCGTGCATCATCGGCGGTGCCCGAGGCCGTCAGCATCTGGACGATCTCATCGGGCACGAGTTTCGACGCGGCCACAACCTGCTCGTGGGTCGCGGGCCATGTGAGCACTTCGCCGACCTTGTCGAGCAGCGACTGCGGGACGCCTGAGGCCTTCATGATGTGCGGCTGCTGGCCGAGGTACTGGGTCACCATGAGTCGCGCCATGTCGAGAGCGG
This sequence comes from Ilumatobacteraceae bacterium, assembly GCA_049442935.1. GTDB lineage: Bacteria > Actinomycetota > Acidimicrobiia > Acidimicrobiales > Ilumatobacteraceae > UBA2093. The sequence goes on along the minus strand of JBMTOT010000086.1, from coordinate 6,001 downwards.
TTGCTCGGTCTTCGTGCACGCTGCACACCACCAACTGCGGTCGGTCAATGTCTTCCCATCGTCGCCCGACCTTCTCGGCGCCCGTTGCAAGGTGCTCGATGGCGGTCTTGTTGTAGTCGGGCGAGACGAGATAGTTGAGCACCACGCCGTCTGCGATCTCGCCAGCCAGTTCCATCATCTGCATTCCGGTCGCGCCGAGATAGATCGGCACGTCCTTCGGGCGGCGCTCCTGGTACACGTAGTCGAGCTCGACGCCGTCGAGGTGCACGAACTCGCCTTCGAAGGTCACGGTCTCGTTTGCGAGCAGGGCGCGCACCGAGGTGATGATCTCGCGCATCGCACGGAGAGGCTTCGCGCGGGTGACGCCGACCTTCGCGGCCAACGGATCCCACCACGCGCCGATGCCGAGAATGACACGGCCCGGCGCGAGGTCATCCAGCGTCGAGAACGTGGCGGCGAGGCGTGCCGGGTTGCGCGTCCAGCAATCGACGACACCCGAGCCGATCTTGATCGTGTCGGTGACGGCGGCGAATGCCGACATCGGCACGATGGCATCGCGCACGAGACGGCTGTCGGCCTGCCAGACGGCGTCGAATCCCTTCTGCTCGGCGTAGCGCACGTAGTCCATGCCTTCGGCGATCGGGTGTGCATCCTGCAAGTAGATGGCTGCCGGACTCGTCATGGGTGTCTCCAGTGTGTGGTGTGTGATTGATGAAAGATGCGGTCAGTCGTCGGTCGATGCATTTTTCGGCTTCATCGGCAACGACGTGCGCCAGATGCCGTCGGCGGCGCGCAGGGCGGCCGCGACTGCAGGCGCCGTGGGAACGAGGCCGATCTCGCCGACGCCCTTGATGCCGTACGGGCTCTTCGGTTGCGGACACTCGACGAGCACCACGTCGACTGGAGGCATGTCTTTCGCCCGGAGAATTCCGAGAGAGCGAAGCGTCATGTTCGTCGGGAAGCCCTGCTCGTCGCTAGGGAAGTCCTCGGTGAGTGCATATCCGAGTCCCATGTGCACGGCACCTTCGATCTGGCCTTCGCACAGGGTCGGGTTCACCGCGCGGCCGACATCGTGGACTGCAACGACTTTCTCGATGGTCTGGGTGTCAGGGTCCATCACCACGAGCTGGGCGGCGTAGCCGAACGCGGCATGAATCGTCGGGTTCTCGACTCCGGGGTCGCCGAGATGCTGTGTCCAGTCGACGACGTGTTCCCCGGTGTAGTCGACTCCGGTCCGGCGCCCGTCTGCGTCGGCGGCGGCGCACGCCTTCTGCACGCTTGCCGCGGCCATCAAGGTGCCGCGGCTGCCGGTGGTCTGTCCGAATCCAAGTTCGCGAGTGGTGTCGACCACCACCCGCACTCGCGAGGCATCGATGCCGAGCTCTTCGACTGCAACCTGCAGGGCCACCGTGTGGACACCCTGTCCCATCTCGGTCCACCCATGGCGTACCTCGACGGTGCCGTCGTTTTCGAAGCGCACAACGGCGCGCGTCACCTCGCGGAACCCGTTGCCGAGTCCCGAGTTCTTCAATCCGAGCCCGAGTCCGACCGCCTTGCCCGCGGCGACCGCCGCGTCGTACTGCGGCTTGATCGCATCGAGGCACTCTTCGGCGCCAGCGCATCCTGCGTCCATGATCTGGCCGGGGCCCCACACCTCGCCCGGGTGGATCACGTTGCGCTTCCTGATCTCCCACCCGGAGATGCCGACGCTCTCGGCGAGTCGATCGAGGCACCCTTCCATTGCGAACTGTGCCTGGTTCGCGCCGAAGCCGCGGAACGCACCGCACACCGGGTTGTTGGTGCGCACGGCTACAGACGCAACGTCGACTGTAGGGGTGTGGTACGGGCCGGTCGCATGGCCGGCGGCTCGCTCGAGCACCTTCATGCCGACTGACGCGTACGAACCCGAGTCGCCGACCATGCGGGCACGCACCGCTGTCAATGTGCCCTCGGCATCGCAGCCGACCGTGTACTCCATGCGAATCGGGTGGCGCTTGGCATGAATGAGGAGGCTCTCCTCGCGCGACAGGGTGCACTTCACCGGACGCTGCAGGAGCCACGCGGCAAGTGCAGTCTGTCCCTGGTTCGACATGTCCTCCTTGCCGCCGAACGCACCGCCGTTCGAGACCAGCTCGACCGTCACCGTGTCGGTGGGCACGTCGAGAATGGCGCAGATCTGGTCGCGGTCGTCCCACACGCCTTGTCCGCCCGAGTACACATGGAGCGTGCCGGCGTCGGGGTCGGGCACTGCGAGCGTCGATTCAGGTTCGAGGAATGCGTGCTCGATGCGCTGGGTTTGGAAGGTCTCGGTGACCACGTGCGCACTGGCGGCGAGTGCGCCGTCGACGTCGCCGCGCACGTATTCGCTGCGCGACAGCACATTCGAATCGGTGCCCCACACGGCGATTTCCGGGTCGGAAATAGCCGCTACGGCGTCGACGATGGGCCGCAACGGCGCGTACTCGACGTGCACGAGTGTCGCCGCCGCACGGGCCTGACGCCGGGTCTCGGCGACCACGATCGCCAGCACATCGCCGGCGTATGAGGTGCGCTCACCTTCGCCGATGAAAACCGGCCAATCCTTGTAGATGATGCCGACTTTGCGCACTCCCGGCACGTCGGCGGCCGTGTACACGGCGACGACGCCGGGTGCGGCGAGCGCCGCGGACGTGTCGATGCGAACGATGTCTGCGCGTGCGTGCTCGGTGAGGTGCAACGCGGCATGGAGCATGCCGGGCACCCTGATGTCGTCGACGTAGCCACGGTCGCCGAGCGCGAGTGCCTCGGCTTCGTACTTCGCGCCGCGCGATCCGACGCCGCCTGGCATCTCGACTGTCACCGGTGTTCCCTTGGCGACAGTCTCGATTGCCTCGAGCACCTTCACATATCCGGTGCAGCGACACAGGTGTGCGCCGAGATGGCGGGCCATGTCGGCGCGCTTCAGGTCGGCACCTTTCTTGTCGATCTGCGACTTGGCGCGCATCACGATGCCGGGAATGCAGAATCCGCACTGCAGTCCGCCGCATGCGGCGAACGCTTCTGAGTAGGTGCTGCGCTCTGCTTCGTCGAGTCCTTCCAGTGTGGTGATGTCGCGACCCTCGGCCTTGGCGATCGGGTACTGGCACGACACCTGGGCCTTGCCGTCGATCATCACCGTGCAACACCCGCACTGACCAGACGGCGAGCAGCCGTCTTTCGGGGAGGTGATGTCGAGTTCGTCTCGGAGTGCCGACAGAAGGCTCGGGTGGTCGGGGGCCACCGTGACGTCGCGTCCATTGACCCGAAACGACACTCGAGTGGAGGGAGAAACATCGGTCACGCAGGGCAACTTATACGATTTGTCAACCTGAAGTCCCCAAGAATCAAGGGTTCTAGTCGCAAAGGGGGACAGAATGCGCCCTAAGGTGCGGGTGTGCGATCAGCTTGGGTTCGACGCCCCGTGACCGTGGTTGGAGTGTCTCTGCTGGCGCTTGTCCTCACCGTCGGGTTGCCGATCTGGGTCCCGCTGCTCGGCTTTGTCGACCTGGTGAGGGGGCAGACCCGGCTGCCGTTGGTGCGTCTCGTGGCGTTTGCTCTCGCGTGGGCGTGGCTCGAGGTCGTTGCGGTGTCAGCGGCGGTGTGGCTGTGGGTGACTGGTCGTGCACGACAGTGGGGCCCGCACTATGCGCTGCAGAAATGGTGGACGGCCCGAATTCTCGGTGCATTGCGGTACACGATCGGGCTGCAGGTTGCGGTTGAGGTCCCCGACGATTGGGGTGACGGGCCCTACGTGGCGTTGTGCCGGCATGCGAGTCTCGGCGATGCAGTGATGAGCTGCTGGGTTCTGTCGTCAACCGGGAGCTTGAAGCCGCGTTACGTGCTCAAGAAGGAACTGAAGTCGATGCCGTCGATCGACATCTTCGGGCACCGACTTCCGAACTATTTCGTCGATCGGTCGTCGTCGAACATGTCTGCAGAACTCGTCGGCATCGAACAGATGGCGTACGGGCTCGACGGTCAGCAGGTGGCGGTGATCTTCCCGGAAGGGACCCGCGCGAGCGACGCGAAGCGGAGGCGCGAGTTGGAGCGCCTCGCCGTGCGCAATCCTCCGCGCGCCGAGCGTCTCGCTGGGCTCAAGCACCTCCTCCCGCCGAAGAGCGCGGGGGCATCGTCGCTCCTCGCCTCCGTGCCTGGTGCCGATGTTCTGCTCATGCGCCACAGCGGCTTCGACGGACTCGACACGTTCAAGGGAATTCTCGCGCGACTTCGGCAGGGACCGCCGAGGGCGCGCGTGGTGGTGGAGAGGTTCGTGCGCGAGGAGATCGACCGCGCAGGAGCCTTCGCCGAGTGGCTCGACGACAAGTGGCTCCAGATGGACGATCTGGTGGCGCGTGCGATCGAAGGGAGAACACAACATGGGTGAAGCACTTCTGACTGCAGCGGTCACCATCGCGGTGGTGATGGTCACAACGTGGATCATCAGCGTGGTGATCAAGAACGCATCAATCGTCGACATCGTCTGGGGGCTCGGCTTTGTGGCGGTGGCGTGGGTTCTGTGGTGGCGCATCGACGGAGACAGCACGCGTCAGTTGTTGTTGGCGGTGATGGTCGGCGCATGGGGTCTCCGACTCGGCGGCTATCTCGCAAAACGAAATCTCGGTCACGGCGAGGACTGGCGCTACGTGCTGATGCGCAAGAAGCACGGGGCGAAGTTCCCTATCGTGAGCCTCGTCACCGTCTTCGTTTTGCAGGGCGCCATCATGTGGACGGTGTCGCTGCCGGTGCAGTTCGGCAACGGCGACGCCACACCGCCCGTGGGTCCGTTGGCCGTGTTCGGCATCATCATCTGGGCGGTCGGGCTCGCGTTCGAGGTGATCGGCGACGCCCAGCTGGCCCGGTTCAAGGCCGATCCGACAAGCGCCGGCCAGGTGATGGACAAGGGTCTATGGCGGTACACGCGCCATCCCAACTATTTCGGTGATGCTCTCCTGTGGTGGGGCATCGGCATCGTCGGGGCCGAGACCGGATCAGGAGTGATCGGGCTCCTCGGGCCGCTGGTGATGACGGTGTTCCTCACGAAGGTGTCGGGTGTTCCGATGCTCGAGCACTCGATGGCGAAGCGTCGTCCTGGGTATGCCGACTACGTGAAGCGAACGAGCGCCTTCATTCCGCGGCCGCCACGTTCACTCTGACGAGTGCCGTCAGGCCGACAAGGCCTGCTCGAGGTCACCCCAGAGATCGTCCGGGTCCTCGAGGCCGACCGAGATGCGCAGCAGTCCGTCAGTGACACCCATCGCCTCTCGCAGGTCGGCCGGCAGACCCACGTGAGTTGACGTCGCGGGGTGGCACACGAGCGTCTCCGGTCCGCCGAACGACGTCGCGACCCGTGCGAGTGCGAGCGACTCGAGAACGCGACGGCACGCATCCACGCCGTCGTCGAGCTCGGCCGCCAGGATCGTGCCGCCGAGGCGCATCTGGGAGCGCGCAAGATCGTGCTGCGGATGCGACTCGAGGAAGGGGTGCCACACACCGGTGATGCGCGCGTGCGACTCGAGACGACGGGCGAGGCGCAGTGCCGACACGTTCTGGTGGTTGAGTCGCACGCCGAGGGTCTTGATCCCGCGCAGAGCGTTCAATGCGTCGTGCGGCGAGGCGGCCGCGCCGTGCATCACTGCGTAGTGCCACACGGCATTCACGAGGTCGGCGTCGCCTGCGACCACCCCGAGCAGTGCGTCGTTGTGCCCTCCGAGGCCTTTCGTCGCCGAATGCAGAACGAGATCGACGCCGAAATCGAGCGGCCGCTGACCGAGGGGAGTGGCCAAGGTGGAGTCGACGACGGTGAACGGGCCGGAGATCTGCCCGAGTTCGGCGAGGTTCGTGATGGCGAGCTTCGGGTTCGAGGGCGTCTCTGCAATCACGAGAGTTGTCTTGCCCGGTCTCACCGCCGCGGCGAATGCTCCGGGTTGCGTGGCGTCGACGAGTGTCGTCTCGATGCCGAATCGCGCGCATGGCCCGAGCAGGA
>JBMTOT010000085.1:0-7445 GCA_049442935.1 Ilumatobacteraceae bacterium | reverse complement strand
CGACTATCTTGCAGTGCTTCGCGCATACGACGTGTCGAATGGAATCCTCGTCGGCCACAGCATGGGCGGCTTCCTCGCGATTCGCGCACTGATCGAACGGCCGACGGAGATGGCTCAGCATCTGCGCGGTTGCGTCTTGATGGCAACGTTCGCCGGAGACGTCAATCGAAAGAATCTGCAGAATCGCATCCAGATACCGATGATCAAGTCGGGGATCATGGGAAAGATGGTTCGCAGAGATGCGACAGCAGCGTTCTTCGCCAAGTCGGTGATGGGCGACGAAAAACACCCGGGAATGATGGACGCATTCACCGCATCGTTTCGCAGAAGCAACCTGAGACAGTTGGTACCCATTCTGGTGGCCTTCGTAGAGGAAGATCGCTACGACCAACTCGGCAATGTCTCTCTGCCGTGCCGCATCGTCGTTGGAGAGAAAGACAAGACGACGCCGCCATTCCACACCGATTGGTTGAACGATGGAATCAAAGGTTCAACATTGAGACGAATCCCGAAGAAGGGTCACATGTTGAATTGGGAAGCGCCAGAAATCTTGGTCGAGGAGATCACTGCACTCGCGCGCTGACTAGAGGTTTCCTAAACCGCAGGTCGCAGGTTCGATTCCTGCCGGGAGCGCCAATGAGTCATCGACGGTAGGTGCGTTTTGCCGACGTGAACTCGGTGCCCACTTCCAGAGAGAGGGTGCCGTCAGCATTGACTTGCAGGACCACTCGACCCTTGGATTGTCCACGTTGGAGTTTGTAGCCAACAGGGGCCGATGCCTCTGATCCTGGTGACCTCGTGTAGGCGTAGCTGAGTTGGTAGAGGTCGTAAACGACTGGACCTTCTGCCGAGGTCAGCTGTGAAGGCGCAGGCTTGCCGGCCGGAATGTCGAGCAACATCTGGGGGAAGTCACCCTTGGGATCGGTAAACCAGCCAATGGAGAACACCCATTGCGCGGTGTCCACCTCGTGCGGTGAGATCGACAGATGACTCCATGCATACGAGTTCTTTCCTTCCACGGGGCCACCGGAAATCGGTGTAGTCGCATTGCGGTAGAGATCCACCGGCTTTCCTCCGTAACCGAAGGTTCCATCAAGGAACCAGTTACCGGCAGCAGTGCCAATCACGTCATGATCGATCTTCCCTACTCGAGGGGCCGAGGTTCGCTGGAGTGAGTTCTCCATCGCCGAGCGGATTGCGCCGGAAAAGAATGGGAGGTAGTCGGCGGTGTACGGCTTCCAAGTGTCGCCGGTGAGGTAGGACGCCGGTGAGGCGAATCCGCTTAACCACTGACTGCCATCAAAAACATTGAAGTCGAGGGCGTTGTCGCGCTGCTGGCCGAATACGTCGCCGGCCTTGATCGGAATCGACAACGGCAAGTAGCCGCCCTTGGCGGTCATCTCTTCGTATGCATTGGCGAGAACACCAGAGGGGCGGTTCAGCACCATGTACACCGTGTACACACCGCAACCATGATCGATGATTACGCGGTTCGTCCACGGTGCGCCAAGTGAACTCAGCTCGGTGATGATGCCGTCAGCCGGCGCGGTTACGTCGATGTAGTCATCTTCCGTCCGTTGCGTCTTGGGTTTGTCGAGCGACTTGATTCCCAGGTAGGCGTGGTCGATTGGGGTGATGTGATCTCCGAGCATCGCACCGTAAGGAATTGTGGTGGTGAGCTGATCGAGTGGAACCACCGGGTGTGTGAACTTCACCGTTGACGCCGCACACGTTGGTTCTGGGCGTCCGGCGCCCAGGATCTGGGTCAGAGTTGGGTACCAATTCGGGCGACTCTTGTAGCCCCCGGACGGTGTCGGCGGAAAGTCATCGGGCACTGCGAATCGGTACTTGCCACCGTCACAGACGACGACTCCAATCACGGTCCACGTAAGTTCCGACTCGGCGTCACACGAAGCGCCGAGCGTCGCGGTAGAACCGGACCCCGACCCGTTGTCGCTATTGGGATCCTGTCCGATTGGCCCCTTGGCAATCCAAAACGAACCATTGTCGGTGGCGGTGCACTCGAGCAGGTAGCCGTCGGCTTCCGCCTGCTCACCGAGATTCTCACAACTTGATGCAGCGACGATCTTCTGATCGGGAGCCGGAGTGTTGGAGTTGACGTTGGATTCGTCGCTCCCGTTACCACACGCAGCAGTCGCTATCAGGAGGATCGAGAGGAATCCTGATCTGATACGAATTGAATTGGTCATGAAGTCAAAAGTAGTGCAACGTCAAGCGACGGTTTCCCAAACCGCAGGTCAGAGACCGGGGACCGAGTCGATGATCAGATCGATGAAGCGCTGAGCCTTGTCGCCGTCGGCAGGGCGACGACGGTTCACCGACGTCGCAATTAAGTCGACAATGCTCCGAACCTCTTCCACGAGGTCGACGCCAGCCTCGCGAATCTGCGGCTCGAGCACGGCCCAGATCTCTTCGGCGCGAGCAATGCGTCGTTCGCCTTCGGTGCGGTTGTTGTCGATCACCACCTGGCCGAGTCCGTTGGTGAGTTCGGCAAGTTGCCCGAGCAGGTCGGAAATGTCGCCCGTCGGTGGCGGCGGCAACGTGCTTGCTGTGGTCGTGGTGGTCTCGAGCGAGCCGACAATGACCGTCTCACCACATGCGGCAAGTGGCGCACACAGGGCGACCAGAGCGACAGCGGCGAGGGGGGAGCGGCGCACAGAGTGGCCTAGACCGTGACCAGAATGCGAGCGGAGGCGAACTCGTCGACGGTCACGCTTCGTCCGTCGACGTCGACCACGATGCCGTCACGGGTTTCAGTTGCAACGGTGCCGGACGTGCCCGGCAGAAGGTTCGACTCTTCGAGGAACTCGAGCATGCCGTCGGTGAACTCGAGCTCTTCGGGAATGCGCGTGACGGTGAATCGCGACCCAGTCGGCACGTCGGAGAGGCGCACCGCGTCGGGAGCCTCGTAGCCAGAGCCTGGAATCGGGTTGCCGTGCGGGCAGGTGGTGGGGTTGCCGAGAACCCGGCTCATCGCCTCTTCCACCTCGTCGGAGAGCACGTGCTCCCACTTGCCGGCCTCGCGGTGGGCGAGAGCCCACGACAGGCCAAGGATGTCGGTCATGAAGCGCTCCGCCAGCCGGTGCCTGCGCACCACGCGCTCTGCGAGACGCTGCCCGGCCACGGTGAGCGAGATGCGCGAATCGTTCACGACCACGAGCCCCTCGTCGGTCATGCGTTTGATCATCTCCGACACCGATGGCCGTGACACGCGGAGCCGCTCCGCCACGCGTGCCTGGATCACCTCGACGTCGTCTTCGCGCAACTCGAAGATGCACTCGCAGTACTCCTCGAAGGCGGGGTGGTGCTCTCCGGGGTTCGGCATAGGCACATTCTACGGCCGACCCACGGTGTGGGTACCCTCCGGTGCATGGCAGATCACCGTGTGCTGGAGGGGTTTTCCCCGGCAGTTCGCGAGTGGTTCGCGACCTCGTTTCCTGAGCCCACGGCGCCCCAGGTGCAGGGCTGGCCGGCCATTCAAGGTGGTGCGAACACGCTCATCTGCGCACCCACCGGCACCGGAAAGACCCTCACGGCGTTCTTGTCGAGTCTTGATCGGTTGATCACGACCGAACCGCCACCGGCCAAGCAACGCACGCGCGTGTTGTACATCTCGCCGTTGCGTGCACTGGCGTTCGACATCGAAAAGAACCTTCGCGCACCGCTCGCCGGAATCGGCCTCGCGGCCGAGCGACTCTCCGCCGCGTACAACGAACCTGTTGTGGCGATGCGTACGGGCGACACATCTCCGCGTGAGCGCCAACGTCTGCAGCGCACACCGCCCGACCTTTTGATTACGACGCCCGAGAGCCTCTATCTCATGCTCACGTCGGCTGTGCGCGAGACGCTCGTCAATGTCGACACCGTGATCATCGACGAGATCCACGCGCTCGCTCCCACGAAGCGCGGCACGCACCTCATGCTCAGCCTCGAGCGACTCGAAGAAATCACGGCGACCCCGCCGCAGCGCATCGGGTTGTCTGCAACACAACGTCCGCTCGAAGAAGTGGCGCGATTCCTCGGCGGCCAGCGCGACGGACAACCCCGTCCGGTCACGATTGTCGACACCGGGGTGCGAAAGACGCTTGAGGTCGATGTCGTGGTGCCGGTCGAAGACATGGCCGACCTCTCGCGCGAGACGGTCGAATTACGCAGCGGCCCGGCAACGGCCGGCCTCGCACCGCGACGGGGGAGCATCTGGCCGAGCATCCACCCGCGCATCCTCGACCAGATCCTCGAGCACCGTTCGACGATCATCTTCTGCAACGCGCGACGACAAGCCGAACGGCTCGCGGCGAGTCTGAACGAACTCGCCGAGCAGCGAGGCATCGGCGTCGACCCCGAGACCGGTCGCGTACGCGACGAACTGGTGAAGGCCCACCACGGCTCTCTTGCGCGAGAGCAGCGAGTGTTGATCGAAGACCAGCTGAAGCGCGGCGAACTGCGCGCGATCGTGGCGACGTCGAGCCTCGAGTTGGGCATCGACATGGGCGCGGTCGATCTCGTGATCCAGGTTGAGTCGCCCGGGGCGGTCAGCCGCGGTCTGCAACGCATCGGTCGCGCCGGTCACAGCGTGGGCGAGCCGAGTCGCGGCACGATCTACCCGAAGCACCGGCACGACCTCTTGGAGACCGCCGTCGTCACCCGACAGATGCTTGACGGGCGCATCGAGGCAACGCGCTATTTGCGCAACCCGCTCGACGTGCTCGCCCAACAGATTGTTGCGCACGTCGCAATGGCGACAGAGACCACTGTCGAGGCGGTATCGGCGATGGTGCGACGGTGCGCCGCATATGCCGACCTCGCCGACGAGGTTCTTCTCTCTGTGCTCGATCTTCTTTCGGGTCGCTACCCGAGTGAAGAGTTCGCAGAACTGAAGCCGCGTCTCGTGTGGGACAGAGTCGCCGGTACCTTGCGTCCGCGCGATGGCGCGCAGCGTCTCGCAGTGACAAATGGCGGCACCATTCCCGATCGCGGACTGTTCGGGGTGTTCCTGCCGGACGGCACCCGCGTCGGCGAACTCGACGAAGAGATGGTGTATGAGTCGCGACCGGGGGAGACATTCCTGCTCGGCGCCTCCACATGGCGCATCGAAGACGTCACGTTCGAGCGGGTGATCGTGACACCGGCTCCCGGTGAGCCGGGGAAGCTGCCGTTCTGGCACGGCGACATGATGGGCCGACCGGTCGAGTTGGGCCGCGAGATCGGTGCGACGGTGCGTGGTCTTCGCCAACTCGATCGCGACGCGGCGGTCGAAACGCTGCGCGAGCGTCACGTGCTCGACGAGTGGGCGGCCGACAACCTCGTGACCTACCTCGATGAGCAGGCCGACGCGACAGGTGTCGTTCCCGACGATGTCACCGTCGTGGTCGAGCGGTTCCGCGACGAGATCGGCGACTGGCGGATCTGCGTGCACACGCCGTTCGGCACACCAGTCCACGCGCCGTGGGCGATGGTTATCCAGCACCGCCTCACCGAGCGCACCGGTGCACCGGTCGAGATGATGTGGAGCGACGACGGCATCGTTGTGCGTCTGCCCGAGGCTGTCGATGCGCTCGACATCGACGACATCGTGCTCGACCCCGACGAGGTGCGCGCCGTCATCACCGAGCACCTGCCCCAGACGTCGCTGTTCGCCGCACGTTTCCGTGAGGCGTCGGCGCGGGCACTGTTGCTGCCTCGCCGCAGACCAGACCAGCGCACGCCGCTGTGGCAGCAGCGCCAACGCGCCGCAGACCTTCTGGCCGTCGCCGCGCGCCACCCGACATTTCCGATGTTGCTCGAGACGACTCGTGAGTGCCTGCAAGACGTCTTCGACGTGCCGGCATTGTGTGAGGTGCTGGGGCGCATGCGCTCACGGTCGATCCGCACGGTGCAGGTCGACACGCCGCGCGCCTCTCCCTTCGCGCAGTCGTTGCTGTTCAGCTGGATCGCCACGTACATGTACGAAGGCGATGCTCCGCTCGCCGAACGTCGGGCGGCCGCACTCTCTCTCGACCGCGATCTTCTTGATGCATTGCTCGGCGCGGAGGAACTGCGCGAGCTTCTCGATGCCGGGGTGGTGGCCGACCTCGAGGCCGAGTTGCAGCAACTCGCAGACGACCGCCAGGCACGCACCGTCGACGAGGTGCACGACCTGTTGCGACGCCTCGGCGATCTCACGCGCGATGAGGTGTCGGCGCGCTGTGCATCACCGGTCGACGTCTCGTCGTGGCTTGCGACACTCGTCGGCGAGCGGCGCGTCATCGAAGTGGTGATCGCCGGTGAGTCACGGTGCGTCGCCGCCGAAGATGCCGCTCTTTTCCGTGACGGACTTGGCTGTGCGCTCCCGCTGGGGTTGCCGACCGCGTTCACCGACCCTGTCGCGCGACCGCTTGAGCACCTGGTGGGTCGCTTTGCACGCACGCACGCGCCGTTCACGACGGCAGATGTCGCGGCGCGACTTGCAATTCCTCTTGATCGTGCCGCCGCCACGCTCGAGGCCCTCGAGACAGCAGGCCGCGTCGTGCGCGGTGAGTTCCGCCCGGGGGGCACAGAACGCGAGTGGTGCGATGTCGACGTCTTGCGCCAGTTGCGCAGGCGTTCGCTCGCGGCCCTTCGCCGTGAGGTGGAGCCGGTCGAGCAGACCGCCCTTGCACGTTTTCTTCCCGTGTGGCACCACGTCGCTTCGCCGCTGCGCGGTCCCGATGCGCTCGTCACGACAATTTCGGTGCTACAGGGCGCGGCTCTCGTCGCCTCGACGCTTGAGTCAGACATCTTGTCGCTTCGTGTGCGTGGCTATCGCCCGTCCGATCTCGATGCGCTGTGTGCGGCCGGAGAGGTGGTGTGGGTCGGAGCCGGGGCAATCGGCTCGCACGACGGCAGGGTGCGGTTGTTCTTTGCCGACCAGTTGGCGCTTCTCGCACCGTCATTGGAACGGGGCGATGCGCCAGATGGTGCGGTGCACGAGGCATTGCGCACGGCACTCGCTGCGCGCGGGGCGCTGTTCTTCGGGCAGTTGCGCGCGGCGGCCCCTGGGGCGACAGACCAGGAAGTGCTCGCCGCCCTGTGGGATCTCGCCTGGGCGGGCGAAGTCACGAACGACACGTTGTCGGCGATGCGGGCGCTTCTCTCGGGTGGCAAGCACGGCTCACGCGGTGCGTCGCGCACGTCGCGCACCGGACGACCACGACCCGGTCAGCTCTCTCGAGTCGGTCCTCCCACGGGGGCAGGGCGGTGGAGCCTTGTGGCGCCGTTGCTCGAACCCGCGGCAACCCAGACCGAGTCGTCGCACGCATGGGCATTGCAGATGCTTGAGCGCCACGGCGTCGTGACACGCGAGGCGGTGCTCGCAGAAGGTGCCGTCGGCGGGTTCTCGTCGGTGTACGGCGTGCTGAAAACCATGGAAGAACGAGGCCAGGTGCGGCGCGGCTATTTCGTCGACG
>JBMTOT010000084.1:0-7570 GCA_049442935.1 Ilumatobacteraceae bacterium | reverse complement strand
TGGTGAGCGCCGACGGCCACCCGTTGCGCGGGTCGTACTCGTTCGAAGTGGGTGATACCACCGTCGGTGACACCACCCAACTGGTCGAGACCGTCGTGCGTGGGCTCGACTACGACTCCTCGGTCGGTATTCCTCTCGGAATTGGCCGGTTCCTCGCTTACTTCGGCGTGATCGCTCTCGTGGGTGCTGTGGTGCTGACATGGGGTTCGGCCGGGCAGCTGCTCGCATCGCCTCGGGGCGTGAAGGTGATGTCGGCCGGACTCGCTGCGCTGACTGTCGGAACATTGGCCGTGTTGTTTTTGCAGGGGCCGCACGTGACGGGTGGCGACGTCGTCGACATGTTCGACGCGACTCTCATTGCCGATGTCGCCGGCACACGGCTTGGAATTTCGCTTCTCGCGCGGCTCGGACTCGTTCTCGTGTGGGCTGTCGTGCTTATCGGGGCCCTGCGTGGACTCGCCGACGGCACCTCGTGGCGACTGTCGGCCGCCGTGGCGTCGGTCGGCACGATCCTCACGTTTCCTGCCGGGGGACACCCGAGCGCTCTTCCTATTGCTGCAGCGCACGTGGCGCTCGGCGCGGTGCATGTCGGGTCACTGTCCGCATGGATTGGCGCACTTGCTGCTACCTATGTCCTGCGACGCGACGACTCGGCGCTGGTCGGCCGGCTCTCTCGAATCGCAACGTTTGCGATGCCCGTTGCGGTGCTGTCAGGCGTCGTCTTGGCGGCACGGCTCACCGACGGGTTCTCGGGCGTCCTCGACAGCGATTACGGTCGCTTGCTTGGCGTCAAGACCGTGCTCGTCGTGCTGGTGATGCTCGGGGCACTGGCGGCGCGGCAGCGTCTACGCACCTCGCGCGACGTGTCGGCGTCGCTTCGCTTCGAGACTCTCGCCGCCGTCGCGGTGCTCGCCGTGACAGCCGGCCTCACGGCGTCGGCACCCACCGCGATCGCGCCGCCCCCGGTGTGGTCGACGAGTCTCGTCGCTGACGGCGTGCTGCTCGACGTGTCGGTGTCGCCGGCACGCGTCGGGTCGGCCGAGGTGCACGTGATCGCCGCGCCGCCGGGCGGTGCGCTCGCTCCCGTGCGCGATGCGACAGCGACTCTCGCCATGCCGTCGCGCGATCTGCCGCCGAGCCCCGTCAACCTGGTGCTGGTCGGCCCGAACCATTACGTCGGCATCGCGCAGATTCCCTATGCGGGCGAGTGGACGATGTCGATTGAGGCGACCGGCTCGAAGGGCGAGGCGCTCGTATGGTCGGGTCAATTCACCGTTGACAAGTGACTGTCTGCGGTGTCAGGTCACCGGCAAGGCGGCACCAATCCGGTCGGCAAGGCTGGAGCGTCGCTCACTGCGCGTCACGAGTGCTTTTTCGATCGCGGCACGGCTCCCCACGATCACCAGTCGCCTCGCGGCGCGTGAAACGGCGGTGTAGAGCATCTCTCGCTGAAGCTTTGGTGATGCCAGCGGGGGCACGATGAAGACGACCGTGTCGTATTGCGATCCCTGGGCCTTGTGGACGGTCATGGCGAATGCCGTCTCAGTGTCGGCGAGCGTGGTGAGGTCAAACTGTCGAACCGCGTCACCGTCGTCAGCGGTTCCGCGTGACCAGAACGCCACGCGTGCCGAACCCGGCGACGACACGACGATTCCTGTGTCGCCGTTGTTCAGGCCGGCTGCACGGTCATTGCGTGTGACGAGAACCGGCCGCCCGGGAGATGCGGCTGACGGGCCGACCCCTGCAATGCGCGCAACAGTGTCGTTCCACCCGCTGACGCCCCAGTCGCCGAGACGGTGCGCACACAGAACCCGCACCGAATCGAGTTCGGTGAGAGCGCCCACTGAAGAATCGGTGCCCCCTGCTTCGGCCGCGCCGCGAGCGCGTGTGAACGGTTTGAGATCGTCGACCAAGCGCTCGAGGATCGCCTGTGTGGTGGGAGATGAGTCGCCGGTGGTGTCGACCCACGTCACTGAGCCGTCGGTCGACCCGAGCGCGGTGAACAGCGCATCAACTGCGATGTCCTCCCCCTCGTTCGGGCGCATGAGCGATGCGATCTGGCCAATGGCGTTCAACGACGGTCGACCATCTGCACCGACCACGCGCTGACGGCGGTTCTCTCGCAAGGTGACCATCTGAGGAAGTTGGTCGCGCAGGTGTTCCAGTTCTCCCAGCACGGCGCCGGTTTCAATGCTCTGCAACTGCTGTGGATCGCCCACCAACACCAATGTGGTGTCGTCGTGGACCGCCTCGAGAAGTCGCGCCATGAGGGGCAGTGACACCATCGAGACCTCATCAACGACGACGACGTCATAAGGAAGCGGATGTCGGGCATCGTGGGCGAAACGAACGAGGTTCCCGCCGCGTACTCCGAGGAGTGAATGCAACGTGCCCGCAGAGGCGGCCCAGCGTGTGATGGCATCGGCGTGTGTGGTGGGGAATGCGCCGGAGCCGAGAGACCCGCTGATCGATGCGGTCATCTGCTGTGCCGCTTTTGCAGTCGGTGCCGCCAGTGCAACCCGAAGAGGTCGGGAGTCGTCGGCGTTGGCTCGTGACGCGAGGGCGTGCAACATCGCCGCGATCGTGTAGGTCTTTCCGGTGCCCGGGCCACCCAGCAACAACACGGTGCGATGCGACAGCGCAGCGCGCACCGCATCGACTTGTACCGCATCATCGCCGTCGGGTGCTACGAACGCCTCGCGAGCCCATTGAGTGTGTCGATCGTCGGTGGCACGGGCCGGCTCCCCGAGTCGGCGGCTCATTCGCTGAGCGACGATTCCTTCATCGATCCACTGACGGGTGAGATAGAGGAGGTCGCCGTCAAGCACCAATGGGCGCGTGACATCCACCCGCTTCGGGTCGTGCTCAGCCGAACCGACGAGAGGCGACGTTCCAAGCGTCGTCACCAGGGCATCGCGAGCGGGCCAGGGAAGGTCGAGGATCTTGCGAAGTGCGGCTTCGTCGACGCGTGGTGCGAACTCACGCGTGACTTGATCGACGACGTGTGCGAGATCGAGACACACGTGTCCGGCGGCGACCGCCCACCCGGCGAGGGCAACCGAGAGCAATTCCTCGTCGGTGGTCGACGTCGAGGGGCTTCGCCCGAGACGGACCAGCGTGCGCGCGAGGTGTACCTCGGCTGGTCCGAGAACGCCTGCGTCGACGAAGGGTCGGAGGACGGCCGGTACGACTGTTGGCACGAGGGACGCTTTCATGTCAGGCCACCCCTTGTTCTGCGCCCGAGAACAGACGATCGAGGCCGTTGACGAGTGCGTACGACGGTTTCCACTGCCACACTCCGAGCGGTCGCCCTGATTGGTCGCGTGCGCCGGTCATCGCCCGCACGAACAAGTATGTGGCGCCGCCAAAGTGCGTCTCGAAGTCGTAGGCGTCTCCGAGTCTCCAGCGCAGTAGCCGGTGTAGAGCCACCGAATACACGAGAGCCTGCAGCATGTACCCGCGGGTGGTCATGGCCGGTGCGAGTCGTTCGTGTGTGTAGGCAGCGAGCGGGTCGGTGTCGTCGTCGCCGTGAAGGCGGCCGGACTTGTAGTCGACGACGAAGAAGCGAGTCTCAGATCCCGACCCGGCGCGAAGAACAGCGTCGATCGAGCCGTTCATGTGGCCGGCGACGGGCGACGACTCCCATCGACGAGATGCCAGGTGTGCCGCAAAGTGTGCGATCGACGGGTCGAGTCCTGGTTCGGCGGCAAGGAGAGCACCGACGTCGCTCAGCGAGATTGAGGAGTCTTGGCCGAGGAGGTGATCGAATTGCAGCTCAGAGAGACGATTGCGCGCACCCAGATCGCGAAGTGTCGCGTCGTTGTACATGGTGCCGAGAGGACAATCGAGCGCGGTGATGATCCCGTCGGAAATTGCTGCCGCCGCAACCGCCCGTCGGCTGCCCCCCGGCCACTTCTGGAGTTTGTCGTCGACGAGCCGAGAGACACTGACATGCACATTGGGGTCGGCAGGGTCGATCTCGTCGAAGACTTCGTGGATCAACGTGCCAAGGGCGGTTCCTCCCGTGACGTGGAGAAGCGGCGCATCAGATGTCGTCGCTCGAGCGTCGTGAGTCGGCTCGATGACCACAGGCATCACCTCGGCCTCGAGTGCCGCCGGGTCAACTTCATCGGCACCGTGCACGGCGTCGGGTATCTCGATCGTTCCGTCTGGTCCCTTGAGAATTCGTGTCAAGCCCGAGTACGACCAGCGTCGCCATCCGGCAACGCTGAGAGCGCTCTCTCGGGTGAAGGTGGCGTGGGTGGGGGCCTGGTCTCGTGATGCGGCGGAAGTGTGCTGTGACCACTGACCCGGACGCGCCGCATCGGGGTCAATGCGCCGTGTTGCGATCGTGCCGTCTGGCGCCGATGCGAGCTGCCGCATTGTCTCTTCGATGTTCGCATCAGCGAGTGGGGTGCCCTTCTTCGGTTTCGGCACCGACCAACCGAGCAGCTTTGCCCACTGAACACCTGAGTTGCCCGTGAACTCAGACCAATAGGCGATCACCTTGTGTTCAGCACGGGTGAGCGCCACATACATCAGACGTGCACGCTCGAGGTCGGCCTCGGAGGCATCGAGCGCCTTGCGGAGGGCCGGAGTACCAATTGCCGGATCGTCGATGCCGTCTGGTGCATGCGTCCAGTTTGCGGCGCTCGTAAAACCCGACGCCGCGTCAATGACACGTGTGGCACCGGTGCCGAAATCGTTACCGAACATGATCGGGTGGTCCTTGTCGCGCGCTTTCGACGAATGAAGGCTGGGAAGAATCACGATCGGGAACTGCAGTCCCTTGCTCGCATGCATGGTCATGATGGTCACGGCGTCGTCGTCTGTCTCGATGCGACGCTTTCGCTCCTCGTCGTCGGCGCCATTGTCGATCAGGTCGGCAAGAACCGCCGAGACATCAACGGCCGTGGTGCGCCCTGACAACGACGGGTGGGCAGCGAGAACCTCGGCGACATGATCGAGATCGGTGAGGAAACGTTCTCCGTCAGGACGCGAGAGCACACGTGTGAGGAACGTGGGGTCGGTCCGGTGACGAAGGTAGAGCGCTGTCACGCCACGGTCGCGAACGATGTCGGCGTCTGATGCACACTCGCTCTGCAGTGCGGCGATGGTCTCATCGTCGGCGCTGAGCAGGGTGGTCGGGTCCATGGCTCCGAAGACCGACAACGCACTGGCCTTCACCCTGCGGATTCGATGCGGGTGTGCCACTCCGGCAAGAAACATTCTGAAGTGGAAGGCGGCTTCCGTTTTCAGCACAGAGCTGGTCTTCAACTGCACCGCTGGAACGGTCACCTCGCGGAGAGCCTCGACAATGGCGTCCGCCTCGTCGTGTGTGTTCACGAGTATTGCGATGTCAGACGGAGTGACGGTGCGTCGAGCCCCTGGCGTCGTGGAGTCGGGGAGATGGCCGTGTTGCAGTAGTTCCACGACCCGGTCGGCAAGGTCGGCACGGAACGTCTCTCGGATGGTTTCAGCCTTGTTCTGCCCGAGTCCACCTGCTTTCAGGCGCTTGTTGCCGTTGAGGCGGAGGTCGCGTGGCACCCATCGAATCTCGACTGGTGCATCGGTCACATTGACCGATGTCGTGTCAAGGGAGAGACCGGATGCCTTCGAGTCGTCAGCAACAACCGGAACAAAGGCGACACCACCTGCTGCATCAAAGGGGAAACCGACGCCCGATTCATTGGTGAAGAGGCGCTCGAGCGCGGCGATCAAGCGCGTGTTGCTGCGTCTGTTGGTTGAGAGACGGAATTTCTGCGCGACTGTCGCTTCGGCCTTCACATAGACGCCGACGTCGGCACCTCTGAATCGGTAGATGGCTTGCTTTGCGTCCCCGACGGTGACGAGCGTGCTGGTTCCCGTGGGGGAATGATGATGTATCGATTCGAAGATGCGCCATTGCATCTCGTCGGTGTCCTGGAACTCGTCGACCATCACCAGCGAGAGCTGACGGGCCAGATCACTTGCCGCCTGTCGGGCTGACGGGAGGTACGAACCATCGGGGCCACGAGCGGCAATCGTGTCGGCGGCGAGTCGCACGAGATCATCGTGGGTGACGACGTTGTGCCGGGCGCACCAGTCGCGCACCTTTTCGACGATGTCGCGCGCAAGATCCGCGATCTCCCCAGCCAGGCTGCTGTCCCCGGATTCGGGCAGAACGGTCGCCCCCGGATTGTTCAACATCTTCTTCACCAGCGCGCGCATCTCGCGGACTGCGGCGACGACGTTCTTGCCCGACGCAATCGGTCGCGGCGTCACATTCCGTGGGGCGTCGAACCATGCGGGGTCGACAGCAAGCCGCTCTGCGAGGGCGTCGGTGACCACCTGGTCGACGACGTCGTCGACATTCTCGACGAGCGTGGCAGCTGCCGGTGCGGTGCTCGCGAGTCCGGCGCGGCGCAGGACCTTCTGGCAAAAACCGTGGATCGTGGAGATGTTGGCCTCGTCGTAGCGAGAAAGAAATGCGGTCAGCCGGTCGATTCCGAGTGCCGTGAGTCGTTCGTCAGCGACCACAGATGCAAGCCATGGGAGGTCGGCGGTGTTCCCGGATGACAACACATGAAGTGCGCGTTGACACATGTCGCGCGTCTTGTGCCGCAATTCAGCGGTGGCGGCTCGCGTGAACGTGACGAGAAGAACCTGGTCTGGCGTCACGCCGAAATGGATCACATGAAGCACCACGAGTTGGTTGAGCGAGTAGGTCTTCCCGGTTCCGGCACTGGCCTCGATCGAGACGCGCCCCGTTGGAGGGGGTGAGCCGTCGAGCACCAGATCACTCGTCGCGCTCACTGGTCATCTCCGTCGTCGTCTGTGGCATCGTCAACTCCGGCGACCGAGCACGTCCGTACAAATGTTCCCCACACGAGGTCGGCGTAGAAGTCGAATCTCGGAACATCGCGTGGCGCACCAAAGATCTCTCGGTCGAGGGTCGTGGTTTGGTCGTCACAGATGTCGGTGAACGAGCGTCCACCCACCAGGTAGCGCAACTCGCTGCTGTATTTCAGATCCTTCTTGAACGCGGTGCCCGCCGCACCCGATGTCGCCCGGGCGTGGCTCGCGTTCTCAAACAGTGGGATGACGTCGATCTCGGCAGCCGCACGGAGCTTCACCGCGAGTTCGAGGACGGAACGAGCAGACGAGAGCCGCTCAGCAGCGGTCAGGCCAGCCATGGCGAGAACTCTGGAGACGGGGCTGGTGGTGCTGCTGTTGGAACTTCGTGTGATCACTTGCGCGACCCCATTCCATTCACCACCGGTGTGCGCGGTCAGAAGAGCCAATTCGATCCACGGCTCGAGGAGCACCGAGTCGTGGTATCGCTTGAAGCGGATGCGAAGAAACCCGGGAGTGTCGTCGTGAACACCGTCGACCCGGTCGTCGAGTGTCTCTTGGCCGAGGGCGACCCTGCACTCGATGCTGTCGCCGCCCGTGAGCGGGAACATGGCCTGGGCGAGGATCTGGCGGATCTCATATGCGACTTCGGCTGCTGTCATTCTCCCGAGGTGTCCGGGTGGCAGCACACCGCTTCGCACCCGTGTGGCAATCCATTCGGCGATGCTGTCGTCTT
>JBMTOT010000083.1:0-7594 GCA_049442935.1 Ilumatobacteraceae bacterium | reverse complement strand
TTGATACTGGTGCTGATCTTGGTGTTGATCCTGGTGTTGATCTTGGTGTTGATCGCAACACCAGCGAGCGAACCCGACGGGTCTGCGTCGACTCGCGCCGCGCACTCACGCGCGTCGTCGTCGGTGCGCAGCACGATCGCATTTAGTCGCTCGTTCACATCGTTGATGCGGTCAATGTGCGACTCGGCCACTTCTCGTGCGCTCAACTCACGTGCTCTGACGAGCCGTGCCGTCTCTGTTCCCGACATCTGCCACGGTTCCACCCCGCCATGATGACCGAAATGTCGGTCTAGTGGTGTCACTGGACGGTTGCGAGACGATCAGCCTGCGGCCGCACCTGCCATTGAGCGAACAATTTCTTCCATGACAGCCGACGACGTGGCGAAATTCAGCCGCACATGGCCGTCGCCGCCCGGCCCGAACGACGTCCCCGGGCTCACCTCCACGCCGGCGGCGCGGAACATCTCGCGCGGGTCGCTCCACCCGAGATGCGAGCAATCGAGCCATGCGAGATATGTGGCCTCTGGTCTGTTCACGACGACGCCGGGCAACTGATCGCGAATCAAGTCGACCGTGAGGTCTCGCATTCGCTCGAGGTGTGTCACGGCTGCGTCGAGCCATGGCGCACCGTACGACCACGCAGCCCATGCGGCTTCAGCTCCCATGATGTTCGTCGCGCCGAAGAGATGGTCGGGCAGTGCCGCCAGCCGCTCTTCCACCCAGTCCGCACCGCAGTGCGAGACCGCGTAACGAAGGCCGGCCAAGTTGAACGTCTTCGATGCCGACGTGATGGTGACCGTGCGGTCGGCGGCCCCTGCGAGCGAGGCAATCGGGATGTGACGCCGCGAGTCCCACACCAGATCGGCATGAATCTCGTCGCTGATGATGAGCAGGTCGTTAGTGACCGCAATGCGCACCACATGCTCCAGCTGGTCGCGCGTGAAGACATGACCGGTGGGGTTCTGCGGGTTGCACAGAAGAAGTACACGTGCCTGTGCCTCGGTGATCTGCCGCTCAAGCGCATCGTGGTCAAACACGACGCTGTCACCCTCAAGATGGGCTGGCACCGGTACCAGATGACAGTGGGTCTGCTCAATCGCCTCGAAGAAGGGTGGGTACGCCGGGGTGTGCACGATCACACCGTCACCGGGCGACGTCGCCACGTGCAGAATCGCCTGCACCGCTTGCACCACGTCGTTCCACTCGCGCACTCGGTCTGTGTCGATTCTCCAGTCGTGGCGCGACTGCATCCAGCCCGCGAACGCGGTCACTGCCCGCGTTCGGCGCTTTTCGTCGCGCACGGGGTAGCCAACGTCACCCGAGTCGAGCACCGAATGCAGATGGGCAACGATCGCCGGTGCCGGCGCAAAGTCCATGTCGGCGACCCATGCCGCAAGCAGGGGAGAGACCTTGGCCCATTTCTGCCCGGGCTTCGTTGTCAGCCACTTGATGTCGAGCGAGTCGAACCCGAACGCGTCACCGCTGGTGCCCATGGGCACAACCTATGCCTGTTGCAGGTCAGGGAACGGCGATGCGCTTGGAGGTGGCTTTGGCTGTCAGGCCGTTTCGCGCAGGCGTCACTCGCACCGTGTACGTGCCTTTCCTCAAATTCTTCGCCGTGCACGTGACATTCAGCTTCTTCACCGTGCACTTCGTGCGTGTGGGCTTCGCCTTTGTGCGCTGCAGCAGCACGTAGTACGTCGATCCCTTCGCGGCCTTGAACGTGGCGGTGACCGTCTTCTTGCTCCTCTTGACGGTCACTTTCTTCACAGCCTTGGGTGCGTTCGGCGGGGTTCCCTTGCGCATCGTGATCTTCTTGGTGGAGTAGGTGAACCCCGTCGCCGTCACCACGTAGTTGGTGCCGTCGAATGCAACCGACCGCGACGATGCCTGGTTCGAGCCGTCGTCAGTTTCGGTGACTTCCACCGTCA
Organism: Ilumatobacteraceae bacterium; assembly: GCA_049442935.1. Classification (GTDB taxonomy): domain Bacteria; phylum Actinomycetota; class Acidimicrobiia; order Acidimicrobiales; family Ilumatobacteraceae; genus UBA2093. The sequence goes on along the minus strand of JBMTOT010000083.1, from coordinate 5,663 downwards.
TGGCTTTCGTTGCGCTGATCAACGCCTGCGACGAGACCGATGCGTTTGCCACGGTCCCGGCTGGCTTTTCCACGATGGCATCTTCAACTTTGCCGAGTCCGAAAAGAAGTCCAGCATCGGCGGCGGGGATCACCGCGCGATAGAAGCCGGTGTTTATCGTCGCGCCATCGGGTGCGAAGTGCGGGGCGGCGGCAACGAAGTCCATTGAGTCCTCGTCGTCGTTCCATGTCGGAGTCGACAAGCGACACGTGCCGTTGCTCGACACCACCATGTTGCCGCTGAGTCCGGGCACGCCGTAAGGGTCACGGCCGTTCTGGAAGGCGACAATCGCATACATCTGGTTGGGCTTGGCGGCCGCAGTTGATGTCTCGCTGTCGCAATCAGCAGTGGCAGTTGCCTGCGCGATCGCTGCCGGTGTGCTCGCCCAGGTCATCGTGTTTGCGCCCTCCACTTTCTCGGTCACGACCGAGACGTCGCTGCCGGCGCCGATCGTGACAGCGGGCACCAGAGCACCAAGCCGAAGCTTCACACGAATACCCATGTTCTCCGGCAGCGACAGCACGCGGTTTGATGTTGTGATCGTGGTGTCGCGCACGCGGCCGATGACGCCTGCAGAGTCGGGCCCTGCCGGTTCCACCCAGATCGCCATCGTGTCGGTGAAGTCATTTGCAGGTGCGACTTTCACGAACACGCCCTCGAAGTCCCGGGTGGCGAAGGGGAACGCCGGGTATGTCCAGCGACCGGTGTATGTCGTTGCGGCCGTGCCGAAGGTTGTGTACGTCTTGGCATTTGCGACGCCTGCGGCATCGGTCGCGGCGGTGCCGGTCGGCACCCAGGTACCCGCGACATCGGCACCGTTCTCGACGAATGTCACCGACTCGATGCAGTGGCTTGTCACGACGTCAGAACACGCCGCAAAGTTGCCGCGAGGCAGACGCACATCGTCTGCGCCCGCCGCCTGTGCCGTCATCACCGCCCCGGCAACGACCACGGTCATGGTGATGGAAAGAGTGCGTTTGATGGATCCCCTCATGGGTGGCACCTTACGAAATTGTTGAACGCAAGTGAACCGCCGGGACGGCGTAAGTAGCGGGATGCAACCTCCCGCGTGCGCGCCTACGCACACGCAAGGGCTGTCAAGTCTTCGATGTTTCCCTTGTGGCACAACGGTGAGAGCCTGTGCCAAAGGGCCACTTTGACAGAGGGTGGTTGTACGACGGCACGCCATGACAGCACAACACCGCACCACATCATCACGTTCCACCGCACGTCGCGCCGCCTCCTCTTCGGGTGGTGAGGCACCGACTCTGTTCATCGTCGAGTCGCCGGTCAAGGTCCGCACGATCGAAAAGCATCTGCGCGACGGCTATCTGGTGCGAGCCACCTACGGCCACATCGCCGACATCCCCGAGCGCGATTCGGCGATCGACGTCGACAACGGGTTCGCCGCCGACTACGAGCTGACCGACAAGGGGCAGGAAGTGATCGACGGTCTGCGTCGCGACATGGCGTCGTGTGGTCGCATCGTTCTTGCCACCGACCCCGACCGCGAGGGCGAGATGATTGCGGCACACGTCGTGCAGTTCCTCGCTCCGACCATCCCGGTCGTCCGCATTGACCTCGGGGCGTTGAGCCGTGACGGGCTCGAGACGGCTCTCGCCGCACCGCGAGACATCGACTGGAACCTGGTTGCCGCGGCACGAGCACGACGCGTTCTCGACATGGTGTTCGGCTTCAGGGTTTCGAATGTCGCTCGGAAGAAGATTCGAAAGAACGCCACTGCAGGTCGGGTGCAGAGCCCCGCGGTGCGACTGGTGGTCGACCGTGAACTTGAACGTCTTGCCCATGTCGCCGCTGTCTATTGGGATGTTCGCTTCCAGTCGGCAACAACGCCAACGTTCGAGGGGCGCCTTTCCGCGATTGACGGTGTGAAGGTCGCCGCTGGTGGCGACTTTGATGCCAAGGGCAACCTCGCCGACGAGCGAGTGCACGTCGGGCCGGTGCAGGCCTCGACAATCGCTGAAGGCCTGTTGAACGGCTGGCCGCTCGTGGTCACCGACATCTCAGAGCGCGAAGCGACTCGCAACCCGCGTCCGCCGTACACGATGAGTTCGCTCGTGCAAGACGCCGTCTCGCGACTCGGTATGAGTGCGAAAGAGGCCGGTTCCATCGCCCAGGAGTTGTTCAACAAGGGTCACATCACTTACCCACGCACCGACGTCGCCGTGCACCAACCTGCCTCACGGGCCGCGATCAAGGCGACCATTCGCGAGATGTTCGGGCCCGAGTTCGTGCACCCGAAAGATCGCTGGACGACGTCCACGGGAAAGAACACCCAGGGGGCGCACGAGGCGATCAGGCCGACGCAGCTCGCCTTGCGGGCGGTGCCGGGTCTCACCAAGCGGCAAGCCGACCTCTACGACCTCATTTGGAGGCGCACGATCGCCTCGCAAATGGCTTCCGCAAAGGGTTTCACCCGCACCGTCACCATGCGTTGCGAGGGAGCCGGCATGGTCTGTGACTTCACCGTCTCCGGCACCACACATATAGAGGTCGGATTCCTCGTGCTGTGGAGGCGTGACGGCGACGACGAGATTGGCCTGCCCGCTCTCGCGGTGGGCGATGCGGTCGCGGTCACAGAAGCCGAACCGAAGGAGCACACCACCCAGCCGCCGGCCCGCTACACCGACGGCACGCTCGTGGAGGCACTCGAGAAAGCTGGCGTCGGGCGTCCGAGCACGTACGCCTCGACCATCGCCAAGTTGCGCGAACGGTTTGTGTTCTCGACGACCAAGAACGGGCCGCTCATTCCGACGGTGACGGCATTCGCGGTGAACCACTTGCTCACGACCTCGTTCGCGCCGTTCGTGAACCTCAACTACACCAGCCGTCTCGAAGACCGACTCGACGCGGTCGCAGAGGGAGACCTCGACGATGTGTCGCTTCTCACCGAGTTCTTCTTCGGCGACGACGACTCAGACGGTCTCGGTGCGCTCATTGAGGCGTGCCTCTCCGACATCGACCCGCGCGACATGTGGGCACTACAGCTCGGGGAGTTGCCGGGGTCGGGCGAGACGATCGTGGTGCGGCCCGGCCGCATGACCGGCGGCACCTTCCGCCCGTACATCCAGGCCGGCACCGAGATGTTGCCGATCGCCGACGAGACCGACTTCTGTGCGCTCGACATGACCGACCTGCACGCTGTACTCGGGTCGGAGCGCGACCGGGAACTGGGCGTGATCGACGGTGCACCGGTGCTCGTGCGTCGCAGGCTCGACTCAGCGTTCTTTCAGTGGGGAGTGAAAGGCAACTTCGCCCCCGGGGCGACGAAGCCGCTGTTCGGTGCGTTGCTTGCGTCGATGAACCCGGCGACCGTGACGGTCGACGATGCGCGAATGATGTTGAGCCTGCCGCGCGTGGTCGGCGTCGATCCTGAAACAGGGGAGGAGATCACCGCATCGGTGGGCAAGCACGGCGGATACGTCGAGGCCGGTGGCGTGCGGGCAAAGCTCGACTCTCCCGACGACGTCTTCGCCGTGACCGTCGACGATGCGATGGAGCGCGTAGCCGTGGCCCGGGATGCAAAGGAGAAGCGGTCGTCGACGCGAGGGTCGCGCAGACGAAAAGATTGAACACCTTGCAAGTGCGTGTCGGCTGGGAAGAGGTCAACTTGTAGACTGAACCAAATGTTTAGACGCCATGTTCTGCAATCACTGAGGGGAACTGCAGTCCTTGCATCTCTGGTCGCAGTTGGAATCACACTTCAGTCCCCGCTGCCGTCACAAGCCGACATCAGTGAAGCGCGACCTGGCACTGATGCTCGCTCTCTACAGCAGAAATTCGGCGCGGGAAACTTCCACTGGTGCGCGATTGACACGAATGGTGCAGTGCAGTGCTGGGGCGCCAACTCGAATGGCGAACTTGGGAACGGTACGACAAATGCCTCGGCAACTCCGGTGTCGGTACTGAACCTGACCAGCGGTGTTAAGGAGATCGCCGTTGCGAACCAGCATTCCTGCGCAATTTCTTCGAACGACTGGGTGTATTGCTGGGGACGCAATTACCGAGGTGCGGTCGGCAATGGCTCGACGACTGATGGTGCAGTCAGCACCCCGGTTCGGGTGGGTTCGTTGACCAATGTCGTCAGCGTTGCCAGTCACCACTACTTCTCATGCGCGCTCACCTCGGCTGGAGCAGTGTGGTGCTGGGGCGAGGGATATGGCGGTCAGCTAGGCGACGGAGGCAACGCCGACAGCGGAACTCCCAAACAGGCCATGGCATCAGGTGCAACTCATATCTCAGTGGGGAACGATTCCGCTTGTGCGATCACGACGGTGGGCGGCGTGAAGTGCTGGGGTTTCGGGAGTAAGGGACAGATCGGGAACACGGCCGCAACGTCATTTTACAACAGACCCACTGATGTCACTGGTCTCTCGTCAGGTGTCGAGGCTATATCTGTGGGGTTAAGCGGCGCGTGTGCACTCATGAGCGGCGACAACACGGTCAAGTGCTGGGGGAACAACCTTTTTGGGGCCGTCGGTGATGGCACATTCGGCAGCGGGAACAACCGCATGACGCCCGTCGATGCAATCAACATGCCTGCAGACATTGTCTCGATCAGTATGGGATACGACCAAGGATTCGCTCTCACGGAGTCGGGCACCACGTACGTCTGGGGAGGCAGCAACTCACAGTACCGAGCACCTGCAGTCGACCTCACCGGCCGGACAGTTCTTGCCATTGCCGCATCGGGCACGACGCGCTCCAAGAACTGCTACTTCTTGAGTTCGATGACCTTGCGGTGCAACGGTACCGATGTGAGCGGGTTGACCGTGGCAAATCCGGGACCACCCGCTGCGCCGAGTCTGTCGGCAACGCCGACAGACGGACAGGTGTCGTTGTCCGTGACGGCGGGATCCGGCTCGAGTGCGACCTCCTACCTCGTGACCGCGACGCCCGGAAACGGAACGTGCACGGTCACAGTTCCCGCCACGTCGTGTGCGGTGACGAACCTGACAAACGGCACCCAGTACTCGTTCACGGCCACTGCAACCGGTGCATTCGGAACCTCAAGCGCGAGCAGTGCCGTGCTTGCGACGCCGCTCGCCGCGCCAGCCGCACCGTCGGTGGTTGTGCGCCAGACCGCGAGCGACGCCTTGACCGTGACCGTGGCTCCCGGAGCGGGTGGAGGCGACCCTTCGTCGTATGTCGTCATGATGAACCCGGGTGGTACGACGTGCACCATCACGCCGCCGGCCTCGACATGTGTCTTCACGAATCTTGTGGTCGGTACGACTTATTCGTTCACGGCGACTGCCGTGAACCCGTCGGGATCTGCAACGAGCGGCTCGACCCCGGGATCGCCGACGACGACCACGACCGTTGCGACGACGACCACGACCGCTGCGACGTCGACGACCGCGGCGACGTCAACGACAACAGCACGTCAGACGTCGACGACCGTCGTGGCCGAGCAGACGGACACACCGACTTCGACACCCGAGTCGACGCTCGTCGCGCGGTCCGGCACCACGGTCTCGCCGGTCACCACGTTGCCGCGATCGGTGACGCCGAGCACATTGCCGGTTGTCGGGACGACGTCAACCACTGACAACTCCGACGCAGACACAGAATCAAATCTTCCGGATCTTGCGCCAGGGAAG
>JBMTOT010000082.1:0-7721 GCA_049442935.1 Ilumatobacteraceae bacterium | reverse complement strand
TCGACGCTCGACGACGCCGCCGATGTGGCGAACATGTACGCGGCCGAGCATCTCCAAGTGGCGGTCGCCGAGCGTCATGTGGCCTCGCTCGTCGACGCGATCGACAACGCCGGCGAGATCCTCATCGGCCAGGACACCCCGTTCAGTGCGGCAAACTTCGTGATCGGTTGCCCGGCGTCCCTGCCCACCTCGGGTTTCGCTCACGTGTCGTCTGGCATCACCGTGCAGGCATTCCTGAAGCGCACGGCGATCGCGCGTGCAAACGAGACGGCACTTCGCCGGATGGCGCCGAGCGTCATCGCGCTCGCCGACCACGAGGGTTTCCCCGCGCACGGCAACGCCATTCGCAACCGTTTCAGCTGATTCCCGCGACGCAATGGCGGGTCAGAACGGCGTGTCGCCCTTGACCGTCACGCGGTGGCCGTAGCGACGGTGCGGCCAGTAGTCCCAGATGGCGCGGTGCTGCGCGCATCGGTTGTCCCAGAACGCCACCGAGTTCGCCTCCCACCGGAACCGCACCTGGAAATTCGGATGTTCCATGTGGCTGTAGAGATACGAAAGGATTGCATCGCTCTCGTCGCGGGGCACACCCTGAATGTGCGTGGTGAACGCACGGTTCACGAACAGGCACTTGCGACCGGTGTCGGGGTGAGTGCGCACGACGGGATGGCTCGCACGCGGGTACGAGGCCTTGTCTTCGACTCCTTCGTACGTGCCGCGGTAGATGTGCTCGCCCGAGTGCACAGCGGTGAGGCCGTCGAGATATGACTTCATCTTCTCGCTGAGTGCGTCGTAGGCCGCATACATGCTCGAGAACATCGTGTCACCGCCCGACGGAGGCACCTCGTGCATGTGGAGGATGCTCCCCATCGGCGGCTCGGGCAGGCATGACACATCGCTGTGCCACCCCTCGCCGTTCGCACGCGCCGAGTTCTCGTCGGCGGAGATGACGAGAATCTCCTCGCGGCCGGTTGCGTTCCCCGCCGCCGGGTGAACATCGAGATCGCCGAACTTTTGACCGAAACCGATGTGCTCGTCGATCGTCATCATCTGGTCGCGGAAGAACAGCACACAGTTTTCGAGCAATGCGCGTCGCACCTCGGCGAACGTCTCGTCGTCGAGATGCGCAAGATCGACCCCACTCACCGTGGCGCCGACAGCCGGCGTGGTCTTCGTGACGGTGATGCGCTCGTACGGCGCACCCGGCGTCCAGTCGACGTGCGAGCGCGGTCCACCGCGACGTTTCTTGGCCCCGACCGTCGGTGTGCCTGTCATTGCCCCCATGGGGCCGAGATTACGCCACTGCTGACGTGACGGTGACCGCTCCATCTTCGACGTCGACTCGCACGCATCCGTCGTCGCCGACCGACCCCTCGAGAATCAGCAACGCCGCCTTGTCGGCGATCTCGCGCTGAATCAACCGCTTCAATGGACGCGCGCCGAACACCGGGTCGTAGCCCTTCTCGGCGAGTGCGATGCGCGCGGCCGGTGTCACCTGCAGAGTGATGCGACGCTCGGCCATGCGCTCGACGAGGTGCTCGAGCTGGATCTCGACGATTGCCCCGAGGTCGTCGCGTGTGAGCGAACGAAACCGCACGATCTCGTCGATTCGGTTGACGAACTCGGGACGGAAGTAGTCGATGGGGTCGCCCGGCAGATTGCTCGTCATGATCAACACGACATTCGTGAAGTCGACGGTGCGGCCCTGGCCGTCGGTGAGGCGGCCGTCGTCGAGCACCTGCAGCAGCACGTTGAAGACATCGGGGTGGGCCTTTTCGACTTCGTCGAGAAGCACGACACTGTACGGGCGGCGCCGGACGGCTTCGGTGAGCTGGCCGCCCTCGTCGTAGCCCACATATCCGGGGGGCGCACCGACAAGGCGGGACACCGAGAACTTCTCGCCGTACTCGCCCATGTCGATGCGCACCATCGCCTTCTCGTCATCGAACAGGAACTCGGCGAGCGCACGGGCGAGTTCGGTCTTGCCGACACCAGTCGGGCCGAGGAACATGAACGAGCCGATCGGCCGGTTCGGGTCCGACAGCCCGGCCCGGCTGCGGCGAATGGCGTTCGCAACCGCCGACACCGCTTCGTCCTGGCCGATCACGCGCTTGTGCAACAAGTCTTCGAGGCGAACCAGCTTGTGCATCTCACCCTCGAGCAATTTGCTGACCGGCACTCCGGTCCACCGCGAGACCACCTCGGCAATGTCTTCGGCGTCGACTTCTTCCTTCAGCATCTTCAGGTCGGCCTGCAGCTTGTCGAGATGGCCCGTGGCATCGGCGATGCGGCGCTCGAGTTCAGGAATGCGCCCGTAGCGAATCTCCGCGGCCTTTTCGAGATCAGTCTCGCGTTCGACCACCGTCTTCAACTGCTCGAGCTCCTCCTTGAGAGTGCGGATCGCCGAGATCGCCTCGCGTTCTGCCTCCCAGTGGCCCTTCATCTCGGCGACCTTGGCGCGAGCCTCCTCCAGTTCTGAGTCGAGCGCGCCGAGACGCTCGCGCGACGCCGTGTCGGTCTCCTTCTCGAGTGCAACCTGCTCGATCTCGAGCTGCAGGATGCGCCGCTGCACGACATCGATCTCGGTCGGCAGCGAGTCGATCTCGATGCGCAGCTTGCTCGCCGACTCGTCGACGAGGTCGATCGCCTTGTCGGGGAGGAACCGGTTGGTGAGGTACCTGTTCGAGAGAACCGCCGCACTCACGAGCGCCGAGTCCTGGATGCGCACGCCGTGGTGCACCTCGTAGCGCTCCTTCAACCCTCGCAGAATCGCGATCGTGTCGGCCACTGTGGGCTCGCCCACCCACACCTGCTGGAAACGCCGCTCGAGAGCGGGGTCCTTTTCGACGTATTTGCGGAACTCATCGAGTGTCGTGGCCCCGATCATGCGCAGTTCGCCTCGCGCGAGCATCGGCTTGATCATGTTGCCCGCGTCCATCGCGCCTTCTGCGCCTCCGGCACCGACCAGCGTGTGCATCTCGTCGACGAAGGTGATCACTTCGCCCTCGGCGTCGGTGATCTCTTTCAGAACCGCTTTCAAACGCTCCTCGAACTCGCCGCGGTACTTTGCGCCGGCGAGCATCGACCCGATGTCGAGCGCGACGAGGCGCTTCCCCTTGAGACCCTCCGGAACATCGCCGTCTGCGATGCGCCGCGCGAGTCCCTCGACGATCGCCGTCTTCCCGACGCCGGGCTCGCCGATCAGCACCGGGTTGTTCTTCGTGCGGCGAGAGAGCACCTGGATCACACGGCGGATCTCTTCGTCGCGGCCGATGACGGGGTCGATCTTGCCGTCTCGGGCGCGGGCGGTGAGGTCTTGGCCGTACTTCTCGAGCGCGGCGAACTGCGACTCGGGGTCTGGCGACGTGACGCGGTGCGACCCCCGCACCTCGCGCAGTGCCTGCAGCAGTTCCTCACTGCCGACGCCGAGTCGCTGATTCATCGCCAACACGAGGTGTTCGACGCTCAGATAGTCGTCGCGCAGGTCGCGCCGGGCCTTGTCGGCGTTCTCGAACACGTTCGCAAGTTCGCGGTTCATGCGCGGCTCGTCTCCACCCGAGGTGCGCGCCAGTTTGTCGACTGCCTCGGCGGCACGGTCACGCAACATGCCAGGCGCCATGCCGAGCTTCTTCACGAGCGGGGGCACGATCGTGTCGTCCTGTGACATGACCGCGACCATCACGTGATCGGGAGTCACCTCCGGGTTTCCGTTTGCGCGCGCCAGATCACCGGCCGCGGCCACCGCCTCGGTTGTGCGGGTCGTCCATTTCTTCGGGTCGATTGCCATCGTCTGTCCTCTTTTTCTGATTGCCGCTGCTTGCTGCGGAGATGTCCCCTACTTGCGCGGCGACGTGCCGAACATGCCGGCGCGGTCGGCGAAGATCGCCATCGCCTGGCGCAGGGGAACGAGTTCTGCGGAGCGTCGCCCCTCGATGAGGACGGCCGCCTCGGCGAGCGCGATGCGCAAGTGCTCGACCTGTTCGCGCAGGTGCGCAACCTCTGCCTCGAGACTCATCACGTGCCTGATGCCCTCGAGGTTCATGCCCGACGATGCGAGTTCGGCGATGCGCCTGAGTCGCGCAATGTCGGCGTCCGAATACCGGCGGTTGCCACCCTGCGTGCGTGCGGGCCTCAGGAGACCTCTGCGTTCGTAGATGCGAAGTGTCTGCGGATGCATTCCGGCGAGCTCGGCCGCGACCGAAATCACATACACCGCGGTGTCTTCGTTCCTCATCGCGTCACCTTCGGCTCGCGCGGCGACGGCATGACACCACCGAGTTTCTGCACCAGCTCGCGTTCGGCATCGGTCAACTCGTCCGGTACCACCATGTCGACGGTCACGATCAAGTCGCCCGTCTTGTGCGCCGTCGCAACTCCGTGCCCCTTCACCCGATGGCGGGTGCCGGGCTGCGTTCCGGACTTCAGTCGCAATGTGACGTCTCCGCCCAGAAGTGTCGGCACCTCGATTTGCGCACCGAGTACTGCCTCGGGATACGTCACGGGCACCCGCACGGTGAGGTTGTGACCGTCGCGGCCGAACACCGGGTGCGGAGCAACCCGACATTCCACGAACAAGTCGCCCGCCGGTCCGCCATTTCGTCCCGGACCACCGCGGCCCTTCAGGCGAATGCGCTGACCATTGTCGACACCGGCAGGAATGCGCACCTTGACCTCGCGCGGCCGCACCTCGGCGCCCGTTCCGCGGCAGGTGCCGCACGGCGACTCGATCACCTGGCCGCGACCCGCGCATTGCGGGCACGGCGACGACATGGCGAAGAATCCCTGGTTGTCGGACACGCTTCCGCGTCCGCCGCACCGTGAGCACACGGACACTTTGGTCCCCGGCTTTGCACCCGAACCGCTGCATGTCGCGCACGCGGCCTCGGCCGTGAGATGAAGCGACGTGGTGAGGCCTGTGACAGCTTCGACGAACGTGAGATCGAGCACCGTCTCGATGTCGTTGCCTCGGCGCGGGCCTACTCCCGCCCCGCCGCGCCGTCCGCGGCCGAACATCTGGCCGAGCATGTCGCCGAGCCCGGCGTCGCCCATATCGAAGGTGAACCCGCTCCCCTGGTTCGCAAAGCCCATCGGGCCCACGCGGCGCACTTCGTCGTATTCGGCACGCTTGGTGTCGTCACCGACGACGTCGTAGGCGGCCGAGATCTCCTTGAAGCGTTCCTCAGCGGCCTTGTCGCCGGGGTTCGCATCAGGGTGATACTGACGCGCCAGACGCCGGTACGCCTTGGTGATGTCTTTCGACGAGGCGGTCTTGTCGACGCCGAGAATCGCGTAGTAGTCCTTCTCGAACCACTCGCGCTGGGCGGTCACCTCGTCACCCCCTCACCTTCACCATCGCGGCGCGCAGCACACGGCCCTTCCACTCGTACCCGGTGCGCAGCACCTCGGCAACGGTCGGCTCGCCGCCGTCACCTTCTTCGTGCATCACCGCGTCGGCCACCGACGGGTCGAACAGCTTGCCCTCGAGATCGAGCGCAACAAGTCCCTCACGCTGCAGAGCACCAATGAGCGCCGACCAGATCGGCTCGACACCTTCGGCACCGTGCGTGACCGCGGCCTCGCAGGCATCAAGCACCGGCAGCAACGCCTCGGCGAGACGGCCCGTGGCTCGCTCGACTTCGTTCGCAACGTCTGTCGAGACACGCTTTCGGTAGTTGTCGAAGTCGGCCTGCAGACGAAGTGCGATGTCCTTGAATTCATCGCGCTCCGCCAGCACGGCAACGATGTCGACGTCTCCGAGGTCGAGTGCTTCGGCACCGTCCTCGACGGCAGTCGCGTCAGCGGTCGCCTCTGCGACCTCCGCGTCGTGCGTCGTGTCGGTATCGATCATTTCGTCTGACACGGCGATCAGTCGACGATCTCGGCGTCGACGATGTCATCGTCGCCGCCACCGGTTGCCTGGCCAGATGCCGACGTGCCGGCTGCCTCGCTGTCGCGCGCGGCCGCTTCGTACAGCTTCTGGCTGAAAGCCTGGCTGGCTCCCATCAACTTCTCGGTCGCGGACTTGATCGCGTCGATGTCGTTGCCGTTCACAACGGCCTTCAACTCATTCAGCGGACCTTCGACGGCGGCGCGCTCCTCTTCCGAGACACTCTCGCCCTGCTCGCGCAGAACTTTCTCGGTTTGGTACACGAGCGAGTCGGCGTTGTTGCGCACCTCGGCCTCGTCCCGGCGGCGACGGTCTTCTTCGGCGTGAGCCTCGGCGTCCTTCACCATCTGCTCGATGTCGTCCTTGCTCAAGGTCGACTGGCCCGCGATGGTGATCTTGGCCTCCTTGTTGGTCGCGCGATCGCGCGCCGAGACGTTCACGATGCCGTTCGCGTCGATGTCGAAGGTCACCTCAATCTGCGGCACGCCGCGCGGGGCCGGCATGATGTCGCCGAGTGTGAACTTTCCGATCGACTTGTTGTAGGCGGCCATGTCGCGCTCGCCCTGCAGCACGTTGATCTCGACCGACGGCTGGTTGTCGTCTGCGGTGGTGAACACCTCGGTGCGCCGCGTTGGAATCGTGGTGTTGCGCTCGATGAGCTTGGTCATGATGCCGCCCTTGGTCTCGATGCCGAGCGACAGCGGCGTCACGTCGAGGAGCAGCACGTCCTTCACATCGCCCTTCAGCACCCCCGCCTGCACAGCGGCGCCAACTGCCACGACTTCGTCGGGGTTCACCGACTTGTTGGGCTCCTTGCCGGTGAGGCTCTGCACCAGATCTTGCACGGCCGGCATGCGGGTCGAGCCGCCCACGAGAATGACGTGGTTCACCTCGTTCTTGGTGAGACCGGCGTCCTTCAGGGCCTGTTCAAAGGCGACACGGCACCGCTCGATGAGATCGGCCGTCATCTCCTGGAACTTCGAGCGCGACAGTGTCTCGTCAAGGTGGAGCGGACCGTCTGCGGTGGCGGTGATGAACGGCAGGTTGATCTGCGTCTGCTGCACCTGCGACAACTCGATCTTGGCCTTTTCGGCCGCTTCTTTGAGTCGCTGCACAGCCATGCGATCTTGCGAGAGGTCGACGTTGTGCGCGGCCTTGAACTGGTTCACGAGCCAGTCGATGATGCGCTGGTCCCAGTCGTCACCGCCGAGCTCGGTGTCACCGTGCGTGCTCTTCACTTCGAAGACACCGTCGCCGATCTCGAGCACTGACACGTCGAAGGTTCCGCCGCCGAGGTCAAAGACGAGAATGGTCTCGTCTTGCGACGACTTCTCGAGGCCGTACGCGAGAGCGGCCGCCGTCGGCTCGTTGATGATGCGCAGCACGTTGAGCCCAGCGATGGTGCCGGCTTCCTTGGTGGCGGTGCGCTGGGCGTCGTCGAAGTAGGCAGGCACCGTGATGACGGCATCGGTGATGGTGGTGCCGAGGTACGCCTCAGCGTCGCGCTTCAACTTCATGAGCGTGCGCGCCGAAATCTCCTGCGGCGTGTACTGCTTGCCGTCGATGTCGTCTGACTTCCAGGCCTTTCCCATCTCGCGCTTGATGCTGCGGAAGGTGCGGTCGGGGTTGGTGATCGCCTGGCGCTTGGCAACTTCACCCACCAGCACTTCTCCTGTCTTCGAGAACGCGACTACCGACGGAGTCGTGCGCGACCCCTCGGAGTTCGGAATGACGACCGGATCACCGGCCTCGAGAATGGCGACCACTGAGTTGGTGGTGCCGAGGTCGATTCCCACTGCCTTGCTCATGTGCTGTGTCTCCTGAACTTGGGCCG
>JBMTOT010000081.1:0-7774 GCA_049442935.1 Ilumatobacteraceae bacterium | reverse complement strand
GTGGGCCTCGACGTGACGACGACCGACCGCCACGGCGCTCATACCGCGACGACGATCGCCCGGCAGCGCGGCGCCCACGCCGCGACGATGACAGACCTGCTCGTGGGCCTCGACGTGACGACGACCGACCGCCACGGCGCTCATACCGCGACGACGAGAAGCCGATGACGGCGGCCCAACGGCGCTCGTCCGAGGTGAGGCGTCGCACCGGAGGTCGCGTGACGGGGGGAGAGATGTCTCGCCGCCCGGAGCGAAGCAGGGTCGACTGGGTGGACGAGGGCCGAGTCGGATCGCGTCGCAGATCAGCAGAGCCGTCGGCTCCTGCCAAGAGGCGGTCGCGAGGCGGGTCCAAGAATCTGCGCGCCCTCGACACAGTGATCGAAGAGTTCGAGTCGACGCTCGGCAAGAAGGCCGCTCCGCGCGCAATCAAGCGTTACGAGGCTGCTCTGGATCCATTCGAGGCCCATCGCTATGACGAAGCACGGAAGATCCTTCTGCCGATGGCGCGTGAGTACGACGGAGTCGCAGCGGTCCACGAAATGCTCGGATTGTGCCTGTATCGGGCCGGCAACTGGGCCGCCGCATCTCGGGAATTGGAACGCGCGCTCGAGTTGAATCCGCGTTGGATTTTCAATCATGCCGTGCTTGCGGATTGTCACCGTGCGATCAAGAACTACGACCGCGTGGAGGAGCTGTGGGAGGAACTGGCCGCTGCCTCACCCAACGCCGAGATCGTGGCTGAGGGAAGGATCGTGCTTGCTGGTTCTCTGGCTGATCGAGGAGACCTGGATGCTGCGCTGTCGACCATGGCAACTGCGCGCAGCGACAACTCTCGTCCTGCCGAACATCATCTGCGGCAGTGGTACGTGATCGCAGACCTCCATGACAGGCTGGGCGATGTCATTCAGGCCCGGAATTTCTTCGAGCGGGTCGTGCGACACGACCCATCTTTCGCAGACGTGGTGGAGCGTCTGTCCTCGTTGGGTGCGTAACCCTCGGGCAGTGGCAACTGGCTGGCTACTGTGGGAGAGCCGAAAGGAAGGTTCCATGAACGCCGAACAGCTGGAGAAAATGCGCACCGGGAAGGGCTTCATCGCCGCTCTCGACCAGAGCGGCGGCAGCACGCCGAAGGCTCTGAAGCTCTACGGCGTCGAGGAGAACGAGTACTCGGGCGACGCGGAGATGTTTGACCTCATCCACGCGATGCGCACCCGGATGGTGACCTCGCCGGCCTTCGCAGGGAACCGTGTCCTGGGGGCGATCTTGTTCGAAGGAACGATGGACCGCGAGATCGACGGTGTCGGCAGCGCCAGTTATCTCTGGTCGAAGAAGGGCGTCGTGCCGTTCCTCAAGGTTGACAAGGGGCTCGCCGACGAGTCTGACGGGGCTCAGATGATGAAGCCGATGCCGGACTTGGAGTCGCTTCTTGCTCGGGCCCGCGACAAGGGTGTGTTCGGCACCAAGATGCGCTCGGTCATCAAGCAGGCCAACGAGGCAGGCATCAGGGCGGTCGTGGCGCAACAGTTCGCGGAGGGTCGTCGGATTCTCGCGGCCGGACTGGTGCCGATCATCGAACCCGAAGTCGACATTCACTGCCCCGACAAGCGCCGTGCCGAGGAACTTCTCCTCAGTGAACTGACTGTCGAACTCGACCGTCAGCCGAAGGACCAGCCGGTGCTCCTCAAGCTCACGTTGCCCGAGGTCGACGGGTTCTACGACTCGCTGGTGGCGCATCCCGCTGTGCTGCGGGTGGTGGCGCTGTCGGGTGGCTACTCGCGCGAGGAGTCGAATGCCCGGCTGTCGCGGAACAAAGGTGTGATCGCAAGCTTTTCGCGCGCCTTGACTGAAGGTCTCTCGGCGCGGCAGAGCGACAATGATTTCAATGCAGTTCTCGACTCGACAATCCAGAGCATCTACGACGCATCGTTGACCTGAGCGGCAGGCCCGCTCACTCGAGCGGTCTCACGATCATTCCCGACCGCAGTTTCGGAGTGAAGAACGTCGACTTCGGCGGCATCAGGTCACCCGTCTCGGCAGTTCTGCGAATTTCACCCAACGACACGGGTCGGATGAGGATCGCACTCCGTGCGGCGCCCGTCGACAACTCCGCGAGGACATGGACGACACCGTGCTGGTAACGAACAGTGTGGGGGGTGTCGCTCAGCACATGTTCCAGCCGTGCGCTGTCCAAGTCGCGAATTGACTCGAACATCGCCGGGCGAGGGGTGAGATAGGTTCCGCGGCCTGTGCTGTCAACCAAGCAGAGGGACCCGCGGCGGTCCATCTCTGCGATTGTCGATGCGTCCACGACGCCGGCTGACGAGATGTCGAAAAACGTTCGAAGGGCGTTCATCAACGAGTCGGAGTCGATGTCGTAGAGGCGGTGGATCGCCGCGACGCTCAACTGTTCCTGCACCAGTTCCTGGACATACGTCATGGTGAGTTCGGCTCCCTCCGGGCCCCCGGCCGTGCGTGCCTCGTCTCGATAGGTGCGGCTCACGGCATAGCGATGGTGTCCGTCGGCGATGAGGACGTCGGCACTGCCGACGATCCCGGAGATGACATCCAGTCGTTCCGGATCGACGACCTTCTCGAGTGTGTGGCGCACGCCCTCTTCGTCGACGCATGTCGCAACGACCTCACCCGGCGCGGCCAGCGCGTCGCTCAGGCCCTGTGCGAGCGACAAACCCCACACCGGGCTCAGGTTCGCCTTAGTGCTGCGAGTCAGGTCGAGTCGGTCAGTCTTGGCCTTCGGTGTGGTCCGTTCGTGGGGCAGAACTCCGCCGGCTCCTTCGTCGACTACCTCCAGAGCTCCGACGATGCCGACCGTCGCGCGGTGTCGTCCCGCTTCGTCGACGAATGTCATTCGATAGATGGAGTACGAGGGTTCTTCGTCGAGGGCCATCACGCCGTCGCGGACCCATGAGGCCAGTGTGTCGGCGGCCATGTCGTATCGGTGTTCGCCCTGCGACTCGAGCGGGTAGTCGACATGGACGAAATTGTGGGGGTGCGAAGAGGCGCGCCGCTCGCGTTCGGACTCGTCGAACACGTCGTAGGGCGGGGACGAGCGTTGGGTGACGTCGGTGTCTCCGGCATAGCGGATTGCTCGAAACGGGAGGAAGTGCGGCACGTCCCTAGGGTGGCAGGATTGTCCGTGATGGACAAACCGGATCATTCGCGAGCGACCGTGCTGTGCGACCTAGACGGGGTCATCTGGCTCGCGCACAATCCGATATCCGGTTCTGTCGAGGCGGTGTCCCGCCTCAGGGATGCCGGATTTCGTGTTCTCTTCGTGACCAATGCGTCGTTTCAGACTCGAGAATCACTCGAGAACGACCTCAGCCGACTCGGCATCGAGGCGCGTGGGGACGTGCTCACCTCGGCGATGGCGGCGGCCAGTTTGGTTCGGCCGGGCGATTCCGTGTTGGTCTGCGGCGGCGACGGTCTCCATGACGAGATGACCCGTCGAGGGGCACGAGTGCACTACGCCCACGAGGTGGATGCGCGGTCAGGCGTTGCTTTCGACGCGGTTGTTGCCGGACTGTACAGAGATCTCACATACGAGGCACTCGACGTGGCGGCGCGGGCGATTCGCGCCGGCGCGCGGTTCATCGCATCGAACACAGATCCCGTCTACCCGACCGAGAACGGCCCGGTGCCCGGGGGAGGATCCACCGTTGCCGCTCTTGCGGTGGCAAGTGAACGTCAGCCCGAGGTGGCAGGCAAGCCGCACCACCCCATGGCAACTTTGGTCGCAGACACCTGTGGGGTGCTCGACAGTCGGAGCAGTTGGATGGTCGGGGATCGCCATGACACCGATGGAGCTTTCGCAAGGAGGCTCGGGGTCAAATTCGGGCATGTCTTGTCTGGTTCGGTGACCGACACTGGCGAATGTGCCGCACGGTCGCGTGACCTGTGGGAACTGTCGTCCATCATCATCGAAGGCATGTCATGAGGCGACGGCTCGACCAGGCGATGGTCCAGAGGGGTCTTGCCGCGTCGCGCACCGAGGCTGCCCGTCTGGTGGATGCTGGCGTCGTGACCGTGTCCGGAGCTCCCGCACTGAAGTCGTCTCGTCTCGTTGCCGACGACGAGGCGATCGTTGTGCGGGAAGTCCGCCGGTGGGTCGGGCGCGGCGCGGAGAAGATGCTCGGGGCTCTCGAGGCATTCGAGATCGACGTCGTGGGTCGCTCGGTGATCGACGCGGGTGCATCAACGGGTGGTTTCACTGAGTGTCTGTTGGATGCCGGATCACTTCGAGTCCTTGCGATCGATGTCGGCAGAAATCAGCTCCACGAGAGACTGTTGCAAGACGAACGAGTTGTCTCTCGCGAGAGATGTGACATCAGGTCGGTCACGAGGGACTCATTGCCATTCGCCGCGTCGCTCGCCGTGGCGGATCTCTCGTTCATCTCTCTCACATCGGTTGTGGGGCATCTGGCCGCGCTCCTCGACCCCGAAGAGGGACATGGCACGTGCGAGATGATCCTTCTCGTGAAACCTCAGTTCGAGGTGGGGCGAGCGGAGGCTTCGAAGGGGCGGGGTGTGATCACAGACCCTGCACTTCACGACGAGGCCCTCGGGAAGGTCACGAAAGCTCTGGAAAATGCCGGGTGCGTGGTCCGTCAGGTCCGGGAATCGCCGGTTCTGGGCGGGGAGGGGAACAAAGAGTTCCTCGTTCATGCCGTGGTCACGCAGAGAGACGCACCGTGTCCGTAGTTTGTGAGGAGTGAGAGGTTCGCCGTGACTCGTGCGCTTCGTGTCGGGATTGCTCTGCACAGGCATCGCCCCGAGGTGTCGGGGGTCGTGCGTCGTGTGGGCGAGTGGGTCGTGAACCACGGAGGAACGTTGGTGGCGTCGCCGGTCGATGTTGACCTCATCGATGAAGGGTCCATCACGGCGGGCGATATGAAGGATTGCGACGTGGTCGTGTCGATCGGTGGCGACGGAACGATGTTGCGTGCGGTGTCGGGCCTCGAGGGACAACTTGTGCCGCTGATAGGCGTCAATCTCGGATCACTCGGTTACCTGGCGGATGTTGAGTCTGAGATGTTGATCGAGGTTCTCGACAGGTGGGCCGCCGGCCCCGAGGTCGGTCACTGGCATTTTGACGATCGAATGATGGTCGAAGCCCTTCTCGATCGTGAGGGCGGGCCTGTGGTCGCAAGGGCGCTCAACGAGATCGCCGTTGAACGAGAAGAAGCAGGGCACATGGTGCGGCTTCAGGTGGCAATCGACGGTGCGGTCTTCACGACGTATGCCGCCGACGGCTTGATCGTGGCGACGCCGACCGGGTCGACGGCGTACTCGATGTCAGCTCGCGGTCCGATTCTGTCTCCGCGGCTTCGAGCCCTGCTGGTGACCCCCGTGTCGCCCCACATGTTGTTCGACCGGTCGATGGTGCTCGATCCGAGCGAGGAAGTCGAGGTCACCGTTCTCGGGCACAGGTCGGTTGCGGTGTCACTTGACGGACTTGCCACGCACACACTTTCCCCGGGTGCGGTTATTCGCTTCAGGGCGTCGACGGCAGTCGCTCGATTCGTGCGTTTCGCAGATGTTCGTTTCCACCAAATTCTCAAGGACAAATTTCACCTCAATGATCGATGATGTTGACTGAGCTGTCGATCGAAAACCTCGGTGTGATCGAGTCGGTCCGCCTGACCTTCGGCGGTGGTTTCACCGCTCTCACTGGTGAGACCGGGGCGGGCAAGACGATGCTGGTGGAGGCCATCAACCTCGTCGTCGGTCGCAGAGCCGATGCCTCTGTGGTGCGCGCCGGCGCCGAGGAAGCCCGTGTGGAAGCTCGTTTTGTAGATGCCGACGGCGCCGACACGGTCTTGTCCCGCGTCGTGCAGGCGAGCGGAGGCTCGCGGGCGTACGTCAACGGTCGAATGGCCACGGTCGCGACATTGGCTGACTTGGGCGTTGCATTGCTCGACATCCACGGTCAACACGCCCATCAACGGTTGTTGTCGGCGGCGGCGCAGCGGACGGCCCTTGATTCGTTCGCAGGGGTCGATCTCGAGCCCTTGAGGGTCCTCAGGGGCCGACTGACCGAGATTGATGCATCGCTGGCCACTCTCGGAGGTGACGAGCGCACACGTGCACGCGAAATCGACCTGCTCCGTTTTCAGATCGACGAAATCACTTCGGCCGCCATCGACGACGTCGACGAAGATGCTCGACTCGAGGCCGAAGAAGATCGCCTCGGTGACGTGGTCCGGCTGCGTGAGGCACTGTGGTCGACATCTGCGGCACTCTCCGGAGACCGCGGGGCCGCAGAGCGGCTCGGGGAGGTCGCGAAGGTCGTGCGGGGCCTTTCGAGCCTGAGAGAGATCAGAGAGCGGATCGAGTCGATCCTCGCCCTCGTCGACGACGTCGGCGGGGAGGTCAGGGCACAGCTGGAGGCGGCAGAAGAAGATCCGGAACGTCTGGACGCTGTCAGACTGCGACGTCAGTTGTTCCGGGATCTTCGTCGCAAATACGGTGAGACTCTCGCAGACGTCATGGATTTCGGTCGGAAATCGGCCGAACGTCTCGCCGAACTCGAGAGCCATTCGGAACGAGTCGAGGAGTTGGGGCGCGCACGTGACCGGGTTCTCCAGGAGCTCGAGGAGGCCCAACTGGTCGTGGGGGACGCTCGCAGACGCGCCGCCCCGGCATTGGGGCGGGCCGTCGAGAAACATCTGACGAGCTTGGCGATGGCCTCGGCCCGGGTGAACATCTCCGTGGGTGATGCTGCCGGAGATCCTGCGGGTGACACTGTCGTGTTCCTCCTGGCGGCGAACCCAGGCTCGCCGGCGTTGCCACTGTCGAAAGTGGCAAGCGGGGGCGAACTTGCCCGCACCATGCTTGCTCTCCGGCTGGTTCTCACGAGCGAACCTGGCACGATGGTGTTTGACGAGGTCGACGCCGGCATTGGTGGTGAAGCGGCAGTCGCGGTGGCCGCCGCGCTCCGCGAGCTCGGATCCGTGCACCAGGTATTTGCGGTGACCCACCTTCCTCACGTTGCGGCCGCCGCACATCACCAGGTGAAAGTGGAGAAGCAAGTCGACGGTGGAGTCACATACGGGCTCGCACGGCCGGTGGAAGGCGACGACCGACGAGCCGAGATTGCCAGAATGATCTCCGGCGGGCTGGCCGACGACACGGCATTGGTACACGCGTCGGAGTTGCTGGCGACTTTCAGCGCTCCCGTCATGTCGAAACGCAAGAAACGCTGAGAGCACCGTCGGAGTTCATTGCCGGGGTGGGGTTCGTTCCGGGTTATGATGACATCCCGTTGGAGTGCCGAGTTCGACGGGAGAGCAGATGCCGAAGCACATCTTTGTGACGGGGGGCGTTGCCAGCTCCCTCGGCAAGGGCCTCACGGCGTCGTCGCTGGGTCGCCTGCTCAAGATGCGCGGCCTTCGCGTCACGATGCAGAAGCTCGATCCGTACATCAACGTCGACCCCGGAACAATGAACCCGTTCGAACACGGCGAAGTCTTCGTCACCGACGACGGCGGCGAGACCGATCTCGATCTCGGCCACTATGAGCGGTTTATTGACGAGAACCTGACTCGCAGCTCGAATGCCACCACCGGATCGATCTATCAGGCAGTTCTTGCCGCTGAACGCCGGGGTGACTATCTCGGCAAGACGGTGCAGGTGATCCCGCACATCACCGACGAGATCAAGCGCCGTATCAAGAGAATTGCGACCGAGGACACCGATGTCGTGATCACCGAGGTGGGCGGAACGGTGGGCGACATTGAAATCCTCCCGTTCCTCG
>JBMTOT010000080.1:0-8156 GCA_049442935.1 Ilumatobacteraceae bacterium | reverse complement strand
CCCCCCCCCCCCCCCCCGACGGAGAGCGGACCCCTGCGTCGCTGCAGGGTCTGATCCTGGCGCCGCGTTCGGCGCGGAGCATCTCGCTCGCCGAATCGGGGGCACGCGACGAACGCAGCATCGCTGTCGAGGTGGAAGCGACCTCCGGACAGATCGTTGCGTCCCGCATTCAGCACTATCTGGGCGGCGGTCGCCTCGGATACACGACCACGGCGGGAATTCCGGTCGCAGGCCGACAGTGGTGGTTCACGTCGGGTCGCACGGGCGCGCAAGTGTCCGAACAACTCGTGGTCTTCAACCCGGGCACAGACATCGCATCGGTGACCGTGTCGTTCTTCGGTGACGGGATCACGAACGTGCCGGCGACCGACGGGTTCGCCGCCGCGGCGTCACCGTCGGCCGAGGTGGACGTGCAGCCGGGCGCCACGCTCGCGATCGACACCAACTCGATCGCGGACCTTCCCCGCGGAGACCATGCAATGGTGCTCGACGTGGTCGACGGCCCCGCAGTGGTTGCAGAACATGTGCTCAGCCAGCAGGCGACATCGGGATTTTTCACCGCTGTGACGAACGGGGTGCCGCAGGGTCTCGTCTCGCAGGTGTGGAAGGTTCCGAGCGGACTCGCTCGCGGCGCGCGCAATGCACTCGCGATTGTGAACACGACCGGCGAGGACGCGACGTTCACTGTTTCGGCGGTGGGCCCGGGCGGCGAAGTCGAACTTCCCGGATTCGTCGACGTGCCGCTCGGACCTGCAGCGGTCGCGGCTCTCGACGTGCCCGACGGTGCGAGCAACGGCGAAGTGGTGGTGCGTGCGTCGACTTCGGTCGTCATCCAGCGCCGCACTGCGAGAGGTCACGGCCTGCCGGGGTTCGGCATCGTCGGTGCGCTTCCCGTGCGGGGGGCGCGATGAACGACCTGCTGGGCGTCGTCGTCGCCGCACTCGCCGCCGTTGCTGTTGCCGCGGTCGTGCGGAGCCGACGGCGCGACGATGCCCCGACGCAGGGTGGATGGCAGGCGCCGACACAGCTCGACCGGCGCGATTTCGCCAGGCCAGATGCGCCGTGGATCGTCGTTGCCTTCACCTCGGCGACGTGTTCCACGTGCGCCGACGTGGCATCGAAGGCAGAAGTTCTTGCTTCGCGCGACGTCGCTGTCGAGTGCGTCGACTACACCGAGCGCCCGGATCTCCACTCCCGGTATCGCATCGAGGCGGTTCCATGTCTGGTGATCGCCGACTCAGCAGGCTCGGTGCACGCGAGTTTCGTCGGCCCGGTCAAGGCACAAGACCTGTGGGCCGCCGTCGCCAACTGCCGCGAACCCGGATCTGCGCCGCCCGGGTGCACGTCGCACGGCACCCCCTGAGGGCACGGATGTCAGACGCCGGTGGATGCCGGCGACTCGAGTGCTTCCTGCACCAACTTGCCGACCATCGCACCGTCGATCGTCTCGTGCTCGAGCAGCGCCTCGGCGACCTTGTCGAGTCCGCGGCGGTGCCTGGTGAGCAGGTCGATCGCTCGCTGTTCCTGCTCCCGCAGAATGCGTGAGATCTCCTCGTCGACGAGCTGTGCGGTCGAGTCGGAGTATTCGCGTCCGCTCGTCATCAGGTCCTCGCCGAGGAACACCTGCTGCTGCGAGTTCCAGGCCTGCGGACCGACGCGATCTGACATGCCCCACTCGCGCACCATTCGTCGCGCGATGTTGGTCGACTGCTCGAGATCGTTCGCTGCTCCCGAATTGAGATGCCCGTAAACAATCTTCTCCGCCGCCCGGCCGCCCATCGCCTTGCAGATCACGTCCTCGAAATACTCGCGCGAGTACGTGTGACGTTCCTCGGGCAGGGTCCACGTCACTCCGAGGGCCATACCGCGCGGAAGAATCGTCACTTTGTGCAGCGGGTCGGAGTGGGGCAGCACGGTGGCGAGCACCGCATGTCCGCCCTCGTGGTAGGCGGTCGCCTTGCGCTCCTCTGACGACAGCACGAGGCTCTCGCGCCGTGCTCCCATGACGACGCGGTCGCGGGCGTTTTCGAAGTCGATGCGCTCGATGGTCGACGAACCGCGGCGCACCGCGAACAACGCGGCTTCATTCACGAGATTCGCGAGGTCGGCGCCGCTCATGCCGGGCGTGGCCTTGGCCATCGTCTCGAGATCGACGTCTGTACCCATGCGCTTGTCGCGCGAGTGCACCTTCAGAATCGCGAGGCGTTCCTCGTACTCGGGAAGCGGCACCACGATCTGTCGGTCGAAGCGGCCGGGACGCAGCAGTGCCGGGTCGAGAATGTCTGGGCGGTTCGTGGCGGCGAGGATCACGATTCCCTCGCTCGTCTCAAATCCGTCCATCTCGGCGAGCATCTGGTTCAGCGTCTGCTCGCGTTCGTCGTGTCCGCCGCCGAGACCCGCGCCGCGCTTGCGTCCGATCGAGTCGATCTCGTCGATGAAGATGATCGCCTTGCCCATCTTTCGCGCCTGCTGGAAGAGGTCGCGAACGCGGCTCGCGCCGACACCGACGAACATCTCCATGAAGTCAGATCCGGTCACGGAGAGGAAGCCGACACCGGCTTCACCGGCGACGGCGCGGGCGAACAGCGTCTTGCCCGTGCCTGGAGGCCCGACGAGCAGGATTCCCTTCGGAACACGCGCGCCGATCTCCTTGAAGCGCTCGGGCATACGCAGGAAGTCGACGACCTCTTTGATCTCCAGCTTGACGCCGTCGTAGCCGGCAACATCGGCGAACGTCGTCGAGGGCTTGTCGGCCTGGTAGGCCTTCGCCTTGCTGCGTCCGACAGACATGATGTTGCCGGCCTGACCCATAGCTCGGCGCTGCATCCACACGAAAAAGCCGACGATGAGGAGGAACGGCAGCAGGATCGGAATCAGGCTGGTGAACCAGTTCGGCTGCGGGGTGACGTAGTCGTAGTCGACTCCCATCTGCTTCAGCAGCTCCTCATCGGCGTCGGAGAGCGAGGTCGAGCCGGTGGTGACGAACTTGCTGCCGTCGTCGAATGTGCCGGTGATGGTGTTCGTTGCGTTGTTGATGGTCACCTCGGACACATCGCCGCGTCGAACCTGCTCGAGGAACTCGGTGTAGCTGAGCTTTTCGCCGGTGGGGCGCGACACGAGGCTCGAGGCGAAGGCCACCACGACGAGCGCGGCCACGATCACCCAGATTGCCCAGCGGGGCATCGGCGGCCTTTGTGCATCGCCCGATCCGTTTCCAGAACCGCCGCCTGCGCCGCGCGGTTCGCGGCCCTTCAACGGTCCCCGGTTCGGGAACTTCGTGCCGCCCTTCGGCGAGGGAGGAGGGGGAGGGGGAGGCAGCTCGCTCATGCCCGAAATGCTACGGCGGGTCGCCGCTGGCTGTGCCTCGGGTATCAGCATTCGGCGCGGGGTGCGCAACTACGGTTTTAGCCATGTCACGACTGTGCACTCGACAGGGCTGCGTCCATGCGGCATCGGTCACGCTGTCGTACCAGTACGCGCGTTCGTTGGTGTGGCTCGATGATCTCACCCCCGAGCGGGATCCTCATTCCTACGACCTGTGCGAGCGGCATGCCGACCGCACCACGCCTCCGTCTGGTTGGCATGTGGAAGATCGACGGCGCCGGGTGCACGTGTACGAGTCGGGTCGCCTGGCCGGCTGAGGTTCCGTGAACGAGATGCCGCCCCCGCCCCCGGGTGCGCCGCGGGCCACCGCCGGAAACGCGCTGTCGGCATGGCTCGGTTCGTTCGTCGTCGTGCAGGTGGCATCCGTCATGGTGTTGGTCGGCACCGGCTACGCCGACGACGTCGACAACGTGCCGATGTCGGTGAACACGATCCTCGTGTCGTTGATGTGGGCCGTCCAATTGGTTGCCGTGGCGTGGTGGGCGAACCGTGCGACGCATTCGTCGCTGACCGAGGCAACCGGTCTGCGCGCGGTGCCGCGCGACGCATGGTGGGTCGCGGTCGGTCTCGGTGCGCAGTTCCTCCTCGTGCCGTTGGTCAACTGGCCTCTGTCGAGACTCTTTCCCGATGATTTTTCCGCTGAAAAGGTCGCCGAGCGCGCCGAGAGCCTCGCTGACAGCGCCCCGGGCGCATGGTTTGCGGTGCTTGCCGTGGTGGTCGTGATAGGTGCGCCGCTCATTGAAGAGATCGTCTATCGAGGAATGGTGCAGAAGGGATTTGTGTCCTCGTGGGGGGCGCCGGCGGGCATCGTCGTCACCGCGGCGTTGTTCGCCGCGATTCACATGAGCTGGGCAGAGACGCCCGCGCTGTTCGTGTTCGCACTCGTGCTCGGTGTGGCACGCCACCGCACTGGCAGACTTGGGCCGTCGATCGTTACGCACATGGCCTTCAACCTCGCGGGCCTGGTGATGGTCGCCGCAACATGAGACGCGCCACCCGATGATGACGACCACTGACGCAGCACCGACCGAACCGGAGACCACCCGGGCATCGAGCGACTGGTCGGTGACCCTCCGTTCGATGACCACGACCGCGCTCGTGCTCGGTGCCACATTGATCGTGCTGTCGATCGTGCAGCCCGAACTGGTGCTGCGCAACAACACGCCAACCGGCGGCGACATGGGTGCACATGTGTGGGGCCCGGCGTATCTGCGCGACGTGCTGCTGCCGAACTGGCGCCTCACCGGGTGGTCGATGGACTGGTACGCCGGATTCCCGATGTACCGCTTCTACATGGTGGTACCGGCGCTCATGATCGTGCTGCTCGATGTGGTGCTTCCGTACGGCATCGCCTTCAAGATCATCGCAGTGTCGGGACTCGTGGCGTTTCCGTGGGCAGTGTGGCTCATGGGTCGAGTCGCCCGTCTGCCGTACCCGCTGCCCGAATTGATGTGCGTCGGCGGGCTGATGTTCCTCCTCGACGAGAGCTTCACGATCTACGGCGGCAACATTCCGTCGACCATGGCGGGGGAATTCTCGTTCTCCATCTCGCTCGCCCTTGCCGTCGCCGCACTGGGGCTGTTCGCGCGCGGTCTCGAAGACGGGAAACACCGGGGCTGGTCGGCACTGCTCATCGCGCTCAGCGCGCTCAGTCACGGCATCGTTCTGATGTTCGTGTTCTTCGGAGCCGGGCTCATGGTGCTCATGCGTCTCGACCGAAAGCGGCTGTGGTTCGGTGTCTCCACACTCGCCTGCGCGGTGTTTCTGTCTGCGTTCTGGGTGGTGCCGTTCCTCGGCGGTCACGCCTACATGACCGACATGAAGTACGAGCCTCGACCGAGCGGCGCGAACGACTCGCTCTGGGCGATGTTCTTCCCGCTTCACAGCGGCATCGATGCACTTCTTGTGACGCTCTCGGTGATCGGCTTTGTCGCATCGTTCGTGCGCCGTCGTTTTCTCGGCACGTGGATGGGTGTCTACTCGGTGGTGCTGATGGTGGCGGTCAATGCCGCGCAGGACAGCCTCCCGTTCATCGGTCTGCTGTGGAACCCGCGACTCCAGCCGATCCTTTTCTTGCTGCGCTACATGTTGGCCGCGATTGGTTTCTACGAGGTCTGCGTGTTTCTCCATCGCGCCGTTCTTGCGCAGCGTCGCCCCGGCGCCGACGTTCGCGACCCGGGCCCGAACCAGAGCACGGCATACGCATGGTTGATGGCGCTTGTGTGCCTGGTGGTGATCGGACTGCGCTACCAGGCGCTGCCGGGCGGCTCGGTCGTGGCGGCCCAGAGCGGCTCGCGATATTCGTGGGGTCCGATCTCTGTGCCGGCGAACAGGGCATTCTCCGACGGCTGGGCCAAGTGGAACTTCGAGGGCTACGAAGGAAAGAGCGCCTACGGCGAGTACTACGGCATCGTGCAGACGATGGATCGTCTCGGGCGCGAACGAGGATGCGGTCGAGCCTTGTGGGAGAACAACAGCGAGCTGAACAAGTACGGCACGACGATGGCACTCATGTTGTTGCCGCACTGGACGAAGAGCTGCATCGGCTCGATGGAGGGTCTGTACTTCGAGGCGGCGGGATCCACCGCATACCACTTCATCTCCGCGGCGGCGCTGTCGAAGCAGTCGTCGAACCCCGTGCGCGAGCTTCGCTACGACGACAACGATGCAGAGCGTGGTGCGCGCTACATGCAGTCGATGGGGATTCGCTACTACATGGCCTTCACGCCGGAAGCCGTTGCCGCGGCAGATGCGCGAACCGAACTGGAAAAAGTTGCGACCTCCGGTCCGTGGCACGTCTATGAACGGCGCGATCTGACGCTTGTCGAGGCGCTCGACGTCGAACCTGTCGTGGTCAATCCCCGCGAGGGTGACCGCCGCGAACGTTGGCTCGAGGTGGGCACCTCGTGGTTCCAGCACGGTGATGAATGGCCGGTGCTGCCGGTCGAGACCGGCCCGGACGAGTGGCAGCGCGCCGACGTCGAGCCCGACCTCGGGCGCCGCATCGGCGAGCCGGGAGAGTCGGGGCGCAGGGTCGACATCGTGACGTTGGAGAGCGGAGTTGCGGCAAAGCCGACGGGTGGCGCGACCGTCAGCGACGTCGTGATCGACGACGAGGCCGTGTCGTTCCGTGTCGACAAGATCGGCGTGCCGGTTCTCGTGAAGGTGAGTTACTTTCCGAACTGGAAAGTCACCGGGGCGAAGACCGTGCACCGCGCTGCACCGAACATGATGGTGGTGGTGCCGACCGACAACGAGGTTCGACTCGAGTATTCGTCGTCGTTGCTCGACCGCTCGTCGTATCTGCTGACATTCCTCGGAATCGGCTGGGTGGTGTGGTTCTTCCGCCGTCGATTCCGCTACGGAGTCGCGATGCCGCCGCTCGAGCGGGACGAAAGTACCGACACGCTGAGCGATGCCGCCGCGGATGGCGAATCGGGCGACCGCGGCGATGACGGCACGACTAGCGTGTCGTCGTGATGACCACCGACCCCGGGGTGCTCGACGCAATCGTCAAGGCCTATGACGTCCGGGGAACCACCCCCGACCAGATGAACGACGAGGTCGCACATGCCCTCGGTGTCGCGTTTGCTCGCTTCGCCGGAGCGCCGATGGTGCTCGTGGGGCGGGACATGCGTCTCACCGGCGAGTCACTCGCGGCATCCTTTGCCGACGGTGTCGCCTCGCAAGGGGCCAACGTGGTCGACCTGGGCCTCGCGAGCACCGACCTCGTGTATTTCGCCGCCGGAAAACTGAATGCCCCGGGTGCGATGTTCACCGCCTCGCACAACCCGGCCGAGTACAACGGCATCAAGTTCTGCCTCGCGGGGGCGCGACCCGTCGGCAGCGACACCGGACTCGCCGACATCAGGGAGACCGCGAAGTTTGTGCTCGCTGGGAACGGTCCGTCGCCGACCGCGACCCGCGGAACGCTCTCGCGTCGCGACATGTTGGAGGAGTTCGCCGACCATGTCGTCGGATTCATCGACCCGGCGTCGATCGCCCCGATGCGCGTCGTGGCCGACACCGCAAACGGAATGGGCGGCCTGATCGTGCCGGTCGTGTTCTCCCGTCTGCCGATGGTCGAGCTCGAGGTGATGTACCCCGAACTCGACGGGTCGTTTCCCAATCACCCGGCCGACCCGATTCAGCCGGCCAATCAGCGCGACCTGCAGGCACGCGTCGTGTCGGGCGGGTTCGACCTCGGGCTCGCATTCGACGGCGACGCCGACCGGGTGTTCGTGGTCGACGAGACGGGCCGCGGTCTTTCGGGTTCCACGACCACGGCCATGCTCGCGGCGGCGGTGCTGCGATCGAACCCGGGTGCAACGGTGCTCTACAACCTCATCTGTTCGCGAAGCGTGCCCGAAGTGATCCGCGAGAGCGGCGGCGAGCCGGTGCGGACCAAGGTCGGTCACTCGAACATCAAGCAGGTCATGGCCGAGACCGGTGCCGTGTTCGGTGGCGAGCACTCGGCGCACTACTACTTCCTCGACAACTACCGCGCCGACTCGGGCATCATCGCGACCATGTTCATGCTGGCCGAGGTCTCGCGCGCCGGTGTACCGCTGTCGGAACTGCGCCGGCCGTTCGAGCGGTATGAGGCGAGCGGAGAGATCAACACCAGCGTCGACGATGCGTCGGCAGTCATCGACGAGATCGCGCGCCGCTATGCCGACAAGCCGCAGGACCGCGTGGACGGTCTGACAGTCGACTGCGGCGAGTGGTGGTTCAAGCTTCGTTCGTCGAACTCCGAGCCCTTGCTGCTCCTC
>JBMTOT010000079.1:0-8277 GCA_049442935.1 Ilumatobacteraceae bacterium | reverse complement strand
GGGAGATCTTGTCGTAGGGAATGCCGAGAATGTCGGCTGCCTCTTTTTCGCCGTCGCCGATGAGGTGGATCGTCGTCCAGGCAGAACCCATCGCGCGTTCGCGCAGGGCGAGCATGAAGCTCCAGACCGCAGGCAGCAGCGATACCCAGGCGGAGGCCGTCGCGAATGACGGCAGGTTTTCGAGGCGTCCTTCGATTGCCGGGATCATCAGGATCGGGGCACGCTCGAAGTTCTCGGCCAGGTAACTCGCCGAGTCGCGCCCCTTGTCCATGCGCTCGCCGCGTGTGTCGCCAGCCGCGTACTCGCGCCCCGGCATCGATGCGTACACCTCCCAGTTCTTGCGGTAGATGTCGGCGAGGGCCTTCTTCTTGGCGGCGTCCTCGACGAAGATCCAGTGCCACCCCTGGCTGTTCGAGCCGGTGGGTGCCTGCAGTGCCAACTCGAGGCATTCCTCGACGATCGAGCGGTCGACC
The DNA here is from genome assembly GCA_049442935.1 of Ilumatobacteraceae bacterium. Lineage (GTDB taxonomy): Bacteria > Actinomycetota > Acidimicrobiia > Acidimicrobiales > Ilumatobacteraceae > UBA2093. The sequence goes on along the minus strand of JBMTOT010000079.1, from coordinate 7,804 downwards.
GGCTTGTCGAAATCGAGGCGCTTGCGCACGCTTCGTGTCGTGGCGAGAACTTGGTCGGCGGTGAGATTCAACTTCATGAAGGCAGTCTGTCACTCTCGGGGGCAGATCGAGCCCTTGCGGCCCGGTGACAGCACCTGACTCGCGCCGTGGCAGGATGTCGACCATGTCAGACCGCGTTCTCATCGACATTTCCGACGGCATCGCACACGTGCGTTTCAACCGTCCCGACAAGCGCAACGCCCTCGACGGCGAGCAGTTCGCCGCCATCGTCGAGGCGGGCGAGAGCCTCAAGGGACACAAGTCGGTGCACGCGGTCGTCGTGTCGGGAGAGGGCAAGTCGTTCTGTGCGGGAATCGACCTTGCGTCCCTCGGCGGCATGGCCAGCGGTGAGCGCGGCAACGGAGAGCGCACGCCGCAGGCATCTGACATGGTGGACGGTCGCATCACGCACCTCGGCCAGCAGGCGGCGTGGGTGTGGCAAGAGTTGCCAATGCCCGTCGTTGCAGCGGTGCACGGCCATGCACTCGGTGGCGGGTGCCAGATCGCACTCGGCGCCGACATTCGCATCGCGCACCCCGACACCAAGTTCTCGGTGCGCGAGACGTACTGGGGGCTCGTGCCTGACATGGCAGGGACGGTGCTCATGCAGGGGCTCGTGCGTGCCGACGTGATGAAGGACATCGTGATGTCTGCGCGCATCTTCGACGGCCGCGAGGCCCAGGCGATAGGAATCGCGACCCGTTTGTCGGACGATCCGCTCACGGATGCGTTCGAGTGGGCGCAGGAGATCTGCCGCCGCAGCCCCGATGCAGTGCGAGGCGCGAAGCGTCTCTTGAACCGCCTCACCCTCGAGTTCGCGGCCGCGCAGTTCGCGGCCGAACGTGAGATCATCGGCGGGTTGATCGGTGGCGCGAATCAGCGCGAATCTGTTCTTTCCGACTTCGAGAAGCGCGCACCGGCATGGGCGGAGCCCCGGTAGGCACAGCGGAGCCCGGACAAACACAGCGGAGCCCCGCAAAATGCGGTTGCCTGGGCGCCCGCAACGCCGATAACTTCTGAATCTGCTCGGGCCAACGTCGTCCCGGGAGAACAACTGATGTTTTCCCAGTCGCCCCACCGGCGGCACCCAGACGAACGCAAAGGACGACAATGAACCCGGACCTCCCCGGCCGTCACGGCCTGTACGACCCGCGTTTCGAACACGACGCCTGTGGCGTGTCGTTCGTGGCCCACATCAAGGGCGTGCGCAGCCGTTCGATCGTCGACATGGGTATCGGGGCTCTCTGCAACATGGAGCACCGCGGTGCGACCGGCGCCGAGGCCGAGACCGGCGACGGCGCGGGCATCCTGATCCAGGTTCCCGATCGTTACCTTCGTGAGACCGTCTCGTTCCCACTTCCTGCGGAGGGCTCCTATGCGGTCGGAATGGCATTCCTGCGGGCTGACCCGCTCCGCGCCGCCGAGGCGGCCGCGACAATCGAGCTAATCACGGCCGAAGAGGATCTGCGTGTGCTCGGGTGGCGCGATGTCGACGTGAACCCCGATTGTCTGGGTGCCTCTGCGCGTGCAGTGATGCCGACATTCCGTCTTTTCTTTCTCGACGACCCGCAGGGTGCCTCCGGGTTCGACCTCGACCGCAAGGTGTTCGTGGTTCGCAAGCGCGCCGAGCAAAAGTTGACCGGCGAGATGCGCACGTACTTCCCGTCGCTCTCGGCGCGCACGCTCGTCTACAAGGGCATGCTGACCACGCCCGAACTCGGCGAGTTCTACCCCGAGCTGTGGGATCAACGCATGGAATCGGCACTCGCCCTCGTGCACAGCCGTTTCTCGACGAACACCTTTCCCTCGTGGCCGCTCGCGCATCCGTACCGCTACATCGCCCACAACGGCGAGATCAACACCGTGCAGGGGAACCGCAATTGGATGCGCACCCGTGAGGCGCTGCTCGAGAGCGCGGCAATTCCGGGACTCGAGCGTGCGTTCCCGATCTGCGCCCCCGACATGAGCGACTCGGCGTCGTTCGACGAGGTGCTCGAACTTCTCCACCTAGGGGGCCGTTCGCTCGCGCACGCTCTCCTCATGATGATCCCCGAGGCGTGGGAGAACAACGAGCGCATGGATCCTCGCAAGCGCGCGTTCTATGAGTTCCACTCGTCGCTCATGGAGCCGTGGGACGGACCGGCCGACGTGGCCTTCACCGACGGCACCGTGATCGGCGCGGTGCTCGACCGCAACGGGCTGCGCCCGGGGCGCTACTGGGTGACATCTGACGACCTGGTGGTGCTCGCGAGCGAGACGGGCGTGCTCGACATCGAGCCGTCGCGCGTCGTGCGCAAGGGTCGCCTGCAGCCGGGCCGCATGTTCCTGATCGACACCGCCCAGGGGCGGATCGTCAGCGACGACGAGATCAAGTTGACTCTCGCCGCCGAGCATCCGTACGACGAGTGGCTGGAGCAGGGGCTCACCCGTCTCGAAGACCTGCCCGAGCGGGAGCACATCGTGCACAGTCACGACAGCGTGATGCGCCGACAGCAGGTGTTCGGCTGGACGGAAGAGGAGCTGAAGGTCATCATCGCGCCGACAGCACGCACGGGTGCCGAGCCGATCGGTTCGATGGGCACCGACACCCCGATCGCGGTGCTGTCCGAGAGGCCGCGCTTGTTGTTCGACTACTTCCAGCAGCTGTTCGCACAGGTCACGAATCCGCCGCTCGATGCGATTCGCGAAGAGGTGGTGACGTCGGTCGGGACGTCCGTGGGCCCGGAAGCGAACCTGCTCGCGCCGGGTCCCGACTCGTGCCGCCAGTTGGTTCTGTCTTTTCCGATCATCGACAACGACGAACTGGCAAAGATCATCCACATCAACGACGACGGCACGCATCCGCATCTCGCCTCGACCGTCGTGAGCGGCCTGTTCCGTGTCGCCGCCGGCGGCGGCGGACTTCGCGAGGCCCTCGACACGGTGCGTGCGGAAGTGAGCGCGGCGATCGCGGGAGGTTCACGCATCATCGTGCTGTCGGACCGCAACTCAGACGAGGTGTGGGCTCCGATCCCGTCGCTGCTGTTGACCTCTGCGGTGCACCACCATCTCATCCGCGAAAAGACCCGCACGCGCGTCGGTCTCGTGGTCGAGACAGGCGACGCGCGCGAGGTGCACCACATGGCACTTCTCGTCGGATACGGCGCCGGGGCGATCAACCCCTACATGGCGTTCGAGTCGATCGAGGACATGATCTCCGCCGACGGAGGAGCCGGTGTCAACCAGTTGGGTGGCATCGACCCGAAGAAGGCGGTGAAGAACTACATCAAGGCTTCCGGCAAGGGTGTGCTGAAGGTGATGTCGAAGATGGGTGTCTCGACCGTCGCCTCGTACACCGGCGCACAGATCTTCGAGGCGATCGGACTCGGTGACGAACTCGTCGACGAGTTCTTCACCGGAACGGTCTCGCGCCTCGGCGGCATCGGACTCGACGAGATTGCGAGGGAAGTCGCACTGCGCCACGCCTCGGCCCACCCGGCACGACCCGAGTTGCGGGCACACAGAAAGTTGGAGCTCGGCGGCGAGTACCAGTGGCGCCGCGAAGGTGAACTGCACCTTTTCAACCCCGAGACGGTGTACCGCCTGCAGCACGCGACGCGTGTCGGCCGCTACGACGTGTTCAAGCAGTACACGGCTGCCGTCGACGACCAGTCGAAGAAACTGGCGACCCTGCGCGGTTTGTTCGACCTGCGCACCGGGATGCGCCCGCCAGTTCCGCTCGACGAGGTCGAGCCGGTCTCGGAGATCGTCAAGCGCTTCTCGACGGGTGCGATGAGCTACGGATCGATCTCGGCCGAGGCGCACGAGACGCTTGCGGTCGCGATGAACCGCATCGGCGGGAAGAGCAACACCGGAGAGGGAGGCGAGGATCCCGAGAGGTTCGTGCCGCTGCCGAACGGCGACTCGAAGCGTTCGGCGATCAAGCAGGTGGCATCGGGTCGATTCGGTGTCACGAGCGAGTACCTGGTGAACGCCGACGACATTCAGATCAAGATGGCCCAGGGGGCAAAGCCCGGCGAGGGCGGGCAGCTGCCCGGACACAAGGTGTATCCGTGGGTCGCAAAGACGCGACACTCGACGCCGGGCGTGGGCCTCATCAGCCCGCCCCCGCACCACGACATCTACTCGATCGAGGATCTGAAGCAGCTCATCCACGACCTCAAGAATTCGAACCCGGCCGCGCGTGTGCACGTGAAACTTGTGGCAGAGGTCGGCGTCGGCACCGTTGCCGCGGGAGTCAGCAAGGCCAAGGCCGACGTGGTGCTCATCTCGGGACACGACGGCGGAACGGGTGCCTCGCCGCTCACGTCGCTGAAGCACGCCGGAGCGCCGTGGGAGCTCGGCCTCGCCGAGACGCAGCAGACGCTGCTGCTGAACGGTCTGCGCGACCGCATCGTGGTGCAGGCCGACGGCCAGATGAAGACGGGTCGTGACGTCGTGGTCGCGGCGCTGCTCGGTGCCGAAGAGTTCGGCTTTGCCACAGCTCCGCTCGTGGTGAGCGGGTGCATCATGATGCGCGTCTGTCATCTCGACACCTGTCCTGTCGGAATCGCCACGCAGAACCCGGTGCTGCGTGAGAGGTTCTCGGGAAAGCCCGAGTTCGTCGTCAACTTCTTCGAGTACATCGCAGAAGAGGTGCGCGAGCTTCTGGCCGCGCTCGGCTTCCGCACGCTTCAAGAAGCGGTCGGGCGAGTCGACATGATCGATGCTCGCGCCGCCGTCGACCACTGGAAGGCCAAGGGTCTCGACATCTCGCCGATCCTCGCAGTGCCGCAGAACCCGTACAACCAGACGCCGCACCAGTCGGTGCCGCAGGATCACGGGCTCGACGACGCGCTCGACATGTCGCTCATCGAGCGCGCGTCGCAGGCGATTGCAGAGGGTGTGCCCGTGGTCATCGACTCGCCGGTGAACAACGTGAACCGCACCGTGGGAACGATGCTCGGGCACCGCGTCACCAAGGCGTGGGGAGGCGAGGGTCTGCCCGAGGGCACGATCACGATCAACCTGACAGGGTCGGCGGGACAGAGTCTCGGAGCGTTCGTGCCGCGCGGCATCGACATCAGACTCACGGGTGACGCGAACGACTACGTCGGCAAGGGACTCTCGGGCGGGCGCATCGTGGTGCGGCCTCACCCCGAGGCTCCGCTCGTGGCCGAAGAGAACGTGATCGCCGGCAACGTGATCGGATACGGCGCGACCGGCGGCGAGATCTTCATTCGCGGTCTCGTCGGTGAGCGCTTCTGCGTGCGCAACTCGGGTGCGACGGCTGTGGTCGAAGGAGTCGGCGACCACGGGTGTGAATACATGACCGGTGGCCGCGTCGTGGTGCTCGGCCCCACCGGGCGCAACTTTGCGGCCGGAATGTCGGGTGGCATCGCCTACGTGTGGGACCCCGACGGTGACTTGCCGGGCAACGTCAACTACGAGATGGTCGACCTCGAGCCTGTCGGTCGCGACGACGAAGAGTGGTTGCGCGGCACCATCGAACGTCATCTGGAGATGACGGGGTCGGGTGTCGCCGAGCGGATCCTGCGCGCCTGGACGGTTGAAATGTCGCGTTTCCACAAGGTCATGCCGCGCGACTACAAGCGCGTGCTCGAGGTGATGGAGGCCGCAAAGTCCGAGGGACTGTCCGACAAAGACGCGGCAGAGAAAGTGATGGAGGCGGCCCGTGGGTGAGTCGACCGGATTCTTGAAGTGGGGCCGCACCGGCCCGGTGCGCCGACCCGTGGAGCTGCGTCTGCGCGACTGGCGAGAGGTGTACGAGCCGTTCGACGAAGCAAAGCTCACCGAGCAGGCAGGACGCTGCATGGACTGCGGCATTCCGTTCTGCAACAACGGCTGCCCGCTCGGGAACCTGATTCCAGACTGGAACGATCTCGTCTACCGCGGTCACTGGCGCGAGGCGATCGAGCGCCTGCACGCCACGAACAACTTCCCCGAGTTCACCGGCCGACTCTGCCCTGCACCGTGCGAATCGGCGTGCGTGCTCGGCATCAACCAGGATCCCGTGGCGATCAAGCAGGTCGAAGTCGAGATCATCGACAAGGCGTTCGCGAACGGCTGGGTAGTGCCGCAGATGCCGTCGACATCGACGGGCAAGCGCGTCGCGGTGATCGGCAGCGGCCCCGCCGGCCTCGCCGCCGCACAGCAGCTCACTCGCGCCGGACACGACGTCGTCGTTCTCGAGCGCGCCGACCGCATCGGTGGTCTGCTCCGCTACGGCATTCCAGAGTTCAAGATGGAGAAGCACCACGTCGACCGCCGTCTCGACCAGATGCGGGCCGAGGGCACGGAGTTTCGCGTCAACGCCGACGTCGGCGGTTCGGTCGACATCGATGTCCTCCGCGCGTCGCACGACGCGATCGTGCTCGCCTGCGGTTCCACCGCGTGGCGCGACCTCTCGGTGCCGGGGCGCGAGCTGAAAGGAATCCATCAGGCGATGGAGTACCTGCCGCTCGCCAACAGGGTGCAAGAGGGTGACATGTCGTCGCCTTCGATCGATGCCGCAGGCAAGGCTGTCGTGATCATCGGCGGCGGCGACACCGGCGCCGACTGCCTCGGCACGGCGCTGCGCCAGGGTGCGCGCGCAGTCGTGCAGCTCGAGATCATGCCGCGCCCGCCGGAGGAGCGCTCCGGCGCGAACCCGTGGCCGCAGTACGCGATGATCTATCGCGTCTCGTCGGCACACGAGGAAGGCGGCGAGCGCGTCTACAGCGTGAACACCGAGCGTTTCCTGGACGACGGCAACGGCAACGTGCGAGCGCTGCTGGTGCACGAGGTCGTGATGCGAGAGGGACGATTCGAGAAGGTCGAAGGAACCGAGCACGAGATCGAGGCCGACTTGGTCTTTCTTGCAATGGGATTCGTCGGTCCCGAGAAGGGATCATGGCTCGACCAGCTGGGTGTCGCATTCGACGAGCGCGGCAACGTCGCCCGCGACGCCGACTACATGACGAACGTGCCGGGCGTGTTCGTCGCCGGCGACATGGGCCGCGGCCAGAGTCTCATCGTGTGGGCGATCGCAGAGGGACGCGCGTGTGCGGCCGGTGTCGACCGTCACCTGATGGGAGAGACGTCGCTGCCGGCACCGATTCCGCCGACGGCGCGTCCGCTGGTGTGACCGGGTGCGGGTTCGGTGCTGTCGCGCCGACCTGCCCCGTTGCGGACACCCTCGCGATCTACGCTCTGTGACCGTGTCCGTGCACAAGTTGTTCCCGTTGCTCCGAGTCGGGGTCGCAGTCGGTGCGCTCTCACTCGTGGCGTCGTGCGGGTCGGACACCCTCGGGGTGGCAACGACCGTCGTGAACGTGACGCCGACCAACTTTGCGACCATCCCGCCGGTGGCCACCACGCTTCCCGGGCCGTCGACGACTCTGCCGCCGAATGCAGTCGGATCGGAACAGATCTACGTGGTGCAGGCGGGAGACTCGCCGCTCGCCGTCGCCAACAAATACAACATCGCTCTCACGACGCTGCTCGCCTACAACGGTTGGGTGAGTCCGGCACAGTTCCCGTACCCGGGCTCGGAGATCCGCATTCCGGCGCAGGCCGTGGTTCAGCCCGGAACGAACACGGGCACGGACGCCGGCGCAACGGCGACCACTGCGGCTCCGGCTCCGGTCGGTCCGGGGTGCGGCACGCGTCCTGCGGGCACCTACACGGTGCAGAAGAACGACTCGATGTTCTCCATCAAGGAGAAGTTCTGCGTCTCGATCGGCTCACTCTTGGCTGCCAACAACTGGGCCGACACGAGCCAGCT
>JBMTOT010000078.1:0-8292 GCA_049442935.1 Ilumatobacteraceae bacterium | reverse complement strand
TCTCGCGGCATGTCTTCTGCGCGCGGTGGGACGCCACTATGAAACCGATCTCTCGATCGAGCGCTTGCTGCGCGCCGCCGCCGTGTTGGCGAACACCGGAAACGCGATCGGGCATGCCCGACACCACTTGCATTCGTACTACATCATTCGAAACGCCGACCTCGTCGGTTTCGTCGACGAAGAGATCGAGATGATCGCTCTCGCGGCCCGCTACCACCGAAAGGGCGGCCCGAAGGAGTCTCACGAGGAGTTCGCTCGCCTTCCGGCCGACCGCCGCCACGATGTCGAACTGATGGCGGCCCTCCTTCGCATCGCAACGGCGCTCGACCAGTCGCGGGACCAGTGCGTAGTTGACGTGCGATCGTCGCTGCGCGACGGTCGACTCGACCTTGCGGTCGTGCACCGTTGCGCGGCACCCGAGCAGATGGAACTGAACGTCGAGACAGCCGCCGCGCGCACCGCGATGTTGGCCAAGTATCTGGGAGACGAGGTCATGGTCCGCGACGGGGGAGCACCGCGCAACTAGCCCGGGCGCAGACATCGGCCGGTCCAGGTGTCACCCGGGTGGCAGAACGACCGTTGCGCACGGCACAATGGAACAGTGATGACGCCGCGCCGGGTGACGAACGTGACTGCCGCATGCAGCATCGTTCTCGCGTACCTCACGTGGCAGATCGCCTCGCGCGGGTGGTTGTGGCATTTCGATCAGTCGGCCATCACCTTTGCGCGCGCGCTCGACGTTGATCGCCATCTCTTCGAGATCACCGTCATGTTCGGTTTGCGCGGTCTCATCGTGACCCTTGCTCTGCCGGTTCTCGTGTGGATCAGCTGGACTCGACGCTCGTGGATTCCGGTGGGGGGCTTTCTCGTTGTGCTGGCGTTCGAGACGGGAATTGTCGGTGCACTCAAGATGGCGCTCGAGCGCCCGTTCCCGTACCGCGGAAAGTTGCTGCTCGAAGCGCCGTTGCTCGCGTTCCCGTCGGGACACGCCGCGAATTCGGTCGCACTGTGGGGCTATCTCGCGTGGTTCTTCACGCGCGGTGTGCCGCACAAGCGGGCGACGGCGCGCCGATTCGTGATGGTTGCGGCCGCGACGACGGGAGTGTCGTCATGGCTGATCCGCACTCACTGGCCGAGTGATCTTCTTGCTGGTTTCGCCATCGGCGGGATCGCATTGACGGCGGGCATCGCCCTCATCGAGGCGATCGAGCGCACGCAGATCAGTCGCGGGGCCAGCGCCCTGCGCTGACGCCCCACACCGGTGGTTCGCGTGCACCGGCACTCAGCCGTGGCATGTGACGCACGGACCGAGGTTTGTCGGCTTGGGCGGTAGCGGCTGGCGGCCTGCGCTGGCAGGCTCGTGACATGCCCCACGACCTCCTCGTCATCGGCGCCGGACCGGCGGGCGCGGCGGCCGCCATCACCGCGGCACGGGCCGGGGCGCGTGTGACCGTGTTCGAAAAGGGTGCGCACGGTCGCGACAAGGTCTGCGGCGACGGGCTGACACCGCGCGCCATCGCCGCTCTCGACCACCTTGGCATCGATCATTCGGTTGCTCATCGCATTGACGGGCTGCGCATGATCGCGGGCAAGAAGGTTCGCGAGCTGTCGTGGCCGTCGGGTGGCCGTTTTCCCGGTCACGGCGCGGTGTGGCCCAGGTCGCGGTTCGACACCCACCTCATGGACATCGCGATCGCGAACGGAGCAGAGATCCGTTTCGAGACCGAAGCAGTGCCGGTGGAGGAGGACGGGAGAGTTGTCGGCGTACGCGCCGGCGGCGAGGTGTTCCGCGCCCCGATGACCGTGCTCGCCGCGGGGGCACAGGGAGCCGCGGCCAAGGTTGTCGGCGCAGAACGCGACCCGCGGGAGCCGTACGGCCTCGCAATTCGCGCCTACGCGCCGACCCCGAGGCATGCCGAACGACATCTCGAGGCATGTCTCAGCCTGCGCGATGAGCACGGCACGCCCGTACCGGGCTACGGCTGGATGTTCCCGGCCGGCGACGGAACCGTGAACATTGGGGTCGGCGCACTGTCGACCATGAAGGGGTTCAAGAAGCTGAACCTGAACACCCTGCTCGACCAGTACGCATCGATCGTGCGCGACGACTGGCAGCTCGGCGAGTTCTGCGAAAAGCCGCGCGCGTGGCGACTTCCGATGAGCAGCGTGCGCCGTCACGGTCCCGGATGGGTCGCCGTCGGCGCCGCCGCCGGGTTTGTGAACCCGATGAACGGTGAGGGAATCGACTACGGACTCGAGAGCGGAACTCTCGCCGCCGAGTTGTTCTGCGCCGACCCCGAGACGGCGCCGGAGATCTATGACCGGCACATCGGGGAGCGGTTCGATTCGTTCCTGCGCACCGGACGCCGCTTCAGTTTTCTCATCGGCCACCCGTGGATTCTTCGCCCGGGTTTGCGCATCGCCGTGGGCACGCAGTCGGCGGCAGACATCACGCTCGCCGTGATGGGGAACCTCGTCGACTCGTCGACGCCCGGTGCGGCCGGTCGCGTGATGCGCGTCGCCGATGCAGTTCTCGGCGCGGCCGATCCGATCTTGCGTCGCACGCGGGCGGCGGCCTGAACCGTGCACGCGGGTTCGCTTGTAGGTTGAACCCATGAGCGCAACCAAGCCCGACGTCACCATTCCCGCGGGAGATCCGCCGACGGAACTGGTTCTCGAGGACCTCGCCGTCGGCGACGGGGCCGAGGCTGTGGCCGGCACAAACGTTGAGGTTCACTACGTGGGCGTGGCGTGGAGCACCCAGCGCCAGTTCGATGCGTCGTGGGATCGCAGCGAGTCGTTCGAGTTCCGGCTCGGTGCCGGTCAGGTGATCCAGGGCTGGGACCAGGGGTTTGCCGGCATGCGCGTCGGCGGTCGCCGCCGCATCACGATTCCGCCCGAGATGGGATACGGAGCGCACGGTGCAGGCGGCGTCATCAAGGGCGGGGAAACCCTCGTGTTCGTCGTCGACCTTCTGAACGTCAACTGACAGAGGTCACCGGGGCCACGACATGCCGAGCGACCGTGCACTGCCCGCCGCCGTCCTCGTGTACGACGGCGACTGCGGGTTCTGTGAGCGTTCCGCGCGTTTCGCGCGCGGTCGGTCTGACACTTTGCGCATCGCCGACCATCGATCGCAGGGGCTCGACCACATCGACGCCGTAATGCTCGTCGATGATGACGGCAACGTGTGGTCGGCCGCACCGGCGGTCTCGCAGGCACTGCGACGATTTCGGTCGCGACCATGGCGAGCGCTCGGGGTCTTTATCTCGGTGCCGCCCGTGTGTGCGATGGCAGGCGTGGTCTACTCACTCGTCGCTCGCAACCGTGGCCGCATCTCGAGGCTGTTCGGGGCTCCGTCGTGCGGAATGCCTACAGACGACTCAGCGAATCGCTGAGTTCTGCGGCAACATGCGCCGCCGCCTCACCCATCGCCTGATCGGGTTCAGCGCGGCCTTGGAGGCAAGGCCCATCACGGTGGACGACACGAGCACTCGCCACAAGATGTCGAGCCGGGCGAATGCCGGCGCGAGGAGCACCGACACGGTGAGTGCGAGCGGATAGATCCATGCGAGATCAGAGACGAAGCGACCGAGCCGCGTCTTGCGCTTTCCGACTTCTCCGAGTGCCCAGAAAAACGCATCCTCACCGGGCGTGACGGTCACTCGCTCGGCGAGGACCATGTCGTCGATGCGCTCCAGCAGCGCAAGTCTGGCCGGAGAGCGCTCCCAGCGGCGCAGGTGCACCGCGTCGATGAAACGAAACACCATGTGGTGCGCCTCTCCGTCGCGCGAAGGGGCAAGTGTTGTCGCGCCGAGACACCCCGGAGCCGCGCGCACGAGAGCGACCATCTCGTCGCACCAACGGTCGAACTCGTCGCGATATTCGGGTTTGACCGTGCGCGCGATGGTGATCGTCACGGCTCCCGGTGCGATCTTCGGGAGTTGTCCGGTGGTGAAGTCTCCGGTGAGTTCGGGCACGACAGGTACCGTAGTTCCGACTCGGCAAGGAAGGACCTCGGCACGATGCGCGCACTCGTCGTTCATTGTCACCCCGTGGCGGGAAGTTTTTCCTCTGCCCTGCGTGATGCGGCGGTGAGGGGGCTCGAACGGGCCGGTCACGCCGTCGACGTGCTCGATCTCGCCGCCGATGGTTTCGACCCGGTGATGGGCAACAGCGAGTGGGATGCCTACATGTCGCACGACGGAGCCGACATCACGGTGCCCGCCGGACTGGAACATCACGTTGCGGTCGTGCAGTCGGCGGACATTCTGGTCTTCGTCTACCCGACCTGGTGGTCGGGACTGCCGGCGCAGTTGAAGGGGTGGCTCGAGCGGGTGATGGTGCCCGGAGTTGCATTCCGACTCGACGACGGTCGCGTGCGCCCCGCGCTGGTGCAGGTGCGCCGGATCGTGACGGTGAGCACGTACGGGTCGCCGTGGACGTACGTGAAGGCGATCAACGACAACGGCCGGCGCACGCTCCAGCGCGCGCTTCGGCTGTCGACGGGGTGGCGCACCACGCGGCGGCATCTCGGCCTTTACAAGATGGACGTGCGCACTGACCTCGATCGCGCTCGGTTCCTGCGCCGCGTCGAGAAGGCACTTTCGCGATGAAGGTGCTCGTTCTCCACGCACACCCGTCGCAGACGTCATTCGTGTCGCACATGCGCGATGTTGTGCTCGACGAGCTCGCCGCCCACGGCCACGAGATTCGCCACCACGATCTGGTGGCGGAAGGGTTCAACCCGGCGTTCACCGCAGACGAGCGCCTGACGCACACCGGTGACCCCGCCGAAAAGCTGCAGAGGCACCCTGAGTTGCGCACGCACGTCGACGACCTGCAGTGGTGCGACGCACTTGTGCTCGTCTATCCGACATGGTGGTCGGGTCAGCCGGCGGTGCTGAAGGGCTGGTTCGACCGTGTGCTGATGTGCGGCGTCGCATGGCGCCTGCCCGAGGGGGCGTCCCGCATCGAGCCGATGCTCACGAACGTGCGCCGGATGACAGTGGTGACCACGCACGGCTCAACCAAGTGGGTGAATGCACTTCAGGGTGAGCCGGGCAAGCGCACCGCACTGAGGTCGGTGCGGCTCATGTTCGGTCGGCGCTGCCGCACATCGTGGCTGGCGATGTACGGGTTGGACCGTGCCGACATCGAGAGTCGTGTCAGGTTCGAGCGTCGCGTCCGCCGCGCGGTGTCCCGTCTCCGCTGACGTCGTCGTCGGTCGGTCTGCCGGACGCTCGGCGCGGGAGAGCGAGGGCGAGCGATGAGAGCGCGACCACGCGCACGGCCGCTGCCGTTGTCGCGGCGTGACGCTGGTGCTCGATGCCCGAGTACGACATCGTGACGACGTGCACGGCCGCCACGGCGACCGCCATCGCCGCGATCGCGCGCACCTCGCGACCGGCTCGGCCGCGCAACGTCGCGACGACCAACGCCGCGCCCCATGCCACCACCCACACCTGCCAGGCGCCGAACAGAATGCGCGGCCAGACATCACGCGTCTCAAGCGGCAAGAAGTCGTCGTTCGGCGGCGACAAGGTTGCATCGGCCCTGTCGGCGACGGTCGACAGCACGTCGGCGGGGTGTGTGGCGATCCATCGCGTGAGGGTCGACACCCCGGCCTCGCGCACCCACTCTGCAAGTGCCGCACCGCCGGCACGCACGAGAGCGGGCGGTTGTTGGCCAACCGGCAAGTCGACGATCGCCGCGACGTCGTCTGGCAGAGCCCCTGCGAAGTCGTAGCCGGTGGCGTCGCGCGCGCCGGGCACGTCGGGCATGCCGCGCGCCACGAACCATGACCACCGTTCGTCGAACGGCGCGACGTCGTTCGCGAGCACGGTGTAGATGTTCAGACGGCTCGTCGCCGCGTTGCCGTTGACGAGCGCGACCGCCCACACGGCGGCTGCCGCGAAGACGAGGGCTGGAATCACGAGCCGTGCTCCACGAGACCTCACTGCCACCGCGATGGATGCCGCGGCAATCGCCGCCAGCACCACGACATGCGTCGGTCGCGTGAGGCCAACCAACGAGACCGCGATGATCCACGGCACCAGGCCCCCGGTTCCTCGCACCAGACGGACTGTCGAGGCGGTCGCCGCGACGACGAACGTGATACCGAGCGATTCGGACAAGATTGCGAGATCCCATCGGGTCACCTGTGGAGTCAGTCCGACAGCGAGTGTGGCGAGCCCGATCGCGCGGGGAAAACGCGACGTACCCGCGAGCGTGACGGCGAGAAAGGTCCACGCGACCGTGCCGAGCACGAACTGCAGTGCGATGCGGGCCGCGTCGCTGCCGGCGAGCGTGAGGAGGGCCGGCACGGGCCACAGGCGTGTGTTGTCGCCCCACCAGGTGAGAATCAGCCAGCCGTCAGAGTCGGGAAAGCGACCGGCTGGACGCCCGATGATTCCCGCGGCCCGCACCACGGCGTATGCCACCAGAGCAGCCGGCATCGGGGAGCGGCGAATGGACGCAAGGAGGCCGCGCATGCGGGCACGAACTTAGTGAAGTTGCGCTCCGAAGACAGTCCACTTCGGAGCGACCGCACCCGGCGCTGATACCGTCGCGCGCGTGAAGACGATGCGCGTGCGCGAACTTGGCCCGATCGAGAATCTGGAGATGGTGGAGGTTGACTCTCCGCCGCTCGCCGACGGTCAGGTGCGCCTCGAAGTGCTGGCGTGCGGGTTGAACTACGTCGACTCGCTGTTCATCGAGGGTCGCTACCAGATCAAGCCGCCGGTGCCGTATCACCCGGGGTCAGAGATCGTGGGACGGGTGATCGAAGTGGCGCCGGGGGTCGACCGCGTGTCGGTCGGGCAACGGGTGTTCGCCGCCGTCGGGGTCGGCGGATTTTCGTCGGAGGCCGTCACCGCGGCCGCGCGCGTGCTGCCCATTCCTGATGTGCTCACCGACGGTCAGGGTGCGACGTTCATGCAGAGCTATCTCACGGCGTGGTACGCGTTCAAGGAGCGTGCAACCGTGCGCGAGGGAATGACGATGCTCGTTCTCGGCGCGGGTGGGGGCATCGGGCTCGCCGCCGTCGATGCGGGAGTTGCGATGGGAATGCGTGTGATCGCGGCCGCCTCGAGCGACGAGAAGCGCCAACTTGCACTCGACCGGGGTGCGTTCGCCGCCATTGATGTCCTGAACGAAGATGTGAAGGTGCGCGCACGTGAACTGAGCGGCGGTGCTCTCGACATGGTGTACGACCCGGTCGGCGGCGATCTCGCAGAACCCAGCTTGCGTGCGCTCGGCCCGGGCGGGCAGTACCTGGTGATCGGGTTCGTGGGCGGCATTCCGCGCTTGCCGGCGAACTTCGTTCTGCTGCAGAACAGGTCCGTGATCGGAGTCGACTGGGGTTACTGGATGGGTCGCGACCCGCAGGCGAACGCCGCGATGACTCGCGAAGTGCTGGACGAGATCGCGGCCGGGCGGCTGCACCCGGTGGAGCCGCAGATCTACCCGATGTCGCAGGCGGTGCAGGCGATGCGCGACCTGAAGGAACGACGCGTTGCCGGCAAGGTCGCACTCGTTCCCGAGTGGGACTGACCGCGCGACAGATTCACATTTGACCGGTGCCTCGACTGGTGTGTCAGTCGAGTTGCGTCAGCTGAGGCCGAAGGCCGACCCGAACGAGTCGTACCCCGGCGCAGTCAGCGGCCACGGCTGCATGCGCTCGATGCGGGCGGCGAGCCCGAGAGCCAGGCCGTCTGCGAACCGCGGGGCAATGATCTGCAGTCCGCACGGGACTCCGTTGTCGTCGAGACCCATCGGCACGCTGACGGCCGGATGCCCGGTGAAGTTGTTGTCGGGCGTGTTGAGAGTGACCATCGGGTCGTCGGTAGACCCGGCACGAGACGGCAACGGACCTGCGGCCGGCCATGAGCGCGCATTGGCGGTGGGCACCAGCAGCACGGCGTCAGATCCGAGCAGGTCGTCGAAACGGGCCGAGACCTCGTGGCGCAGTCGCTGCGCGGCGATGTATTCGTCGAGTGTGACGTTGCTGCCGAAGCGCAGCTGACCGCGCACGTAGTCGGTCAACAAGTCCCAACGGTCGTCTTCGTGACGCAGACTCTGGGTCAACTCCGCCGTCGACATCACGTACCAGGCCCAGATCGTGTCGTTGTTCGTGGGGGAAGCGACACGTTCGACGCGCGTGCCCGATGCCTTGAGTGCTGCGATCGTGGCTTCGAACGCCGCCTCGATGTCGGGGTCGACGTCCGACCTGAAGGTGCGGCACGCGAGCACTCGCGCGGGCATCACGGGCTCGAGCGCGATGCCCGCGCG
>JBMTOT010000077.1:0-8417 GCA_049442935.1 Ilumatobacteraceae bacterium | reverse complement strand
GGGGGGGGGGGGCCCCCCCCCCCCCCCCCCCCTTCGACATTCAGGAGAAAGATGCAGGGTGAGTGATGCT
Source organism: Ilumatobacteraceae bacterium (assembly GCA_049442935.1). Classification (GTDB taxonomy): domain Bacteria; phylum Actinomycetota; class Acidimicrobiia; order Acidimicrobiales; family Ilumatobacteraceae; genus UBA2093. The sequence continues at coordinate 8,347 of JBMTOT010000077.1, read as the reverse complement.
CGGCAGTGCGACGCTCAGGTGGCGTCAGGCCAGTACGCGTCGCGCAGGAGTCGCTTCTTCAATTTTCCGTGTGCCTCCCTCGGAAGCGACGGGTGGAATTCGATCGATCGCGGAACCTTGAACGACGCAAGCCGCTCCCTGCACCACTCAATGAGTTCGCCTTCGGTGGGGGAGGTGCCTGTTTCGCACTCCACGGCCGCCTTGATGTCCTGGCCGAACTCGGGATGCGGAATACCGAAGACCGCGACGTCGCGCACAGCGGGGTGTTCGCTCAGGACCCCCTCGATCTCTGCCGGATAGATGTTCACCCCGCCCGAGATGATGAGGTCGATTCGCCGGTCAACAAGGAACACGTAGCCCTCGTCGTCGACGTACCCGAGATCGCCGACGGTGAACCGTCCGTCGGCGAGGCGGCTGGCCGCTGTCTTGTCGGGGGCACCGTGGTACTCGGGAGGTCCGTCGTGGCGCTTGAAGTAGAGGGTGCCAAGTTGTCCCGGCTGGAGGTCCTGTCCGTCGTCATCCACCACAGAGACCGCGAGGTTTGGTGCAGGCCGTCCGACTGTTCCCGGTCGCTTGAGCCATTGCTCGCTCGTGCAGACCACGGGGCCCGTTCCTTCGCTGGAGCCGTAGAACTCGGTGATGATTGGCCCAAGACGCTCTATGAGGAGCGCCTTTGCCCATGGTGGACAGGGTGCCGCAGTGTGAACGACCCACTCCAGCATTGAAAGATCCCGCCGGGTGAATTCGGCGTCAGGCAGCTTCGCGAGCCGCACCATCAGTGTCGGGACCAGCGGCACACTTGTGATGGATTCTCGGGCAATTGCGTCCAGAAAATCGATCGGGTCGAACCGATCCCGAATGACCATTGTGTGGCGCCGTGTCATCGACGCCCCGAGAAGGCCTGCGCCGAAGGCGTGGTAGAGCGGAGTCGCCAAAAAAGATCTGCCGGCATCGGGCATTCCGATGAACCCACCCCAGGTCGCCTGGCCCGTGACCCACCGGGAGACAGGCTGCCCGACATCGGCCCTGGTCACGCCCTTGGAGGGGCCAGTGGTGCCACCCGTGTAGATGAGCGGGGCACCCGCCACCGACTGCTCGGGTTCTGCCGGTTCGTGAAGGTCGCGCCACTGTTCGTAGTCGGGGCCGAGGACGATCACACGGTTCCCTGGCAACCCGGCCTTGTGGGCGGCTTGCCGTCCGATGTCCTCGAGGCTCGGATCGACGACGAGCAGCGTCGAGCCGCTGTTCCTCAGGTAGTACTCGATCTCGCCGGAGGTCAGGTGCCAATTCACTGGCACGTACCTCGCCCCTGCGAGGACATTGCCGAGATAGAGCTCGGGCCACTCGAGGCGGTTGCGCGACAGGATCGCCCACCGTCCACCCACCCCGACTCCGGTGGCGGCCAGGGCGCGGGCGACCCGACGCGCATTGTCTTCCAGTCGACGCCACGTGAGTTGCCCCTCTGGGGCGATGACGGATATCTCGTCCGGTGACTCGATGGTCGAGGCAAGCAGGTATCCCACGAGCGAAAACTAGACGAATTCGGTGACCTATGGTCTGTGTCGTGACTACGGAACGAGCAGCAGATGTCAGGCCCGAGCCTCTCCGGACGCCGATCACCGAGATGCTCGGGGTCGATTACCCGATCGTGCAGGCCCCGATGGGTTGGATCGCGCGCTCCCAGTTGGCCGCGGCGGTCTCGAACGCCGGGGGGATGGGGATCATCGAGACGTCGTCGGGAGAACTCGACGTCATCAAGGAAGAGATCGCCCGCATGCGGACCCTCACCGACCGTCCGTTCGGTGTGAACATCGCCCAGGCCTTCGTGCGCGATCCGGCCATTGCCGACTTCGTGGTTGAGCAAGGTGTCCGTTTCGTCACCACCTCTGCGGGCGATCCGACGAAATACACCGAGAAGCTGAAGTCTGCCGGACTGACCGTCTTCCACGTTGTTCCGACCCTGTCAGCGGCCCTGAAGGCCGTCGACGCCGGTGTTGACGGCCTGGTAGTCGAAGGTGGCGAAGGTGGTGGATTCAAGAACCCTCGTGACGTTGCCTCGATGGTGTTGTTGCCTTTGGTGGCGGAGCACGTCGACGTGCCGATCATCGCTGCCGGTGGTATCTGTGACGGCGCGGGCATGGCCGCGGCGTTGGCGCTCGGCGCAGACGGTGTGCAGATGGGTACCCGCATGGTGTCAGCGGCAGAGTCACCCGTGCATGACAACTGGAAGAACGCGATTGTCGGTGCCGCCGAGACAGACACGGTGTTCCTGAACCGTTTCGGTCGACCCGGGCTGCGGGCTCTGCGGACTGAGCGCACCACGCGACTCGAGCGTGACGACCAGGTGGGGATGGATCAGTTCGCCCGCACGCAGGAGGTCTATTTCGGTGGCGACTTGGAGGCTGGTATCGCCCTCACCGGCCAGATTGCCGGTCGCATCACCGACGTTCGCCCGGTCGCCGACATCGTGTGGGGAACGGTGCGAGAGTTCCGAGACTGCGCGGTACGGGTCGCTGGTCTCGCAGGCTGAGACCAGCCGTATCGGGAGAAGAAGCGGTCGCGTCCGGCGAACTACGGTTGGACACATGAAAGTGCCGTTGACAATCGTCGACCATCTGCGCCGTGCCGAGCAGGTGTACGGCGACCGCACCGCAATCATTGACGAACCAGACCAGCCAGCCGCGTCATGGGGTTCGATCACGTACGCTGAGATGGCCCGCAGAGCACGGGCCCAGGCGGCCGCTCTCGATCGTCTGGGCGTCCCCCAGGGAGCCCGTGTTGCGGTGGTGAGTCAGAATTCGGCTCGATTGTTGACTTCTTTCTTCGGTGTCAGCGGATTTGGGCGGGTCCTGGTTCCGATCAACTTCCGGTTGGTGGCCGACGAGGTGTCGTACATCGTCGAGCATTCGGGAGCCGACGTGCTCCTCGTCGATCCCGAGCTTGACGATGCGCTCTCGGGAGTGAAAGCGCGTCATCGGTTCGTCATCGGCGCAGAGTCCGACGAGGTGCTCTACGACTACGCACGTGAGCCTCTGCCGTGGGTGGCCGACGAGGACATGACCGCCACCATCAACTACACGAGCGGCACGACCGCACGGCCGAAAGGTGTCGAGCAGCCGCATCGCAACTTGTGGGTGAACGCCGCGGTGTTCGGCTGGCAGCTGAACGTGAACGACCGCGATGTTTACCTGCACACGCTTCCTCAGTTCCACGTCAATGGATGGGGCATGGTCTACGCGGTGACGGCGATGGGCGGAACACATGTGATTCTGCGCAAGGTCGACGGTGAGGAGATTCTGCGCCGCGTCGACGCTCACGGCGTGTCTCTGCTGTGTGGAGCGCCGGCGGTGGCGAACATGATCCTCGATGCCGCGGCGACGGGCCTGCCGACGTCACGCGAGCGGGTGCGCATGGTGGTGGCCGGGGCGCCGCCACCGACCAAGACCATCGAGCGAATTGAGACCGAACTCGGGTGGGAATTCGTCCAGATCTACGGCCTCACCGAGACTGCGCCGCTTCTCACCATGAACCGCCGGCGTGCCGAGTGGGACGGGCTCGATGCCACCGAGAGGGCTCGGCGCCTGGGGGCGGCCGGGGCGCCGGCGCTCGGTGTGGACATTCAGATCGATTCCCAGGGCGAGGTTCTGGCGCGAGCGCCGATGGTGATGGAGGGATACTGGGAGCAGCCGGAGGAGACGGGAAAGGCCATCATCGACGGCTGGTTCCACACCGGCGACGGCGGGACGTTGTCTGGCGACCACTACCTCACGATCTCCGACCGAAAGAAGGATGTCATCGTCTCGGGAGGGGAGAACGTCTCGTCGATCGAGGTGGAAGACGCGATCTTCTCTCACCCGGATGTGGCCGAGGTTGCAGTCATCGGCGTGCCCGACGAGAAGTGGGGCGAGCTGGTGCTGGCGCTGGTGGTGACGACGCCGGGTTCAGGTCTGACCGAAGAGGCAGTCATTGCGCACACGAAGATGAGACTCGCCGGCTACAAGTGCCCGAAGCGAGTCGAGTTCAGAGACGAGTTGGCCCGAACATCGACTGGAAAGCTGCAGAAATTCAAGTTGAGGGCTCCGTACTGGGAGGGGCACGACCGCCAGGTCAACTGACGGATCAACTCACGCTCCTCCGTAGCGGGCGTCGAGCACCGCGCCGCAGTTGTGGTCGATGGCCGCGGTGAACGTGCGCTCGGTAATCACTTCGCCGAGTCGCCGGCCGCGTTCGTTGGCGGTGTCGAGGAGTCCTCCGACGCTCACCGGAATGACGAGACAGACCATGAGGCCGACGCGGTAGAACTCCATGATCTCGTCGAATGTGAATGAAAGGCCATGCTCGGTGAGGCAGCGGTGGTAGAGGCGCAAGAGTCTTTCTTCGTGTGCGCGGCGATCGTCGACCGTGAGCGACTGGGCGAGCAGATAGGCCACGTCGTACAGTCCGCCCGATCGGGTGGTGAGCTGCCAATCGAGGATGACGACCTCGTCGTCTGAACCCGGCTCGCCGAAGAACATGTTCTCCGAGCGGAAGTCTGTGTGGCAGATCGTGCGGTGTTGGCCGCCGAAGTCGTTGAGGAGCCGCTCGAAGTGGTCGCGGACGCGCTCCCCGAGGGCGACCTGGTCGGCACTCAGCAGGTCGCCGAACCCGTTTGCCAGGTAGAGAGGCCACGCAAACTCGAACAGAGGAACTGCCTGCATCGTCACCGGACCGTTGCCGTAGTCCATCCAGTCGAGAGCATCGAGCTCGGGCTTTTCCCACCATTGGGCATGCAGGCGAGCGATCGCGCGGATGGCACGCTCGGCAAGATCAGGGGACATTCCCTCGATCTGGTCGGACACCTGCAAGTGCCCGACGTCCTCCAGCAGGAGCGCAGAGAGATTGTTCTCGTTGTCGATTGCGCTCCACCAGCACTTGGGAGTGCGCACTCCGGCCCTCGGTGCAACCTCGCGATAGAAGAGGGCCTCGCGCACGTAGTAGCGGAATGCCTGCATCTGAGCGCGGTTCGCCTCGAACGGCGACGGGAGTTTTGCGATCATCGTCGGCGGGAGGTTCGTTGAACCCCCTGCGTACTCGATTTCGAGGCGAACCAATTGCCCGACCATCCCGATTCCCTCACCGATCACTGTTCGGCGGAGAGATGAAACCGATTCATCCGCTGCGAGGTGGCCCGCGTGTCGGAGGGCCTCGGTCAACCACGGCGCATCGAGTTGGTCGGCAGACATCGGTACGGGCATTTCAGTCATCTGGCAAGTTTCCCACACGTCCGCAGGGTCATCGGCCGAGGGTGTCAGCGGAGCAGGCGATAGGTGAGGTTCACCCGTTGTGCCGACACCTTCGGCGCCTTCGGTATTCGGTGCTTCCAACATCTCTGCACGGGGCCGGACATCACCAGGAGGGACCCGTGCGGCAACACAGTCGAGACGATCTCGCCGGTCGTGCGGTGACGGAAGTCGAAGCGTCGGTCGGCACCGAGCGAGACTGACGCGATGATCGGGTCGGTGCCGAGACTGCGTTCGTCGTCGGCATGCCAGCCCATGTGGTCGTGCCCGTCGCGGTAGAGGTTCGCGAGCACCCCGTTGAAGGCTGAATCGGCGACGTCCCGTGCACGGTCGCGCAGGTCCGTGAGGACGGGCGACCACTCGTGCACGATTCTGTCTCGGCCGGAGTACCGGTATGCGACGCCGGGGTCGGCGATCCAGGCAGACAGCCGCGGTTCGGTCACCTCGCGTCCGAACATCGGAATCCGGGTGATCTCCCACGGAACCTGTGCCAGCAGAGTGTCGAGGACCCAGCCGGACTCTTCGATGCTCAGGAAACTTGGGAACAGCAGAGCCGATCCGTCGCCTGGCAGCAGTTCGTGAGGACCCCCGCGGGCCGCGTTCACCCGCCGATGGGGTGGTGGCAGGCCACAAAGTGACCCGGCTCGACCTCTCGCAACTGGGGTTCCTCGGCCGCGCACTTTTCGCTCGCCATCGGACACCGCGTACGGAAGCGGCACCCGCTCGGCGGAGCGAGCGGCGACGGCGGCTCCCCTTGAATGAGGTTGCCGACCGGCTTGCGAGTGGGGTCGGGAATCGGAACAGATCCCACGAGTGCCTTCGTGTAGTGGTGCTTGGTGTTCTGGTACAGGGCTTCGGGCTCTGCAACCTCACACACCTTGCCCAGGTACATCACCATCACGCGGGTGCTGACGGCCTTGACGACTGCGAGGTCATGGGAGATGAAGACCAGGGTGAGGCCGTAGCGGTCCTTCATGTCCTGGAGCAGGTTCAGGATCTGGGCCTGCACCGACACGTCGAGAGCCGACACCGGCTCATCGCAGATGATCATGGTCGGCTCCAGGGCAAGTGATCGGGCGATGCTGATTCGCTGGCACTGGCCGCCGGAAAACTCGTACGAACGACGGTCACGCACGACGGCCGGGTCGAGATTCACGTTTGCAAGAAGGTCGTTGATCTTTTCCTGGATCTCTGTCTCGGTGCCCTTCTTCCAGACGCGGAGAGGCTCTGCGAGCGTCTCCGACACAGTCAGGCGCGGATCGAGAGATGAGATCGGATCCTGGAAGATCATCTGCATCGCCGGTCGCATGTCCCGCAGTGCAGACCCCTTCAGCTTGGTGAGTTCCGTTCCGAGGAAGTTCACCGACCCGCTTGTGGGCTTCGGAATCTGGAGAATTGCCTTGCCGAGCGTGGACTTGCCGCACCCTGACTCGCCGACGACGGCGAGAGTCTCTCCGCGGATCAGGTCGAAACTGACGCCCGAGACAGCTTTGACGACCTTGTCGCGCGCGATCCTGAACTCGACGGTGAGATCCTCAACGACGAGCACTCTGTCGCCGTCGGGCCGCATATGGGCTTTGCCGCTCCCGGCCATTACTTGCCTCCTCCGATGGGGAACCAACAGCGATACAGGTGGTTGTTGCCGCCGTCGACGAGCGGCGGCTTCTCGGCACGGCACTTGTCGGTGACGTACGGGCAGCGGTTCGCAAACGGGCACCCCGGCTCGTCCTTGGTCGGGTCGGGAAGACGACCCTCGATGACGGGCAGGCGTGTGCCGGTCGGCGTCTCGAGACGGGGGATCGACTTGAGCAACGCCTCGGTGTACGGCATCTTCATGTTTGCGAAGAGTTCCTTGGTGGGGGCGTATTCGACCACGTCACCGGCGTACATCACCGCGATTTTGTCGGTGTGCCCCGCGACGACGCCGAGGTCGTGCGTCACCAGGATCATCGCAGTATTGAACTCGCTGCGCAGCTCGTCGAGCAGCTCGAGCACCTGCGCCTGGACTGTCACGTCGAGTGCAGTGGTCGGCTCGTCGGCGAAGAGGAGCTGCGGGTTGCACGAGACGGCGATCGCGATCATGATGCGCTGGCGCATTCCCCCGGAGAGTTGGTACGGAAACTTCTTGAGCATGCCCTCCGGGTCGGGAATCCGAACCCGCTTCAGCAACTCGATGGCACGCTCGCGGGCGGCCTTCTTGTCCATGTCCAGGCGCACCGTGAGGCTCTCAGTGAGCTGGGCGCCGATCCGGCGCACCGGATTGAGCGCGGTCATCGGATCCTGGAAGATCATGGCCATGCCGATGCCCCACAATTCGCGCACTTCGTCGCGGGGGAGTCCGAGCAGCTCGCGCCCTTGGTATTGCACGCTGCCGGAGCGTGTCGCCGTGCTCGGCAGAAGACCCATGATCGCGCGCGACAGGACCGTCTTGCCCGAGCCCGACTCTCCCACCACCCCGAGGCTCTCGCCTGGCGAAAGAGAGATGGTGGCGCTGCGGACGGCCTTCAGGTTGCCGCGCGGCGTCGCGAACGAGACGCTCAGATCCTCAACCTTGAGGAGCTCGCTCATATCTTTGCCTCCCTGAGGTCGAGACGTGCTCGGACGTAGTCGCCGAACCAGTTGCTGGAGATCACGGTGAGGGCGATGGCGATTGCAGGCAGATACACCTCGTGTGGGCTGAAGGCAATGTTGCCGCGCCCGTTTGCGAGCATCGAGCCCCACGATGCACCGCCCGGAATGCCGATTCCGAGGATCGAGAGCGACCCTTCGACGATGATGACTGAACCAATTGCAAGGAATCCGATCGCGAGAATCGCCGGAGCCACGTTCGGCAGGATGTGCTTGCGGATGATCGTGAAGTTCTTCGTGCCCATCGACTTTGAAGCAATGACGAACTCGCGTCCGGACCACTGCAGTGCCGACGAACGCGCAATTCGTCCGAGAATCGGGATGATCACGATGGTGAGCGCGATGATCAACACGTAGATGCGTCGGCTTGCTGGTGCGGGACTGTCTGGGCTCGAGTAGGCAAGGGTCGACAGCAGCGCCAGCGACATCACCAGGTTCGG
>JBMTOT010000076.1:0-8647 GCA_049442935.1 Ilumatobacteraceae bacterium | reverse complement strand
CCTTGATGAACTGCCAGATGATGCGCGTCATTTCATCGCCGTCGAGTTCGACGACCGGATTGTCGACCTTGATCTTCGCCACGGGAGCACCTTTCGCCACGTCCCGGACAGGGACCGAAACTTGTATCAGACTTGTACACAATAGCCTCTCCCCCTCGGGCGCCTCGTACCATCGGGGGCGATGGACTTCGCCTGGACACCCGAACAGATCGCCCTTCGCGAGCAGGCCCGCAAGGTGGCCGATGACGCCGTACAGCGCTACGGCCGACACAACGTCACCTGGATGAACGGCTACTCGAAGGAGTTCTCGAAAGAGCTCGCCGCACTCGGATGGATCGGCATGGTGTGGCCTGTCGAGCACGGCGGCGGAGGGCGTCCTCCGATCGATCGACTGATCGTCGGAGAAGAGATGATCAAGGCCGGAGCACCGATCGCGGCCAGTTGGTTCGGCGATCGCCAGATGGGGCCGGCCCTCATCCAGTACGGAACGCAGGAGCAGCGCGACCGTTTCCTCCCTGGCATCCTCGCGGGCGAAACGACGTGGTGCATCGGCATGAGCGAACCGAATGCAGGAAGCGACCTCGCGTCGTTGAAGACGTTCGCCCAGGACGACGGTGACGAGTGGGTCATCAACGGCCAGAAAATCTGGACCAGCTTCGGCGCCGACGCCGACTATTGCTACCTCATCTGCCGCACGTCGAACGACGGCCCGCCCCATGCCGGCATCAGCGAGATCATCGTGCCGATGGACACGCCCGGTATCGAGGTGCGCCAAATCACCGACATGACGACCAACCGTCATTTCTGCGAGGTCTTTTACACCGATGTGCGGGTGCCGAAGGAGAATCTTGTCGGCCAACAGGGCGGAGCGTTCTCACAGACCATGCGACAGCTCGAGCACGAGCGCGGCGGCATCGACCGACTGGTCTCAAACTGGGCACAGTTCCGTGCGGCGTGCGACGCGGCCGACACCTCCGACCCGCTCGTGCGCCAGGAGATTGCCGCACTCGAGACCGGGTACCGCATCGGGCGCATTCTCGTGATTCGCGAGGTGTTGCGACAGGCACCTGCGGGGTTCTCGGCTGCGACCAAATGTTTCTGCACCGAGCACCAGCAGCGCGTCGACGACTTCACGTACCGCATGCTCGGTGCGAACGCGATGCTGTGGGACGACCTGACCCAGGGCATGGCATACAGCCCCGGCTACACGATCATGGGCGGAACATCGAACGTGATGCGCAACATTCTCGGAGAGCGCGTGCTCGGCCTCGCCAAGGGCTGACGCGCTCGACGGTCGACACACGACACGAACGGGGGAAGAACATGGCCGATCTGCTCGCACTCAGCAGCAAGGTGATCGACGAAAACCGCGCCGACGGACCGGTCAACCGCACCACGACCGAGTTGTCGGAACTTGCCGACGGACTCGCGATGGTCGAGTCGTTCAGCCACTCAGTGGTGTGGGACTCGGGAGAGGGACTCGTCGCCTTCGACGCGAGCCATGTGAACTCGGGCGAGGCGGTCGTCGCGTCGGTGCGCGCCTGGCGCGACCTGCCCTTCCACACCGTCGTCTACACCCACGGCCATGTCGACCACGTCGGCGGCAGCGGCTACTTCGCCGCCCAGAACGCACGCACCGGCTTCCATGCACCGGCCGTCCTCGGGCACGAGAATGTGCAGCGCCGATTCGACCGGTACCGCACCACGAACGCCTGGAACCTGCTCATCAACGCGCGCCAATTCGGCGGCGTGCGCGACGACCTGGGCATGGTGAACGACCTGCGGCCCGCCGCGGGCGGCAAGCGCCTCACCGAGTTTCTCGATGCGTCCGTGCTCGACGTCACCGACGTGATCGGCGACTTCGCCGTGCGAGAGATCGGCGGCACGACGGTCGAGTTCCACCACGGCCGCGGCGAGACTGACGATCACCTGTGGAGCTGGTTCCCCGACAAGAAGTGGGTCGCCACCGGCGACTTCGTGATCTGGAACTTCCCGAACGCGGGCAACCCGCAGAAGGTGCAGCGCTGGCCGATTGAGTGGGCACAAACCCTGCGTGCCATCGCCGCCAAGGAGCCCGAACTGCTGTTGCCGGCACACGGGCTGCCAATCGCAGGTCGCGACCGCATCGCCCGCGTGCTCGACGACATCGCGACGGCTCTCGAGAACCTCGTGCGCGATGTGCTCGAGATGATGAACGGCGGGTCAACGCTCGATGAGATCGTGCACACGGTCTCGGTGCCCGCCGAGACACTTGCAAAACCGTTCCTGCGTCCGCTGTATGACGAACCTGAGTTCGTCGTGCGCAACGTGTGGCGTCTCTTCGGCGGCTGGTGGGACGGCGCTCCGTCGCGCCTGAAGCCCGCCCCCGACGCTCTTCTTGCCACCGAAGTTGCCACCCTCGCAGGTGGCGCCGAGGTCTTGGTGCGGCGAGCACGCGACCTGGCCTCGGCAGGCAACCTGCGCCTTGCCTGCCACTTGGCCGACTTCGCCGGCTGGGCGGCCCCCGACGACCCCGACGTTCACCGCGTGCGCTCCGAGGTCTACGAGATGCGCCGAAAGAGCGAACTGTCTCTCATGGCCAAGGGCATCTTCAAGGGAGCGAGCCGCGAATCTGACGCGGTTGTGAAGCGCGCAGAGCAGGGCTGAGTCTGCGACTCGCTCAGGCGAGGGTGATCATTGCGAGCGCTGACGCCGCGAGTGCCAACCCGATCATCTGCGGGCGCCGCAGGCGTTCGCGGTCGATTCCCGTCGCGAGCATGATCGTGACCGCCGGATACAACGTGACGACCATCGCCACGACCGAGAGCATTCCCTCGCGCACGGCGAGCACATAGAACCAGTTGGCGAGGCTGTCGAGCACGCCGGATGCGACGACCACTTTCCAACGCGACCGCACGTCGCCCGCACGCTGGCGCGTGACGAGAACGACGGCGACCATGTACGGCGTCGAAAAGAACCGCATCACGAGCACCGGCCACATACCGGAGGTGTCCGACGTCTGATGCAGTGCGACGAGGATGAGACCGAAGAACGCTCCACCGATCGCCGCAAACCCCGCGACCGATGCCGGCGCACGCCCGCGCCCTTGCTCGAGAAACCCGCTCACCAGTGCGACTGCCACGAGCACAAGCGGCACGGCCACAAGAGCGAGGACTCCGGGGCGTTCACCGATGGCGAACCCGAACCCGACAGGGATGAGAGCATTGACCATCGCCGTCACCGGGGCCGCGGTCGTCATGTGGCCGGTGCTCATCGACTTGTAGAAGAACAAGAGCCCCGTCGAGCCGAAGATGCCGGCAAGTCCACCCCACACCCAGTCGGCAGCGGGTGGCGCGGCGACCCCGGATGCGAAGGCGAAGACCCCGAGGATCGCCATGCCCGCTGTCTGCCCGGCCAGCGTGACGACCGCAGCCGGCACGTGGCGGGTGGCGCGTCCGCCGAAATAGTCGGCCGTGCCGTACGTGCAGGCGCACAACAGGGCAAAGAGAATCGCCATCGTCAGTTCCTCAGCGGCCGCGCCACGTGCGCACGAGGGCGGCGACCGCAACGAGGGCCACCACTGCACCGAGCACCCGCGCACCGCTGCCGATGTCGAGAAATGCGAACCATGCCCCCGAGACCAACGCCGCACCCGCCGGGACGCTCACCAGCACTCGACCGGCCGTCGAGCCAGGAGGTCGAAGCACAACGACGGCAGCGAGGACACCGAGCACGATGATCGACAGCACGATCAGAGCCGCGATCAGAGCGAGGGATTCCACCGCGCCGAGGCTAGGTCTGCCCGTCTGCAGGAACGAGCCACTGGTGGGCACGACGGGACTCGAACCCGGGACCTCCACCGTGTCATGGTGGCGCTCTAACCAACTGAGCTACGCGCCCTCGTAAGGAATTTTTAGGCTATCAGGGCTCCAAGCGGAGACTCACCTCGTTGGCCAGCAGACGCCCGTTGCGCGTGAGGACCACCCGCTCACCCCGCACCTCGATGAGCTCCTCCAGCCCGTCCGGGTCGAGCGACCCTGACGGCACCCCGTCTGCGGTGCGCAACGACAACTCGAGTCTCTCTCGCCGCCGGGTCGGCTCGTCGAGAATCTCATCGGCCGCGATCGGCATCTCGCCGCAGGCAACTGTCTCGATGTAGCGGTCGGGGGTACGCACGTTCCACCAGCGACGACCGTTCTCGTGCGAGTGAGCGGCGCACCCGAAGCCCGAGTAGTTGCCCTGACGCCAGTAGACGAGGTTGTGGCGGCATTCGAAGCCCGGGCGCGACCAGTTGGAGATCTCGTAGTTCACGAGGCCCGCCGCACCGAGGACCTCGTCGGCCACGAGGTATTTGTCGGCCTGGTCGTCATCGTCGGGGTGGCGCGCCGGGTCGTCTGCGAGCGGCGTGCCCGCTTCGACCGTGAGCGCATAGGCCGAGACATGATCAGGTGCGAGCGACACCGCACCTGAAAGTGTCGCGCGCCAGTCGTCGAGGGACTCGCCGTGACCGCCGTAGATCAGGTCGAGGTTCACACTCGAGATTCCCGCGGCGCGGGCCGAAACGACGGCACGAGCCACATTGTCAGCGTCGTGCACGCGGCCGAGCGATGCGAGGACGTGCTCAACCATTGACTGCACACCGATCGAGACACGCTTGACGCCGGCGTCGACATAGACGCGCATCATCTCGTCGGTGACGTCGTCTGGGTTGCACTCAACTGTCACTTCCGCCGCGGCCGACCGCGGCACTGCATCGAGAATGCGCGCGATGTGCCGAGGATCGATCAACGTCGGGGTTCCGCCGCCGAAGAACACCGTGTCGGCAGTCGGCATGCCGTTCGAGACTGCACGGCCGATGTCAGCGACCACCGCATCGACATAGGCGTCGACCAAGTGTCCGCGGTCGGTCCATGTCGCAAACGAGCAGTAGTCGCACCGCGAGCGACAGAACGGCACGTGCACGTACACCCCGAACTCGGTCGTCGGAGTCAGGGTCGTGCTCGTCACCGTCACAGTGTGCCGTGCAGACTCGGCAATGCGCAGACGGCCTCAGGTCATTGGGTGGGCGGCACGAAGAGCAGACCGAGGTCCGAGAGACGCTCCCCCACCTGGTCAACTGGCACGTCGAGCATCACCGCGATGGCACGCGTGTCGTGCGCCCGCACGGTGATCACCTTGCCGTTGAAGTCCTGTCGCTGCACCTGGATCATGCGCAGGAAACGCTCGAGCATTTCGAACTGCTGACCCGACATCGTGGAGAGCTTCGCGACGTCGATGCGCAACTTCTTCGGCGGCGCATCGGGCGATCCGTCATCTGCACGCTGGGCCTCGCGTGGCAACAACTGGTCGACGCTGACACCGTAGAAGCGGGCCAGCCTCTCGAGTCGGGGCACCGAGATTGCCCGCTCACCTCGCTCGTAGGCACCGAGCACTGATGCCTTGAATTCACTGTTGCTCGAGGCCTCCACCTCCGACAGTGACCACTGCTTCTGCTGGCGAATCCGCCGCAGGCGCTCGCCGACAAGTCGGGCGAAGGGCGAATCGTCGAGAAGTTCGTCGTCGGAGGCCATGGCGTCACCCAGTGTGGCGCAGTTGACCACCCTGTGTGGTGGATCGATCTCCCCTCGAGGGGTTAGCCCAATCAGGCGCGCCAGTGAGCAACGAGCCGCGCACCGGCGACCATCGCCGCAGTCTCGGCACGCAGGATCGACCCACCCAGCGACACCGAACGCCGCGCCAGAGCGACTTCGTCGGAAGTGAACCCGCCTTCTGGTCCAACCACCACAGATGTCACCTCTGACCACGGTGCGCCTCCCCTTGGCTCTGCCACGGCGACCCCGTCGGTCGCCACGACCTCGTCGAACGCCACAGGCCCCTCGATGCTCGGCAGGTGCAGACGGCGGCTCTGCATCGCGGCGGCCCGCACAATCCGCCGCATGCGCTCCAGATGGGACGCGGCACGATGGTCGTCCCAGCGCACGACACTTCGCTCCACCGGAGCGAGCACCAGAATGCGATCGATGCCGATCTCGACCAGTCGCTGCACGGCATCATCGGTGCGGTCACCCTTCACGGGCGTCACGACGACGCACAAGGCCGGCGTCGGTGCCACCTCGGCGACAATGTCACCCGACACCTCGAGCCCTCCGTCAGTCCAGGTGCATGCACGCCACGCGCCGCGACCGTCGCAACACGTGACGATCTGCCCGTCGCGCAGCCGCAACACACGACCAAGGTGGTGCGTGTCGTCATCTGACAACGACGGCGTCGCCACGTTGTCGACGAACACGTGTGCGGCGGCGCGGCGCAATGCCTCGAGCGACCCGTCCGTCACGAGAAGGCCGACTTGATGCGCGACAGGAACCCTTTGTCGACCGGCGCAACGTCGTCACCCGAGACCTCTGCGAATTGCCGCAGCAGATTCTCCTGCTCGTCGCTCAACTCGGTCGGCACGATCACCGCCACTCGAACGCGCAGGTGCCCCCGCCCGCGACCGTTCAGGTGAGGCAACCCGCGGCCACGCGCCACGAACTCCTCCCCGTGCTGCGTGCCCGCCGGAATGACGAGGTCAATCTCGCCGTCGAGCGCCTCGAGAGTGGTGTGCATGCCGAGCGCGGCCTGTGCGAACGAAATCGGCAGTTCAGCAACGAGGTCATCTTCGTCACGGGCAAACACCGGGTGCGGGGCAACCGCAACGTGAACGTAGAGATCTCCCGCGGCGCCGCCGCGCGGCCCGACTGCGCCGCGGCCGGACAGCCGCATTGTCTGACCGGCACGAATTCCGGCAGGAAGGTCGACCGAGTACGACTCGCGCGAGATCTTGCGACCTTCGCCGTTGCACGACGAACACGGTGTCACGACCACCTCGCCGAGCCCCCCGCAGCGCCCGCACGGGCCCGACGTCACCATCTGGCCGAGAATGCTCTGGCGCACTCGCCGCACCTGACCGCTTCCCTCACAATCGACGCAGCTCACCGGGCGCGTTCCTTCGCCGGCGCCGCTGCCGTCGCAGGCATCGCACTGCACTGCCGTGTCGACGTGCACCGTGACGCGCTCGCCGGAGAGCACACCGGCGAGATCAATGCGTGCAGTGGCTTCGATGTCCTGGCCTCGCGGAGGACCGGCCGGTCCGCGCCCGGAGAAACCCCCGCCGCCGAAGAAGGCCTCAAAAATGTCGCCGAGGCCGCCCGCACCGCCGAACGGATCTCCCCCGCCCCCGGCACCAGACACACCCGCCTCGCCGAAACGGTCGTAACGGGCGCGGGCATCCGGGTCGCTGAGCACCTCGTAGGCGCGACTGACTTCCTTGAAGCGGTCCTCCGCCTCGGGGTCATCGGGGTTCGCGTCGGGGTGCAGCTCCCGGGCTCGCTTCCTGTAGGCCCGCTTGATCTCGTCTGCGCCGGCGGTGCGCGAGACCCCGAGCAGTTCGTAGAAGTCGCTCACGATGCGGACTCTGAGATGTGGCGACCGAGACCCTCGCTCACCACTTCCACGGTGTTCAGCGCCTGCGGGTAGTTCATGCGGGTCGGGCCGAGCACACCGACCGAACCGACGACTTCACCGTCGGCGACCACCGGCGCGACAACGACCGAACAGGCCGCGAGAGGCTCGACTCCGTGCTCGGCACCGATCGCCACCGAGAGTCCGCGGTCGAGGAGATCCTGCAGCAAGGTGACCACCACGAACTGCTGCTCGATGGTGGTGAGAACATCGCGCACGATGTCGACCGCGTCGAACGAGGCCGCGAGAGATGCCGCACCACCCACGAAGACCGGCTTGTCGTTGCGGTGCTTCGCGAGCGCGGCGAGCGTCGCATAGGCCACGGCATCGACACGGGAGTCGTTCGTGCTCGGCGCCGCCTCGACATCGCCGAGCGACCGGCCCATCAGCACCTTCGACAGATGATCGGCGGCGAGTTCGATGTGGGCATCTTCCACGTCTTCCGAGAGATGGATCGTCTCGTTCTCCACGGCGTGGTTCGACAGGACCACCACGACAGTGGCAGTGCGCGCGGTGACCCGGCTGATGAGAAGCGCCTTCACGGTCGTCGTCTCGACCTCGGGCCCGATCACCACAGCCGTCTGTCGCGTGATGTTGGCGAGCAGCGTCGACGTCTTCTTCAGCAGATCTTCGAGACGGCCGTGGGCACCGTCGAAGAAGCGTCCGACCTGCGTTGCCTCGTCGGCCGGGAGGACGCCGTCGGGGGTGATCGAGTCGACGAAGAGTCGGTATCCCTTGTCTGTCGGCACGCGCCCGGCAGAGGTGTGCGGCTGGACGAGATAGCCCTCCTGCTCGAGCGCAGACATCTCGTTGCGCACCGTCGCAGGCGACACCGTCACGGTCGGCAGGGCCGCAACATGGTTCGACCCGACCGGCTGGCCGGTCGCGATGTACTCCTGCACCACGGCGCGCAGAATCGCGGTTTTTCTCTCGTCGAGCATGATGGGGTGAATTTTACTTGCCGCTGACGGCCTTGTACCGGGCCAGTGCGACCTCGCGCTCGACTGCATGGTCGACCATCGGCGGCGCATAGTCGGCCGGGGCGAACACCCCGAGGGTCCACGGCTCGTGGACGTGCTTGGTGTCGACGTCTGCGAGCTCGGGAACCCATCGGCGCACGTAGTCGCCCGCCGGGTCGAACTTCTGGCCTTGCGACACCGGATTGAAC
>JBMTOT010000075.1:0-8862 GCA_049442935.1 Ilumatobacteraceae bacterium | reverse complement strand
GGGAAGGTCAAAGTCGGGCCGATTCAGCCACAGTTCACGGGCCAGGCCAGCTTCGTCGAGCGTGACGATGCGAACCACCGCGCCGTGCTCAAGGGAGAGGGACGCGACACCGGCGGCAAGGGCAATGCGTCGGCACTGATCACCGCGACGATGACCTCGCAGTCCGCCACCGAGACTACGTGCGATGTCACGACCGATCTCACCATCACCGGCAAAGTCGCCCAGTTCGGTCGCGGAGCGATGAAGGACATCAGCGACAAGCTGCTCGCACAGTTCGTGGAGAACCTCAACACGCTCATCGCCGAACAACCGGCAGACGCCGCGGTAACTCCGCCTGTTCCCGAACCGGCCGAACCGGGCGGCGACGCCGCGTCCGGGGCACCGACGGTGCGGACCATCGACGCTCCGGAGGCAGCACCGATCGACTTGCTGTCCACGGCCGGCGGAACGATCGCCAAGTACGCACTTCCGGCCGTTGCCGCACTTGTTGCGGTTGTTGTCGTTGCAGTTCTCGTCTTCTGACCTCTGCTCAGAGCGGCATCTGCTGACGAATTCGAGAAGGTCCGTGGCGTATCTCGACGGCACTCCCGCGACCGACAGCGATGTGCACGACGTGGAGCGCCTCATCGGCCGGGCACCGATGGGCGAGTTCCAGGTCGTGGTTCGCGATGTCAACGGCGGGCCGGTGGTGCTGCGCAACGCCCCGCTTCTTCACGACGGCACACCGATGCCGACGCTCTACTGGCTCGTCGGACCGTCGCAGGTGGCGGCTGTCGGCACCCTCGAGGCGTCCGGCGCGGTCGACCGTGTCGAGGCAGAACTAGGCCTGGAAGCAATCGCCGACATCCACCGGCGATACGCCGCGGAACGCGACGCGCTGATTCCTCCCGACCACGACGGTCACCGGCCGAACGGAGGTGTCGGCGGCACACGGCGTGGGGTGAAGTGCCTGCATGCCCACTATGCCCATCATCTCGCCGGTCGGCGAGATGCCGTCGGTGAATGGGTGGCGCGGCAGTTGGAGGCACAGTGAGCCGCGCCGTCGCCGTCATTGACGTCGGCACCAATTCCACGAATCTTCTCGTGGTCGCCGCCGACGGCACCGATCTCGCTCGCCACGTTGCCTCGACCCGGCTCGGCGAAGGACTCGGTGCAGGCGCCACACTCGCCGCCGATGCGATCACGCGCACCGTCGAGGCCGTGGCCGCCCACGCCGCGACGGCCTCGTCTCTCGGGGTCGACTCGGTCACGGTGACCGGAACCGCGGCATGTCGACGCGCCTCCAACACCGCCGACCTCTCGGCCGCGATCACCTCTGCCACCGGACTTCACCTCGAAGTGCTGCCCGAAGGCGATGAGGCACGACTTTCATTTGACGGCGCACTCCGCGGTCTTGCTCACGACGACGTGCCGACGCTCGTGATCGACATCGGCGGCGGCTCAACCGAATACGTGGTCGGCGTGCGCGAGGCGGAACGCTGGGCCAGCATTCCGTTCGGCACGGTCACCTCCACCGAGTCCCACTTCTCGTCGGACCCGCCCCGCCCCGAGGATCTCTCGAACCTGATCGGTGCAGTCAGCGACGAATTGGAGGAGCTCACGCGCACGATGCCCGCACTTGCACAGCCGGGTCGTGTCGTGGGCGTGGCAGGAACGATCGTGACAGTCGCCGCCGTCGAACTCGGGCTTGCAGCCTTCGACGACGGAGCGCTCCACGGCATGGAATTGACCCGCGATGCCGCTGAGGATGTCTTTCGAACTCTTGCCACCGAAGCCCCGCGCGAACGCGCGATGAACCCGGGGCTCCCCGCCTCGCGGGTCGACATCATCGTTGCCGGCTGCTGCATCCTTGTTGCCACCATGAGACGGCTCAGGCTTGACGCGGTCACTGTCTCGACTCGCAGTCTCCTCGACGGCGTGGCATTGCGCGAAAGACGCGGAGCGTGACCCCGATGCACCCGGCGCGCCCCAGCAATGTCGGTCTCCGTCTCTACGGAAAGCGCGTCGTTCTTCGTCCTCTCGTCGCGCACGATTTCGCTGCCTGGAGCGAGGTGCGACGACGCAACGGTCGTTGGCTGACGGCATGGGAACCGAGGCGACTCTCCCACCACCCGGACCCCGAGACCAACCGCGACGTGTTCGCGGCACGGTGTGGCGCGCGCGACCGGGAACGACACGCCGGCTCGCAGTACGGGTTCGGCATCTTCGTCGACGGAGCCTTCGCAGGCGAGATCAACCTCAACAATGTGGTGCGCGGCGCGTTCCAGTCGGGAACCGTGGGCTACTGGATCGACCAGGCGCGGGCTGGCCGCGGCTTCATGGCGGAGTCGGTGGTGGTGCTCGCCCAGTGGGCGTTCGAGGAACTGAACCTGCACCGACTCGAGATCTGCATCATTCCGCGCAATGCAAACTCACGGCGGGTGATGGAGAAACTCGGTATTCGCGAAGAGGGAGTCGCAGAACGGTTCCTCGAAATCGACGGCACGTGGGAAGACCACGTTCGCTACGGCATCACCGTCGAGGAGTGGAACGAACGTCGCGACTGGTTCGCGGCAACCTGGCTCGCCTGAGCGGCGCGCCTCAGGCGCCCTTTGCCAATTCGTTCCACACGATCACACGCTTGCGTCGCTCCGCGTTGCGGCGCTTCCATGCCTTGATCTTCCAGTGCTTGAACTGATCGTTCTTCTGGCGGCGAGGAGCACGACGCAATTGATGGTGCTGTTCGGTCTTCCACTCCGGACCGGGTTCCTCGATGTCGATCGGATCAACACCGAGGCGCATCGCCTCCGTTGCGAGGTGCAGTTCACTGTGAACGCGGTGTCGTTCATTGTGGGCATGGGCCCTCAGGTCGGCGCGCGCAATCGGCGCGAGGCTCTCGTCACGATGTCTCTTGCTCATCGTTGCCTCCTTCACGGAGCCCCGTGGGGTTCCGTCTCGGTTCCCTTTGGGGCACCGTACAGAGATCGACACGAAATGTGAAGTATGTGGATAACCAGACGGCGCCCGGAGACGCCCGGTTCAGGGCCGTACGGATATGTTCCGGACGACGGCTTTCTGCCCTGCGAGTGTGCGAAGCCCCACACGGCACGTGCCGGGACGGAGGAACACAACACGCGCAGGGTTCTGCGACACGCGGCAGACTCGAACTGTTCCAGATGACGCCGTCCACCGAAGGGTCAACCCGCCGTCGGTGACCCCGATTGACGATGCGCTCACAGTGCGCCCCGACCGCCACGATCGAAGCGCGGGGGTCGTGAGCCGCTTTGTCGCGATTCCGTCACCGATGTCGTTGCGGGCTTTCACCACCACCTGATACCGCGAGCCCGTGCGAAGCCCGCGCACCCGCACCGCGTTCGTTCCCGCACTCGCCTGTGCGCGCGCCACAACTTTTCCCTTCGACAACACCGACACCGTGGTGCCTGTGATGGGAGATCCGCCGTCACAGGGTTCGTCCCAGCTGACCACGAGGCTCGTCGCGTCGGCAGTCACCATCACGTGCGACGGGCGCCCAGGTTTTTCGGCCGGGATGGGTGCAGTGTCGAGAAACAACAATCGGTTCGGAGATTCCGAATCGAGACCGGTGATCGCATCGGTCGTCGCGCGCTCGACGATCGCACGGCCCAGCTGGTCGGGACACAACCCGGGTTGCTGCTCGCCCAGCAGGGCGGCATAGCCGGCCACGAGCGGAGACGCCATCGACGTGCCGATGTCGAATCCGTAGTCGTCGGCCGAATCTTTCCACGCCGACTCGATCGGGCGCACACGGTCTCCCCCGGGCGCCCAGAGATCGACGCAGGATCCGAAGTTCGAATACGTCGCCTTGACATCGGCCGCTGTCACCGCGCCGACCGTGAGTGCCCGTGCCACATCACCTGGCGCAATGCGGCACGC
Organism: Ilumatobacteraceae bacterium; assembly: GCA_049442935.1. GTDB lineage: Bacteria > Actinomycetota > Acidimicrobiia > Acidimicrobiales > Ilumatobacteraceae > UBA2093. The sequence continues at coordinate 4,971 of JBMTOT010000075.1, read as the reverse complement.
ATCGAATCCGCGGCCCGTCGAGTCACCGTTTCCGGCCGCGACGGTGACGACCATGCCCTCGTCGATCATCGCGGTCACCTGCGAGTTGATGGCCGTGCCGTCGTCGCCGAGATCCACCCCGAGACTCATGTTCACAACTGCGAGGCGGCCACCGCGATGGTGTGCACGAACCCACTTCAAAGCTTCGACCACCTCGTCGACTTCGCCGTCACCGTTGCAGTCGAGCACCCGCACCGCAAAAACCTTCGCGCCTGGGGCAACTCCCACCGTTGCGCCGGCCGCCAGCCCGGCAACATGCGTGCCATGTCCGTCGCAGTCACTCGCAGGAGGTGTCACTTCCGACGAGCCTGTCGTGCTCGGGACGTCGACTCCCGCAACGACGCGGCCCCCGAATTCAATGTGATTGGCACGAATGCCCGAGTCAACCACGTAGACGTCAACTCCCGCGCCCGTCAACACACTGCGGCCCGTGTCATCATCAAGCGGCAATGCACGCTGATTGATGCGATCAAGGTGCCACGGCGACGTGCTGGGTTGTGCCGACACTGCAATCGACGGAAAAATCGCTGCAACCGCAGCCAATGCGACGACACACGCTCGACGTCGCGCCTTGCTGCTCACGAAGCCCAATGGTACCGTTGAACAGTATTCAGTCTCAGTGCGACTGAAGGAGGAGGACACCTGTCATGCGGCCACACCTCAGAAGAAAAATTCTTGCCACGTTCTCGGCCACATTGGTTGCGTCCCTCGGGCTGGCTCTACCGGTTCAGGCGGCGATGCCCGCTGCCGTCGGGAAGACATACTCGGTGAGCGCAACAGTGAGGGGCGGCAAGAACCTCACTGTCTTGCTCGTGTCAGCCAACGGGCAGACGCTCTCTTCCAAGAAGATCACCCGGTCGTCGCAGAAGGTCACCCTCAAGTCATCTCGTGTCAGCACGATCGCCGGTTCGACCCTCCAGTTGGTGAGCACCGCAGGAGGGAACAAGGGCGAGTACTTCGGGCCGGTCGTCCTCGGTTGGAAGGGCAAGAAGTCGACGAGCGCTTCGAAGGTGTACACGAAGTTGAAGAAGACATCGTCGTCGAGAATTTCGCTCGGCACGATGACGATCAAGAAGGTGAAGGGCACCACCAAGCAGGGCTACGCGGTTCTTTCGAAGTCGACAAAGCTCGCCGACTCATCGACTGCGGCCCAGGTCTCGGCATCCAAGGGACGCCCCAAGGGAGTGGGAACCTACGGCAAAACGAAGTCGGTCGCATCGGCCGAATACGGCGTGAGCGCCAAGGGTCTCCTGCAGGTGCCAAACCCACCGAACCCACCGTCGCAGCAGCAGCCCGGTCAGCAGCAGTCGTCGCTCGGCAACGTGTCGAAAGACAACACTCTCGGTGGCGACAAGGACGATGACGGCGTTCCAAACGCATTTGACGTCGACGACGACGGCGACGGCAAGGAAGACTCGTCAGACTCCGACACCCCGACTCCGGCGGTGGCGGCAAACGACGGCGCGAAGGACTGCTCGGCCGTCGCGATGCGGATCTTCACCAACTTCAAGGCCACGCAGCCGAACTACCAGGGCACCATCAATGCGTACGGCACCGGCAGCTTCGAGGCCACATCGACATCAATCTCTGATGCGATCACCAAGACCATGTCGATGGTGTTCTCCCCGGTCACGGAAGTATGCGGATCAACCGTGACCGCCACCTACTTGAAGGGCAACGGAGCCCCGTACGCACCGTCCAGCTACGTCAAGCTCGGAGACACGTGTTCGACAGGCGACTACCAGTGGCTGATCGGTGCGGGTCGCATGTGCTCCACAGACCAGACCGGATACGACTTCGGTTCCGCGTACACGTTCTCGGGCAATGACCTTCCGAGTGGCCAGGACACCTTCACCATGAAGGTGTCGACCGCCGACGGGAAGAGCTACGAATTCACCTCCAGCCCCGGCTTCGTGTTCGTGACACACCCGATGCTCATCTCATACGACACCGGGGCGGGCGAGCAACAAATTGCCTACGGACAGCCGTCGGTGAACATCTCCGTGACGCAGTCGACCACGCTGAAGTTGAAGATGTACCGACCGCAGCGTCTCGCCATCGACGGCGAGTCGGGCACGTACTACGACCTCGGCGGGTTCAAGGTAAGCCCCGACATCCCGAACGGCATCTCGAACGCCACACCCGGACAGCCCGGTCAACCGTCTCAAGGTCCCGGTAAGTGTGACCCGCAGATGATCACGGACACCGAGATGATTGCCGACACGCCGATCAACACCGCGACGAAGCCGACCATGTCGATCGCATGGAACATCGGCGCCTGCTTCACCGCGAAGAACATCGCGTGGTCCGCAGGCCAGTTGACTGTCGACATCCAGGTGGAGCCGTCGGGTCCCGGCGGCAATTCGGCACAGAAGCTGTTCCTCACGACCAGCTGAACCAACGTCACGCCGTTCAGGCGGAAGTGCAACGACCTGAGCCGGAGTCCCTCGCGGGGCTCCGGCTCACTTCTTTGACGAGATCTGCTTCTGCAACGCGGCGATGCGCTCTGCAAACCACGGCTGTCGCGTGCTCCAAAGCTGCGGCTCAAGTTCCCGAGCAACCGCATCGCGGTGCGACTCGACGTCTGCCATCGCCGCGATCGTCGCCTTCGTCGCCTCCAGCAAAGGGCGCGGCGCCGTCGCGGCCCGAGCCCCCATCTGCTGGGCGACGTCGAGAAGCGCATCATCATCCACGCACTTCCACGCAAGACCCACCCTCTCGGCTTCTGCTCCGTCGAGCACCTCGCCGAACAGCACCGTTGCCGTCGCGACCTGCGGACCGGCGATTCGGCGCAGCATCCAGGTGTGGCCGCCACCAGGGTGGATGCCGATCTGCAGGAATCGGGTGTCGAACTTTGCCCGACGGGCGGCGATGCGCACGTCGCAGCCAAGGGCAAGGTTCATGCCCGCACCCACAGCGGCTCCGTTCACCGCCGCGATCGTCGGCAGCGGACTGCGCGCGATCCGCAGGAAGCCCTCGTAGATCGTGCCGAGCGACTCTCCCGTCGCCTCGGCCAAGTTGCCGAGATTGGCTCCGGCACAGAAGGCCGGGGCGGCGCCGGTCACGACCAGGGCACCGATCGACTGATCGGCCTCGATCATGTCCATTGCCGAGATGATCTCTGCCACCATCGGCGCCGTCAGCGTGTTCCGCTCTGCGGGGTTGTTCAAGGTGAGGGTGGCGACGCCGTCAGTGACGGACACAAGAACGAGACTCATGGCAGGAAGTTTCGCACACCGGGTTCGCATGCCGTGCCCCCGGCTTCTAGCGTCGGGGCATGAACCGCACCGACGTCGTCCTCTACGAGGTGAGCGAGCGCATCGCCACCATCACTTTGAACCGACCCGAGAAGCGCAATGCCCTCTCGTCGGAGGTCCTGGCACTTCTCCCCCGACTCATGGAACGGGCCGAAAATGACGCTGATGTCGATGTCGTGATTCTCACTGGCGCCGACCCGGCCTTCTGTGCCGGACTCGACCTCGCCGAGTTGGGCGACACCGCAGCCAACCTGCGCGGAACGGGAGCCGACGGCTCACCCAACGGAAGCGGTGTGCGCGGGCCCTTCCCCACGATGACAAAGCCCCTCATCGGGGCGGTGAACGGTGTCGCGATCACCGGCGGCTTCGAGCTGGCGCTGAACTGCGACTTTCTCGTTGCATCGCGGCGCGCGAAGTTCGGCGACACACATTCGCGGGTGGGCGTCATGCCCGGATGGGGCCTGACGGTCCTGCTTCCTCAGGCAATCGGCGTGCGCCGCGCACGCGAGATGAGTTTTACCGGCAACTTCATGGATGCCGACGAGGCGCTGTCGTTCGGACTCGTCAATCGTGTCGTCTCGCACGACGACCTCATCCCGACCGTGCGGCGCATCGCCCTCGACATCATCGGCAACGACCAGCCCGGAGTGCGGCAGATCAGGTCGACCTATGCCGCGCACGCGGCTGAGGCAGACAAATGGGAACGCGAATCGGCGGACGGGTCTGCGTGGCGACGCGCGCAGTTCGCACCTGAGAAGGTCGCAGAACGTCGCGCCCGCATCATGGAGCGCGGCCGCCAGCAGTGACGATCAGGGAAGTTCTGCGACCGCCGAGACTTCGATGCCCCCGCGGGGTCGCTGTGTCAACTCGACCCTGACACTCTTCGGCCGCGCCGTCGACATGATCTCGCCGGCGATTTCTGCCGCCAATGCCTCGGCGAACACGGTGCGATCTCTGAATGACCAGAGATAGAGCTTCAGACTTTTCGACTCGACACAGTGCGCCTCGGGCACGTATTCGATCACCACGCGGGACAGGTCCGGCTGACGGGTCACAGGACACATCGAGGACAGCTCGTCGGTGACGAAGCGCACGGTGGTCACATGAGCAGGCGCTGGAAAGACCTCCACGTGCTCGATGGCGTGCTGCACGGTGCGCCCGAGCACTGTGAGACCTTGTGTGTCGGCTCCGTTGTCGCTCATGAGCACCAAGGCTACGGCCGACGGTCGTCAGGCGAGGTCTGCGGGCAACAGCCCGTGCAGGGGCACGAGGGGGCGAGGGCCGACGTGGGAGATCACCTCCGCGGCGGCGATTGAGCCGATGCGGGCACATGAGATGAGATCGCGACCCTGTGTGAAGCCGCGCAAGAACCCGGCCGCGAACAGGTCTCCGGCGCCGGTTGTATCAACCACTTTCTCGACGGGATGCGCCGGAACGGCATGCACTTCATCGCGGGTGACGATCACCGAACCTTTCTCGCTTCTGGTCACGGCGGCGATGTGACAGTCGCGCCTGAGCAGCGAGATTGCCTCGTTGAAGTCTGTGGTCTCATACAGCGAAAACAACTCCAACTCGTTCGCAAACAGAAGATCGACTTCGTCGCTGACGAGCCGACGAAAGTCGTCGCGATGACGGTCGACACAGAATGCGTCCGAGAGCGAGAGCGCGACCTTGC
>JBMTOT010000074.1:0-8927 GCA_049442935.1 Ilumatobacteraceae bacterium | reverse complement strand
GGCTCGAGCGTGAGGTGGTAGATGGCCGGGTTCGGCTTGCGCATGCCCACTTCGTGACTGTCGACGATCACATCGAACTCGGCCTCGAAATCCATGAGCGGCCACCACCACTGGCGGAACTCCCGCACGTTGTTCGTCAGGATTCCGACCTTGCGGCCGGCATCACGAAGGTCGCGCACGAGCGACACCATGTCGTGGTTCAACTCGAACGCGAAACCTCCGGACGCGGAGCGCTCGGGGGGAACGGTGGCGCGTATTCTGGCGTCGTCGAGCGCGCGCTTGGTGATGGCGCGACACTCGTCGAGGCTGATCTCGCCTCGCTCCACCCTGTGCCATTGGTGGTCTGTGTCCAAATGATGGGGACCCATCACGATTTCGGCGACGAGAGCTGGGTCATGGTCGGGGTAGCGGCGCGTGAAGTCGCGAGGACCGCCGTTCCTCATGATCACTCCGCCCAGGTCGAAGATGACAGTGTCGATCGAAGTCGCAGCCACAGAGAGGAAGTATCGCCGTCGCAGAGGGACGAGGGCGAACCAACCCTCCGGGTGACCCACCGGTAGCATTGCCAGCCGGATGAAGATTCTCGACAGGGTCCTCCGCGCGGGAGACGGCAAGCGGGTGAAGGCCCTTCAGGGGTTGGTGCCGGACATCAACGCCATGGAAGCCGAGATGTCGGCGTTGTCCGATGACGCCCTGCGCGGCAAGACGGCGGAATTCCGTCAACGTCTGGATCGCGGCGAGACGCCCGACGACCTTCTGGTGGAGGCTTTTGCCGCCGTCCGCGAGGCCGCCAAGCGCGTGATCGGTCAGCGCCACTTCGACGTCCAGCTCATGGGCGGTGCCGCGCTGCATTTCGGTTGGGTGGCCGAGATGAAGACTGGCGAGGGAAAGACCCTGGTGTCGACCCTGCCGGCCTATTTGAACGGCCTCACCGGCAAGGGCGTGCACGTCATCACGGTCAACGACTACCTGGCACGGTTCCATGCCGAGTGGATGGGTCGCATCCACCGCTGGATGGGTCTCGAAGTCGGGCTCGTCATTCCCGGTTTCCGCGACTCGTCCGAGCAGAAGCGCCAGGCATATGCGTGCGACATCACCTACGGAACGAACAACGAGTTCGGCTTCGACTACCTGCGTGACAACATGGCGGGCTCGAGCGAAGAGAAGTCCCAGCGCGGGCACAACTTTGCGATCGTCGACGAGGTCGACTCGATCCTCATCGACGAAGCGCGCACGCCGCTCATCATCTCCGGTCGCGTCGCCGACGCCGCGCAGACGTACTACCGCTTCGCCGACATCGTCAAGATTCTCGAGCGCGACGTCGACTACGAGGTTGACGAGGCCAAGCGCATCGTCTTTCCGACCGAGTCGGGCATCGAGAAAGTCGAGGAGCAGCTCGGGCTCTCCAACCTCTACGACGCCGTGCAGCAGAACCTCGTGCACCAGCTCCAGGTCGCACTGCGCGCAAAGGAGCTCTACAAGCGCGACAAGGACTACATAGTCGACGGCGGCGAGGTGAAGATTGTCGACGAGTTCACGGGCCGCATCCTCGAGGGCCGCCGCTGGAGCGAAGGCATCCACCAGGCGGTCGAGGCAAAGGAGCGCGTGCGCATCAACGAGGAGAACCAGACCCTCGCCACGATCACCCTGCAGAACTACTTCCGCATGTACGACAAGTTGGCCGGCATGACCGGAACGGCACAGACCGAGGCGGCGGAGTTCGTCAAAACATATCAGTTGCAGGTGGTGCCGATTCCTACCAACAAGGCTGTTGCACGCGTCGACGAGGCAGATCTCATCTTCAAGACCGAGACCGCGAAGTTCGCCGCCGCCGTCGACGACATCGTCGAGCGCCACCGCGCGGGGCAACCGGTGCTGGTGGGAACGGTGAGCGTCGAAAAGAGCGAGCGGCTCTCGCGGGAGTTGACCAAGCGCGGCATCGCCCACGAGGTGCTGAATGCAAAGCAGCACTCACGCGAGGCGCTCGTCGTGGCCCAGGCGGGTCGCCTCGGGGCGGTCACAGTGGCGACCAACATGGCCGGCCGAGGCGTCGACATTCTCCTCGGCGGCAATCACGAACTGCTCGCACGCCAGCAAGTGATCTCGGAGGGACACGAGCCGCGCGTGATGGTCGATGAATTCGACCTGCCGGCTCCCGTTCACGAGTTGCACGAAGACTTCCAGGCCGCACGGGCCGCGGCCTTCGCCCGCTACGAGGAAATCCTCCCAGAGGTGAAGGCCCGGTGCGAGGCCGAAGGCGAACAGGTGCGCGCATTGGGCGGTCTCTTCGTGCTCGGCACCGAGCGGCACGAGAGCCGCCGCATCGACAACCAGTTGCGCGGCCGTTCGGGTCGCCAGGGCGACCCGGGTGCGAGCCGTTTTTATCTGTCGCTCGAAGACGACCTCATGCGCCTCTTCGCCACCGGTGCGCTTGCGTGGGTGATGGGACGCGCCCTGCCCGACGACGAGGCGATCGAAGCCAAGATGGTCACCAAGGCCATCGAGCGTGCCCAGACGACCGTCGAGCAGCGCAACTCCGAGATTCGCAAGAACGTGCTCAAGTACGACGAGGTGATGAACGAGCAGCGGAAGGTGATCTACCAGCGCCGTGACCAGATTCTCGCCGGCCTCGACCTTCGCGCCGCCGCGATGGAATACCTCGCCGAAGCCGTCGATTCGTTGATCGAGACGTACTGCGTCTCGGAAGCGACCGACGAATGGGATGTTGACGGTCTCGCGCAGGAACTCACGACGTTCTGGCCGGCGACGGTCACCGGCGACGCAGTCGCGGCCTGCCCCGACACCGACGCCGTCTACGACCTCGTGATGGCCGACGCGAGCGCCCACTACGTGCGTCGCGAGACCGAACTCGGCGCCGAGATGATGCGCCAGATCGAGCGCCAAGTGATGTTGTCGATCATCGACCAGCGCTGGCGCGAGCACCTCGAGGAGATGGACTACCTGCAGGAGGGCATCAACCTCCGTGCGATGGGCCAGAAAGACCCCCTCACGGAATGGCAGCGCGAGGGCTACGAGATGTTCGGGTCCCTCATGAAGGGCATCGCGCAGGACTTCGTGCGCTACGTCATGCACGTCGAGGTCATCCGCGAGGAGGATGAGCAGCCGGTCGTGCGCGACATCGTCGAGACGTCGTCCGACGACGTCGATGCCGGCGGCTTCATCGCCGCCGCGCTCGCCGGCGGCGACGTCGATCCCGGCGAGGTCGCCGAGATGCTCGAGGCATCCGAGGAGCCGAGGCGCCCGGTCGTGAAGGACGCGAGCGACTGGTCCACGACCCCGCGCAACGCCCCGTGCCCGTGCGGATCGGGCCGCAAGTACAAGCTGTGCCACGGCGCGGCCTGACCGGAGCAGACGTGCGCGACTTCACACAGGACATACGCGAGATTGCCCAGCGTCTCGAGGACGCCCGCGGGTTCCTGCGCGTCGAAGATGCCCGGGCGCGACTCGTCGATCTCGAAGTCGAGGTGTCCCGCCCCGACCTCTGGGACGACCAAGAAAACGCGAAGAAGGTGAACTCCGAGTACGCGAACCTGCGTGCCGACGTCGACGAGTGGGAGTCGCTGCGCAGACAGGTCGAGGACATCGAGGTGCTGCACGAACTCGCGCGCGAAGAGGGCGACGAGTCCCAGGTGCCCGAGATCGAGGCGAGTATCGGCAAGGTTGTGGGCAGCCTCGACCTCCTCGAGTTGAGGAGTCTGTTCACCGGCGAACACGACGGCGACGATGCAATCGTGCAGATCAATGCAAAAGATGGCGGTGTCGACGCACAGGACTGGACGGAGATCCTCCTGCGCATGTACTCGCGATGGGCCGAGCGGCGCGGATTCTCGATCGAGATCGAAGAGACGAGCGAGGGAACAGAGGCCGGATTGCTCTCGGCGCAGTTCACCATCCGCGGCCGCTACGCCTACGGTCTGATGACCTCCGAGCGGGGCATGCACCGTCTGGTGCGCATCAGCCCGTTCGACAACCAGGGTCGTCGCCAGACGAGCTTTGCGCTCGTGCAGGTGTGGCCCGACATGGCCGCGCCAGATGTCGAAGTGAACGAGTCCGACATCCGCATGGAGGTGTTTCGTGCCTCGGGTGCCGGCGGGCAGCACGTGAACAAGACCTCGTCCGCGGTGAGGCTCATCCACGAGCCGACCGGTGCCGTCGCCACGAGCCAGGAAGAGCGCAGTCAGCTGCAGAACCGCGAGAAGGCGATGACGCGCCTTCGCGCGATGATCGCGGCGCGCATCGAGGAGGAGCGCCAGGCAGAACTCGACCGCATCGCAGGGCGACCGTCTCAGGTCGGCTGGGGAAGCCAGATCCGCTCGTACGTCCTGCAGCCGTACCAGATGGTGAAAGACCTGCGAACCGAGGTCGAGTCGGGGAACGTGGCCGCAGTGCTCGATGGTGATCTCGACGGCTTCATGGAGGGATTCCTGCGCTGGAGACGGGCTCAGGGAGAGAGTCCGGCCTGAACCGTGCCGTGCGCGGTCCGACCGACCGGCCGGAGGCACCCGGGCTAGTTTGTGGCCTTCCATGATTCGGCTCGACAACGTCTCCAAGCGCTACAGCCCGGAAGTCCTGGCGGTGCGGGAAGCCTCCTTCGAGGTCGCAAAGGGCGAGTTCGTTTTTCTCGTCGGCCCGTCGGGCTCGGGAAAGTCGACCCTGTTGCGTCTCATGAACCGCCAGGAGCGCCCGGAGCGAGGTGACGTCTGGGTGGCTGGCCGGAACATCAACGAAATGGCATCCAGCCAGATCCCGCATCTGCGGCGCCAGTTGGGCAACGTGTTCCAGGACTACAAGCTGCTGCCGAACAAGACGGTGTTCGAGAACGTGGCCTTTGCCCTCGAAGTGATCGGCAGACCCCGCCATGTGATCGCCCAGCAGGTGCCCCAAGTGCTCGATCTGGTCGGGCTCGCGGGCAAGGAAGACCGCTTCCCTGAACAGCTCTCCGGCGGCGAGCAGCAGCGCGTGTCGATCGCGAGGGCATTCGTGAACCGGCCGCTGATCCTTCTTGCCGACGAGCCCACCGGCAACCTCGACCCCGCGACCGGCGAGGGCATCATGGCGCTGCTGAACGCCATCAACGAGACCGGAACCACGATCGTGATGGCGACCCACGACCACCGCGTCGTGAACTCGATGCGAAAGCGCGTCATTCAGCTCGACCGCGGCGTGATCGTGCGCGACCAGGAGCGGGGGGTCTACGAATGATCCAGCGCATCTCGTACGCGTTCCGCGAGACGGTCGCGAACTTCCGACGCAACGTGACGCTCTCGGTTGCCGCGGTCATCACGTCTGCCGTTTCGTTGCTGCTGGTCGGCTCGACCTTCCTCATCCAGCGGGCGTTCGACAATCTGCTCGTCCAGTGGCGCGGCGACGTCGGCATGATCGTGTTCGTGCGTCCCGACGCCAGCGAGGAGGCACGGGCCTTCATCCAGCAGAATCTTGAGTCGCAACCGAACGTCATCGACGTCGACAAGCTCGCCTATCTCGACAAGACGCAGAGCTTCGAAGAGGCGAAGCGCGTCTTCGCAGGCGACCCGACCACGCTGTCGCTGCTGTCGATCGACACCGTTCCGTCGCAGTTCAAGGTGGTTCCGAAGACCACCGATCCTGAACTGGTGCGGAGTCTGGCCTCGCAGTACCGGACCCTTCCCGGTGTGGCGGGGGTGTCGCTCGCCGAGGACGAGTTCGACGTCATCTCCACTCTCTCGTCGTTCGTGCGGGCCGTGACGATCACGATGTCGCTCGTGCTGCTCGCGGTCGCGGTCGTGCTCATCTGGAACACCATTCGCACGGCGATTTTTGCGCGCCGTCGCGAGATCGAGGTGATGAAACTGGTGGGAGCGACCGACTGGTTCATCAGGGTTCCGTTCATCCTCGAAGGACTGGTGCAGGGCCTGATGGGGGCCGTTGTCTCGTGTGCGGGGCTGTGGGGACTGAACCAGGCGTGGACGAGCGGCGTCACGGGCTTCAAGCCGGGCACCGGGGTCTCTGCGCTCGTCGTGCCCGACTCGTACGCGAACACGGTGATGCTGTCGATGCTGGTGATCGGCGCACTTGCGGGTGCCGTCGGCTCGGGTGTCGCCTCCAGCAAGTTCCTCGACGTCTGATCTCGATCCGAGAGGGCCGCGCGGTTATCGTCGCGCGCATGGACTTCGAAGACATTCGTCTCGACATCGCCGACGGTGTCGCCACGATCACCCTGCACCGGCCCGACAAGATGAACGCCTTCACCGGCCGCATGATGCACGAGATGATCGCCGCATTCGACCACACCGACGCCGACGACGACGTGCGTGCCGTGGTCGTGACCGGGTCGGGCAAGGCGTTCTGTGCCGGGGCTGACCTCTCGGGTGGAGGGTCGACCTTCTCGCGCGGTGGCAGCGACGTGGTCGATCGCTCGGGTGTCCCGCGCGACGGCGGGGGCCTTCTCACGCTTCGCATTTTCGAGTCGCACAAACCGGTGATCGGGGCGATCAACGGCGCCGCAGTCGGCGGCGGGGCGACAATGACCCTGCCGATGGACATCAGACTTGCCTCCGACTCGGCCCGCTTCGGCTTCGTCTTTGCCCGACGCGGGATCGTTCCCGAGGCCTGTTCGAGCTACTTCCTTCCCCGCGTGGTCGGAATTCAGCGCGCGGCCGAATGGGTCTACACCGGCCGGTTGTTCGGCGCCGACGAGGCGCGCGAGGCCGGACTCGTGAGAAGTGTCCATGCACCCGACGATTTGCTCGCCGCGGCGCACGGCATCGCGCGAGAGATCGCAGACAACACCGCCCCGGTGTCGGTGGCGCTCTCGCGGAAGATGCTGTGGCGCATGCTCGGCGCATCGCACCCGATGGAGGCGCACCGGGTCGACTCACGCGGCATCGCCGAGCGCGGCAAGAGCGCCGATGCGCGAGAAGGTGTCGAGAGCTTCCTGGAAAAGCGCGCCGCGTCGTATCCCGACCGCGTCTCCGACGGATTGCCCGACATCTTCGTCGACTGGGTCGACCCGACCTTCCACTGACCGAGTCGCCTGGCATGTCGAACATGGAGACGTCGGGGGACGCGGTCGAGCCGCCGACCGTCTATGACATCGTCGGGGCGCGTTTCTTCGACGAGCTGGTGGACCATTTCTACGACGGCGTCGAGACTGATCCGGTCCTGATGCGCCTCTACCCGGAGGGGTCCGACACCGCCGCCGCCCGCCGTCGCCTGGCGATGTTCCTGTGTCAGTACTGGGGCGGCCCGCACGACTACATGGAAGAGCGTGGTCACCCGCGCCTGCGCATGCGGCACGCACCGTTTCCGGTGGGACCGCTCGAGCGCGACCGGTGGCTCGCGCACATGGCGTCTGCGATCGAAAAGAGCGCACCGGAGATTCCCGATGCCCACCGCGACGAGATCATCGAGATGATCGCGTCGTACATGGTGAACGCGGCCGAACACCTGCGCAATACAGACTGAAGGACTCGTCCCTCAGCCGGTTGCGTCGGGCCCGAGAGCGTGAAGCGCGATGGCGGCGGCCGCGCCCACGTTCAACGAGTCGACACCTGCGTGCATGGGAATGCGCGCCACCACGTCGGCAGAGTGGAGGACCTCGGCGGTGAGGCCCGCCCGTTCGCTTCCGAGGAGCAGGGCGAGACGTCCCTCAACACGGGGTATCTGTGAGATCGTGACGGGGGCGTCGGGGGAAAGTGCGACCGAGGTGCATGCATGTCGCGAACAGAGGTCGGCGACCGATTCACCGGGGGAGAGGCGGGCGAACGGGAGCACGAGCCCTGTTCCCATCGAGACGCGCAGGGCTCTGCGGGCCAGGGGATCCGCGCTCGTTGCATCGAGGAGCAGGCCGTCCCAACCGAGCGCGGCTGCGCTGCGTACCACCGCACCGAGATTGGTGGGGTTGTCGACGGCCTCTGCGACCACAAGGCGACGCGAGCGGGCCATGAGATCGTCGGCATCGACCGGGGCCGGCCGACGAAAGAGTCCTGTTGCGCGGAGCGGAACGCCGAGACCCGTCACCTCCTTCCTGAGTGCATCGTCTGCGACATAGACGGGCACCAACGGGTCGACCGACATCGCGATCGCATGTCCCGCGTCGGCCGCGCAGAGCATCGCCACGGCTTCGCACCCGGCCGCAATGGCGCGCTCGACCACGAGGTCGCCCTCGGCAACGAAGAGTCCGAGTGCCACTTTTTCGCGCCTGTCGCGACGCGTCGAGAGTTGTCGCTCGCGCCACCTGAAGGAATCAAGACGCGGGTCTGCTGCGTCTGCGACCTCGACGATCACCTGTGACCGTCCGGGTCGGCGGCGGTTGTCAGTACTGCCACGGATATGGCGACCAGTCGGGGTCGCGCTTTTCGAGGAACGACAGGCGCCCCTCGTCCGCCTCGTCGGTGCCGTACGCGAGTCGGGTTGCCTCGCCGGCGAACACCTGCTGGCCGACCAAGCCGTCGTCGATCAAGTTGAACGAGAACTTCAGCATGCGCTGGGCCGTCGGGCTCTTGCCGTTGATCTCGCGGGCCCACTCGAGAGCCGTGCGTTCGAGATCGTCATGGTCGACGACTTCGTTCACCGCTCCCATGCGTTGCATCTCTTCGGCGGAATACTCGCGCCCGAGGAAGAAGATCTCGCGGGCGAACTTCTGCCCGACCATGCGTGCGAGATACGCCGAGCCGTATCCGCCGTCGAACGAGGCCACGTCGGCATCTGTCTGCTTGAAGCGCGCATGCTGACGGCTCGCCAAGGTGAGGTCGCACACCACGTGCAGGCTGTGCCCGCCGCCCGCCGCCCAACCGGGAACGACGCAGATCACGATCTTGGGCATGAAGCGAATGAGGCGTTGCACCTCGAGAATGTGCAGCCGACCAGCCCGTCCGGGCTCGACGGTCTCGGCCGAGTCGCCGTCTGCATACTTGTAGCCGTCCTTG